>JABDKD010000049.1 GCA_013003215.1 Pyrinomonadaceae bacterium
GTCAATGGTCAATGGTCAATGGTCAAAGAATCTACCAGATCTGCCACCACTGCTTGTCACCCGGATTCTCAGGTTTTGAAGTCCATCCCAGAACCGGACTGGAGAGAACAATACTCTTCGGATCAGAACCCTCATTGACCAGATCTTGAATAGTTTTCATTTCAGGGCTACGCGCAGAAACCGCGGTCAGCCTCTCGATTCCCGATCTACTGTTCGCTTGTCTCTCGGCATACTTCAAAGAAGCCGCAAATACCTCATTATCGGCGAACGAAAACTTTTTGCTGCGGCTGGATCCGGGCTTTTTTCTCTGGTAGGTATCGTGGAACTTCACGCCGGAGTCCCGCATCATCACGCGACCAAACGCGAGCGGCATAAATTCGAGTATCCTCTCGGCGTTCAGCTTCGAAATCCCGGAATCATACATCGCCTTTTCAAGTGCATCCCAGGTAGAACTCTCGTATTGAGTAAAAACCGCTAAGGCCAGGTCCATTGACTGCTCTAGATTCATACGAACCTAGATTGCCAGAAATGGGTGTTAGTGTCACGAAAAATAGCGCTTTGACCGAAGGAAGGTTAAGCAAGTGCTTTAAATTAAGCACTCGCTTTAAATTGCCAGTGCTTAAACATGGGGCATGATTCTGATTTAAGAAGGGGCTTGAGTCCCAATCTAGAATGATTTGCACATTCCACTAGCTGAAGCTAGCGGCAATTTAAAGATACGGGTTTTCTGAAGAATGCCAGAATCTTGTAATTCATTAAGCGTTTCCGCTAGTTGATCGAATGGTCAATGGTCAATGGTCAATGAAAACTATCGCCCTTCAAGCACTTTAGCGACAGTCTCTTTGTTCAGCCCGTTGCCGTACTTCTTGGCATACTCGGCTTCCGATATTTGAGGATCGCGCCAGGCGTCGAGATGACCGACCTGGTGTACGCATTGGATCGTGCAGGTAGGAGCACACCATTTTTCGGTGTGATATTCGCGGTGCATGTCTTTGTGGGTGTATTCGAGCAAGGGCGTTCCGGGTGTGCCGCGCTGTTGCGAACACCAATGAACGAGTCCCTCTTCACAGATATAGAGATACCGGGCTCCCGAACGGCAGCGCCATTCGTATTCTTCACCCTCTACAAGCTTGTCCTGGAACCAGTTCCAGCGCGCGTAGCTGCGGGCGCCCTTTGCCTTGATCTCGGCATAGACTTCTTTTTCACGCTCGGTGAGACCTTTGTTGAGGCCGTCTTCATCGTGGATCACGCCTACGGTTGAGGAAAAACCGAGTTCCCTCGCGCGGTTTGCGATCTGGAGAGCCTCTTCGGGATTCGCGACGCCTCCCCCGACCACCGAATTGATGTTTACCTTGAACTTCGCGTGTTCGGAAAGGTTTACGAGTTTCGCGTCGAGCACCTTCTGGCTCTTTTTTGACACGTCATCAGGGGTGACGTTATCGATCGAAATCTGTAGGTAATCAAGTCCCGCTTCGTTGAGCTTTTTGATCTTCGGAACCTGGAAGTAATAGCCGTTCGAGATCAGGCCGGCGATCATGCCATGCTTGCGAATCCGCGCAATTATCGCGTAGATGTCGGGATGCATCATCGGTTCGCCGCCCGAGATCGTTATTACCGAACTGTTGAATGAAGCGAGCTTGTCGATCCGATCCATCATCACGTCGGTCGGCACCGGGTCAGAGGTCTTGTCGTACTCATTACAATAGGTACACGACAAGTTACACCGCCGCATGGGTACGATGTGCACGAGCACCGGGTGCTTTGTAGATCTAAAAGCACGTGTCGTGTGTCTGACTCCTCTTGTAAAGCGACTAAATGCGCTCGCTTTTGGCATATCTAATCGTTAGCAATGAGCTGTGAGCGCTTATTGAATCAAATACAATAGCGATCCGCTCTTGTCCGCAAACAGGAAGTTTACATTATCAGCCTTGGACAGTTCAAAGTTCAAGGTTCAAAGTTCAATGCTTCAAAACGCACCTTGAACCTTGAACTTTGAACCTTGAACTTGGAACCTTGAACGGCGAGCGCAGTGCGCTAGCCACCAATAATTCCTGATCTCTGATCTCTTCTAAGCATCAAGCCGCTTAAGTTTGGTCAAATCCGGGAAGAACTCATCCTTCGAAAGCTTTATGTCTCTTTTCAGCTTTGAAAGCCGGACTGTAGTTTCATCTTTGTTCCGGTGAATGATCTTCGACTGCAGGGGCATTCCTTCCGAGTCAATCCAAACCTGGGCCTCGGAAAAGCCACCGGCGCCTTTCGGGATTAATTTCAGATGGGTAACGCTTTCCCTGTTCAACGATTTACGGCCCAAATGCTCAAACAAATAATTCTTCTTTAGCTCGGCCCTGCTCATGCTCATAAACCTAAGAGCATTGTTTGTTTTCTTCTGTGCCTTTGCTCCTTCGGTCTTGCCCGTGATGTACGTATTGAATCTCTTTCGCCAAAGAATGTATCTGCCTCCGGCGACGATTAGGGACTCACTGGGAATATCCCAGTCAATTCGAAACCATGCGTCCCTTTCACCCTGGGGCCAGTACATTACATCTCCCGCCCTGGAATCTTCGTCGCCGAGGGTCGAATCAAACTCCGTCTTCTTTATCCTGGCCTTTAGCGAGGTAAGTTCTTGCCGGTTTTCTTCCATCTTTGTCAAAAGTCGATTAACTTCCTGAGCCTCCGATTCTAGAGCCATTGGTCCGAGCAATACCGTTGCCACGACGAATAGAACAGTTAGATTTAACTTCATGAAATATCCTCCGACGTCACGTAAAATGAAAGACGCCGCAAAAGGCGGCGCTTCGCGGTTCACGGCTCTTGGTTTCACGTTTCAGGTTCCAAGTTCCAAGTCTGTTAATTCTGACTTGGAATCTTTTCTGAACTAGATACGAGATATCCCGGCTTTGAGCATGAAATCCGAACTAGCATCCAGGAACTCGAATTCCGAAACCTGAACTTTTAGACTTAGAGTCTAAAACTTGAACCTTGAACTGATCTCAAAGCGATCACTACCCATCGATAATCTTGACGCCCTTAAGATCTATCTTAAACACAGACGTTTTAATGACCTCATTCTTTTTTATCTTCGAAAGACGAATTGTCGATTCATCATTGTTTTTCTGGCGGATCATTGCCTGAATCGGCATCCCGTTTCCATCGACCCACAATTCCGCAATCTTAAAACTGTCCGGTCCCTTGGGGGTCAGCTTTAGGTGCCAGGCCTCGACACCGCCCACTGTAGGCTGTCCCAGATACACCACTTCGTAATTATCCTGAAGCTCCTTTTTCGACATACTCATAAACTTCAGGGCGTTGTTCGTCCCTTTCTGCTTCTTTGAGTCATCGACTTTTCCTACGATCGCCTGGTTGAGTCTCTTCCTGTAGAGAATGTATTTTCCGCTCGCGACTACCAACGTTTCGTCAGGTCTTATCCAATCGATTCTGACCAACGCGTCTTTGCCGGGCCGCGGAACATAACTGACGTCGCCATTCTTGACCGTTTCATCGCCCAGCGCCGCTTCGTATTCGGTCATCTTCACAGAAGCCTTTAGTGACTGAAGGGAGTTCTTGTGCCCTTCCATCGTCTTCAAAATGTCGCTCAAAATCTGGGCATTTGATTGCTGCACGCCAAAAACGCCAACTATCATCGCTATTGCGAAAACAGAAATCAAAACCCTTGATGAAATCCTCATAAATTCACTCCTGAAGCTATAAACCGAAGGCCTATACACAAAAAGACCGGAACCGGTCCGTTTATCTGGATATATAAATGAATTTCCGGCACGTGTGGCCAAAATCTTTAGACGGGAACCCGTAATTGCAGGTTGCCGCAGAAAACTAAAACCAAGATTTTAGTGTCAGGAAGATAAACGCAATGATCAAAAGACAAAAAACATCGTATTGCCACGTTCCGCGTTCATAATCCCACAGAATAATCCTTTTCATCAAGCCTCCTCCTGGGGTAGCGGGAGCTAAGGTATGAAGGTATGAAGGTATGAAGGTATGAAGGTATGCAGGTATGCAGGTATGCAGGTATGCAGGTATGCTGGTATGCAGGTATGCAGGTATGCAGGATCCTACTATCCTTCTCTCCTGCCCGCCTTCTATCCTTCCATGCTTCTGTCCCGCCGGCCTTCTAT
>JABDKD010000076.1 GCA_013003215.1 Pyrinomonadaceae bacterium
GACGGCAGCGGTGTCAAAAGACTCACAAAATCACCCGGATACGACGCCGAGGCAACGGTTTCTCCGGATGGAAAGACGATTGTATTCACATCGATGCGTGATGGCGACCTCGATATTTACTCGATGGACCGTAACGGCAAGAACGTAAAAAGACTTACGGACGCACTGGGATATGACGGCGGTCCATTCTTCTCACCCGACGGCAAACAGATTGTTTACCGGAGTTACCACCCGAAAACCGAAGCAGAAATTGCCAGGTACAAAGATAGGCTCGCAAATGACTTGATCGAGCCGGCCAACTTTGAAGTATGGGTTATGAACGCGGATGGTTCGAACAAACGACAGGTGACAAAGCTTGGTGATGCCTCGTTTGCGCCGTACTTCCATCCAAGCGGAAAGAAGATCATATTTTCTTCAAACCATCTTGCAAAGGACGAGAGAAAGCGAAATTTTGACATTTTGATGATTAATCTCGATGGCACGGGTCTGGAACGAATCACGACGTATGAGTCCTTTGACGGCTTTCCGATGTTCTCGCCGGACGGTAAAAAGCTGGTTTTCGCGTCAAACCGAAACGCAAAAAAGCGCGGCGATACCAACGTGTTCATCGCCGATTGGGTGGAATAGAGAAAGGTCTGAGTGTTGCAGCCTGAGTTCTGTGTGCTGGGAATCTGATATTGTTTAGAGCCGTGTTCGAGCGGCATGCCGGGCGAAGGCGGGTTCTAAACTTTCAATGTAGTAAGTACTATTAGGAGACTGATGAAACATCTACTACCAATACTCGTCTTTCTTTTGATCCCGTTCGCAGCCTACTCCCAAAGCGATGACGCAAAGATCAAATCCATCCAGGGTCGATATTCGTCAATTAAGGCGGAGATCAAAAAACTCGAATCGAGCGAGGAAGCGGGCATTCAAAGCCCGTTGGCGGTAAACGAGCTTGTCGTAAACAAACACAACAAGAGCTGGCCGGCTGTCGGAAATTATTCCGTTATCTATCGTTTCTACTACAAACAGTTCGGAGAAGAACCCTATCCGGATACGCTTATTTTTGTAACTAAGAAAACCGTGTCTGCTGCTCGTGAGTATTTCGAAGAGGTACTTTTTGGCGAGACATACGGAGTAGCGCTGATAAGACAGAAAGACGCTGACGGTAATGAGCATCTTGGTTACTTCGATGGTGACCGCCTGATCAAGTACGTTGGCCAAGGGGATAAGGCCAATAAAGCGGCGCTTGTCGCCGTTCAAAAGTCAACGGACAACTATGTAAGAATGCTCAGTCTTTCGCTTAATTAGCCAGACAATTTAGAATCATGAAAAAGCAATTATTACTGTCGATATTATTACTGACCCTCGGTCTTTCGGTGTCTGCGCAGAAAGCAGCGAAACAAACAAAGGCCGGCAAGAATCTCAGAAAACACGTTTCTTATCTCGCGTCCGACAAACTCGAAGGTCGTCGCACCGGTGAAAAGGGGGCGACATTCGCCGCGGGATATGTTTCGAACATGTTCCAGCGCTATAAGCTCAAGGCGGGCTACACCGATTCCGAGGGCCGCAAGTCGTTCCTTCAGCCATTCGATTATATCTCCCGCGTCGAGATCGGCGAAAGCACCTCGTTTACCCTGAATGGAATGAGCCTCGAACGAGGCAAGGACTGGGCGCCTTCGGTTTATTCGCCCTCGACTACGATTTCAGAGGCCGACGTCGTATTTGCGCTGCATGGTATTTCTTCTAAAAGGCTTGGTCATGACGACTACGCGGGAGTAAACGCATCCGGCAAAATCGTGACAGTACTTTCAGGTGTCCCCGGTGGAATGCACCCGCATTCACCATTTGCCGCTTTCAATGTTCCGGCCAAGGCAAATATCGCGAAAGAAAAAGGTGCAAGTGCCCTGGTTGTGATCTCCTCTTCAGAATCACTTGAGAAAGACAGGATCGCCGCGACCGCGTACAACCAGTCACTTGGAAAGACCGCTGTTCCGGTCATTGTCATCTCGCGTGAGAAAGGGAGTTCGATCCTTGGACTGAAATCCTCAAAAGAGCTCACAGCAGTTGAGAAATGGTTGGATCAGAAACCCGAAAATGCGATCGTCAGGTTTTCCAATATTAAACCGGCGAAGGCGTCCGCGACGATCGAGATCAATCCGGTCAAGACGGAAGCTTACAACGTGATCGGCGTCCTAAAAGGCCGTGACGATCAGTTGAAGAACGAAGTAATTGTAATTGGCGCTCACTATGACCACCTCGGGAGAGGAGGAAGGGGATCTCTCGCTCCGAATTCAAAAGACATTCACAACGGTGCGGATGACAATGCATCCGGCACCTCAACACTTCTGGAGCTGGCCCGCCAGTTCGCAAAGGAAAAGCGAAACCGTCGAACGATCGTCTTTATAGCTTTCGGCGGCGAGGAGGATGGCCTTATAGGTTCTAAGGCTTACGTCTCAAATCCGGTTTTCCCCGTGAAAGACACGATCGCGATGTTCAATATGGATATGGTCGGACGTCTAAAAGACCGGAAGCTGACCGTGGGCGGGATCGGGACAGCGGGACTCTGGAACGACACTGTGATTAACTCAAACCGCCGGGTGCCGAACGTCTACGATAAGAGCAAGACTATTAAGAAAGCGTCGTTTGATGCTTCCAAAGAAGAAGTGGAGATGTTCCAGCTTCAACTAAACCAGGACGGCTTTGGCCCATCTGATCACTCCTCATTTTATGCGGCGAAAATCCCGGTGCTTTTCTTCTTCACCGGCACCCATACCGACTATCACAAGCCAACTGATGATGCCGACAAAATCAACTATGCCGGTCTCGAGCAAATAGCAGGTTTTGTGCGCGACCTCGTAAGAGTTGTGGACCGGCGCGTCTCACGCCCCGTATACAAGGTAGCTAAGTCTTCTACTCCACAGGGTGGTCGCCGAAGGTTCAACGTGACGCTCGGAACGATTCCTTCATACGGTGACAATGACAACACCGGGTTGGTGCTCGACGGCGTGAGAGATGGTTCCGCTGCCGGAAAGGCCGGTATTAAGGGCGGCGATAAAATCGTGAAGATTGGTGAAAAAGAAGTTAAGAATATCTCGGACTACATGTTCATGCTCCAGGAAATGAAGCCCGGCAAGGAATACGACATCGTCGTGATCCGGGGTGGAGAGCGTTTGACGCTGAAGATCGTTCCGGACGCGAGAAAATGACTGAGAACTTAAAACTAAGAACTGAGGACTGAGGACACGGTTTACCATAACGAAACCCGGCTTTCAGCCGCATTCTTTAGCTACAGTTTTAGTCTTCAGTTTTCAGTTCTTAGTTCTCAGTTTCCAATCCTTCACCCTTTCACTCCTTCACTCCTTCAATCCGACTCCTCGCCAACCGATATCACCGCAAATACCCAGGCCCAGATGATGAAGAG
Source organism: Pyrinomonadaceae bacterium (assembly GCA_013003215.1). Lineage (GTDB taxonomy): Bacteria > Acidobacteriota > Blastocatellia > Pyrinomonadales > Pyrinomonadaceae > Aridibacter. Next base: position 3,407 of record JABDKD010000076.1, read on the forward strand.
TATCTGCATCGGGATTCGAAACAGCAGGTAAACGGGACCGTCTGACATCCCGCCAAAATCAACGGAATTCAGCGCGCCGGAAATATTTGCGGGAAGAATTGCAACAAAAAACAAGATCAGCACACCGCCGGTAATGCGGGCCGTTTTTTCCCACAGCAACCCGATCACAGCAAGCAACTCGCATACGCCTGTAAAATAAACGAGTTTCCTCTTGAACGGAATCGCTTCAGGCATCATCGCAACCATAGGTTCGACTGCTGTAAAATGGGCGATCCCAGCTGTAAGCATGAGCGCAGCCAACGCCGTCCTACCGATGAACGACATTGAAAGCCTCTCGTTCAACAGGAACTTGTTGACCAGAAAAAAGACTACAAATGTAGCCAAGAGAATAATTAGCGGGACCATTTATTTGAAGTTGCGAAAAAAAGAACTATTATTGACGGCAATCATATCTGTTTTGAATCGATGAGCAAAATATCTTTCCAGAAATTCCATGGGTTCGGCAACGACTACATCGTAGTAACGCGCGAAGCTATTTCAGCGGTTACAAACCTTGAGGCTTTTACACGGGCGATCTGCAATCGTCACACCGGAGCCGGAAGCGACGGCATTGCCCTTTTGGATAACTCGGATAATCCGGATGCCGATTATTTGTGCAGAATAATTAATCCTGACGGAAGCGAAGTGGGCTTTTCGGGAAACGGCACACGTTGTGCGGTCGCGTATCTGTACCGCGAGAATATCTGGACCGATGAATCGCTTCGCCTTGATACGAAAAGCGGCATCAAAAGCTATGACTTTCTGAAACGGGCAGGTGAAGCGTTTTGGTTTCGCGCTGAGCTCGGTAAACCGGTTTTTGAGACAACAAAAGTGCCCTTCAACCGCCTTGCGAAGGGACAGGACGACGTTCGGTTTCACGGAGATACATTGACCGATGATTCTTCGGGTGAGGAGTTTCCATATCTCACTTTGAATGTTGGGAATCCCGTATGCGCTGTATTTGTTGAAAGTTTTGATTTTCACTGGAGGACCATCGGCGCCGCAATCGAGTCTCATGTCTGTTTCCCGACAAGAACAAACGTAGTTTTTGTGAAGCCGGTCGATGAATCGAATATCGAAATTCGAATTTGGGAAAGAGGCGCAGGTGAAACATCTTCCTCAGGAACTTGTTCGATCGCGGCGGCAGTGGCCTCGGCGTTTACTGAACGAACTGTTCGGGAAGTCAGCGTCAGGGCCGAAGGCGGGATAACCGATGCCTTATGGCGTGATGATGACGAGATGCTGATAACCGGCAGTGCTGAATACATATTTACCGGCGAGTGGCTTTTGAAGGAGTAGAGAAATGAGATTTGGATACTTTTTAATAATCATTGTGCTTTCATCTGCGGCGCTTGCGCAGAACCCTTATGTACCCAAGATTCTTCCGATGCGGGAACGTGCACGCGTTATCGACCACTGGATGCAGCACAGGGTAGATACAGTGCTGCCGAAAGTAATGCGCCGTTCGGGAATCGACATGTGGATTCTCATTTCCCGTGAATACAACGAAGACCCGGTTCTCAAGACGTTTCTGCCATCGACGTGGCAGACAGCACGCCGCCTTACGATTCTTGTTGCTTACGACCCCGGCGAAGGGAAAAAGCTGGAGACCTTCGCGATGGCCCGATACGGGGTTGGGAAGGTATTTAAAAAAGCGTGGGACAAAGAAAAGGAACCCGATCAATGGAAGGCGCTGGCTGAGATGATCGTGGCGAAGAATCCTAAAAAGATCGGTGTAAACCGCTCTCCGGATTTTGCGCTCGGCGATGGGATCTCTTCCTCTCATTACGACCGGCTTGTGGAAGTACTTCCTGAAAATATGAAGGACCGGGTAACAAACGCACAAAACGTTGCGATCGGCTGGCTCGAGACTCGAAGCGAGCCGGAGATGGCCGTTTATCCACATATCGTTCGAATCGCAAAACAGATCATAGCTGAAGGCTTTTCCGAAAAGGTTATTCATCCCGGGATTACAACGACTGATGATGTCGTTTGGTGGTACAGGGACAGGATCCGCGAGCTTTCGCTGACCACATGGTTTCACCCGTCAGTTTCGATCCAGCGAAAGGACCCGGAGTCGTTCGAGCATTTACGAGCATTTTCTGATCGGCCTGAAAACCAGGTGATCTTGCCCGGAGACCTCCTTCACGTAGATTTTGGGATCACATATCTCCGATTGAACACCGACACACAGCAGCATGCGTATGTCCTCAAACCCGGTGAGAAAGACGCTCCCTCGTATTTGAAGGAAGCCTTCAAACGCGGGAACCGGGTCCAGGATATTCTCACTTCCAACTTCAAGCGCCTTCGCAGCGGAAATGAGATACTTAGCCGATCGCTGGCGCAATGCAAGGCGGAACGAATCAAGTGTTCGATCTATACCCACCCGATCGGAATGCACGGTCACGCGGCGGGTACGACGATCGGTCTTTGGGACCAGCAGGGCGGCGTTCCGATCCAGGGCGATTACCCGCTTTACGAGGACACTGCACATTCGATCGAGCTAAACGCGGCGACTTATATAAAAGAGTGGGACAAGGAAATCCGGATCATGCTCGAAGAGGATGCTTTTTTTGACGGGGAGAATGTTCGCTACATCGACGGTCGTCAAACGGAACTGATGGTCATTCCAAGACCGCTGCCTCCGAATAACTGAATCGACTGGAGCGCAGGCGCCTCGCCTGCCATGAGCGACTCCTAGTCGCGAAGAATATGAACCGTCGGCGGCAGCCGACGGCTATCAGAGCCGCCCGCGATAGCGGGTGGGCAACAGTAGAGAAATTGGATGAAGACGTCATCCCTACTCAAACGTTACAGCTTTTTCTGAGGAACTTTGTAAGGAAACAGGTGTACGAGCGCATCTGTTAGACGTCTTCCCCAGACGATCTCGCTGTGAACACCGCAGGGGTCGATCAACATCTTCACATCCGATTTCCCCTCGAGGATCGCGTTTAGCTTCTTTACGTCGGTCACCGCCTCGTGGGATTCATCTTTCGGGTCGCAGGTCTTGGCTCCCATTTCATTTGTACCGACTCCCAGAAAGATCTTCCCGGGCCAGTCGATATCGGCTTTGCTTTCCGACAGTATGCGGGCCTCGTCGACATAAAACGAAGGACTCTCCAGAATCGCGCCACCAAACATCCCGGGCTTCTCGATCAATGTAAACAAGGTAATCAGCGCTCCATATGAAGAGCCACCGATGGCCATGTTATCTGCACCTTTTCGGACACGATACTTCGACTCAATGAATGGAATCACTTCATTCGCAAGGAACTCCGGGTAATATGCTCCCTGCGGATTCTCCAGCGGAGGACTTAAAAACTCATCCTTCCAAGGCAAATACTCATTTGCCCGTTCCCTGCGCCCGGCATTATCAATTCCGACCACGATTATCTTCTCAATCCTTCTCTTGCGAACGAGAGAGTGAATCGTTTCGTCGACGCCCCATTCGAGTTGAGCAGACTGTGAAGTTTTGGGGTCAAACAGATTCTGCCCGTCATTTAGGTATAGGACCGGATAATCAGCCTTGCTGCGGTTATATCCCTCGGGAACAAGGACGCGAAGCTTTCTGGTGTTGTTGAAAACCTCGCTCTTGAGCGTGTGCATTCGAAGATCGCCGACAACATAACGATTCCGCCGCCGCTTCTGCGCAAATAGCGATGAAGCTGTAAGTGTTAGAACTAGTATTGTTATGACGATACGTTTCATTCAGTATCCAAAGACATGCAGTAGAGAGTTACGCTTTTAGGCGTGACCGTAAGCAATTCCGGATTCTCTAATCAGTACCGTCGGTGTAAGCCGATGGCCGTCATCTCCGCCTGCGTAAGCGGGCGACATTACAATCGTCACTGACGTCACGAAAAATGTTATGTCATTCATACTATCCACTTTCCGCAGGTTTTTCGCTTCGCTCATTGCGGACCTGGAGATCCGCGCTACCTGAGGAGCTTCCGAGCCAACTCGGTCATAAGTCATCAACTTTCTCAATCATCAATCCTAACCAACTCCTCTGAACGACACCCGGTGCAGCTCACACGGGCCGACTTCCCTCAACGCTTCAAAGTGCGCCTTCGTCCCGTACCCCACGTGCTTCGCAAAACCGTATTGAGGAAACCGCTGGTCATAGACCTTCATGAGGTCGTCTCTATAAACCTTTGCTACTATCGATGCCGCCGCGATCGAAACGGAAACTGAGTCTCCTTTGATGATCGGTTTTTGGGGAAGGGTTGATTCTTTTAACTGGAGGGCGTCGATAAGAAGCATATCAGCCGCGGGCTTTAAGCCATCGATTGCCGAGAGCATCGCACGCTTGGTTGCTTCGAGGATGTTTATCCTGTCGATTACTTGCGCATCGATCTGCCCTATCGAATAGGCAATAGCGCGTTCTCTTACCGCCTTGGCAATCGAGGGAAGCTTTTTCTTCGAGATTTTCTTGGAATCGTTGAGGCCTTCGGGAAGGGGTTTGGAAATGTCGAGGATTACTGCGCCGGCGACAACCGGCCCGGCAAGACAGCCGCGACCAACTTCGTCAACGCCCGCAACGAAGGAAAATCCCTCATCGCGGGCGGACTCTTCAAATACTGTTCCGATGGTAACCGGAACTTCATGATCATCAAACAGCGGCTTACCGGAATACTGTTGTTTTGGACCGGATGACATTCTAATCGCTCCTTAATCCAAACAGCTCGCCGTTCACCGCTAACAGCTCACTGCTCACGCTTTACTTCTTGGCAGACTTCTTCTTCTTACGCATATCGCGTTCAGGAATACGTGCTGCCTTACCA
>JABDKD010000077.1 GCA_013003215.1 Pyrinomonadaceae bacterium
CCGTGAGTCGCTGAATACTTTGGTTGCGCCGCATTCAATGGATCTTTGGTAGAAAAGTGGAATGTCTGTTGTCTTATATCGGTTGCCAACCGGCCGATCAAAAATTTCCCAATTCGAAGAAACACAAAAAAAAGCACCGCAGGGGAGCGGTGCCCGAATCAGGGTTTAGGAGGAATCGTTAATTGCCGTCGTCGGTTACAGGGGAATCAACCACAACATTGTTACTACGGAGCGTTGTCGAGGTCACACGCTGCAAATCAGCTACCGCCTTGTTGTAATCCGTCTCCGCCCGAATCTCAGCATTCCTGGCATTCGTCAGAGCGTTCTCCCTTTGGAATAGGAGAAACGTCGTTGACTTACCAACCTCATAAAGCTTGTTTTCGCCGTCGAGTTGTATTTCAGCGTTCTCGCGTGCCCTTCGTGCCGTCAGAACACGCTGACGAGAAGTCTCTACAGCCTGGACCGCGTTGCGGACTTCGGAAATGATCGTTTGTTCCTGTGCCCTTGTTTGAGCTTCAAGCCTCGACTTCTGATATTGAGCGGTCGCCAGGTTCGCCTTCGCCGTCGTATTCCGTAACGGAAATGTAAAGGTTACACCAAAGGAATAGTTAGGCGAGTCGTTTCGGAACATGTTACGCAACGACTGCGAGTATCCACCGGTAAGAAAAGCCGGAGTCGGAGGTACAGCAACGTCCGGTACATTCACCGGAGTTTGCCCTTGTAGAATCCGTAGTTGCTGTATCTGGTCAAGAAGAAACGCATTAGCATTCAAGTCCGGGTTCCCTGATATCAAGGGGAAGAATTGCGTCAGGTTAGAATCTTCACCTGATTGAGCCAGACCATTGAATGAAAAGGTCGACGTGAAATCAAGCGTGGGCTTCGTCTGGTCCCGAAAGTAATTTATGTCGATGTCATTTACATCTTGCTCAAGCTTCAAACGGCTGAGCTCCGGCCGGTTGGCGATCGCATCGCGAATTGCGTTATCCAGATCCACCGGTCGCAGGTCAAGCTGGGGTTGGTCGGTAGGGACGAAACTCTCGGACCATTCCGAGGCGATTGCGTTCTTTAGTAACAGAGATTTCAACGCGTTCTCAGCAATTGAGACCTGCTGAGACGCTACCAAAACATCGGACTCCCGATTTGCGAGTTCCGTACTTACTTCCGCCTTTTGAAGGGGCGCCGCAGAACCAGCCTTAATCCTTGCCTCAACCTGTCTCAGATTCTCTTTTGTCAGATTGAGATTAGCAACCCTGTTCTGCTGGTCACGAAGCGCGAAGACCAGATCCCAGTAGGCTCGTTGAACCTGGGAGATCGTATCGATAGTTTGTCTACGAAAGTCAGCGTCAGATTGAGCGACGCGTTTTCTCTGAATCTTTATTTGTCTACGATTCGAATCGACCCTGAGATTCTTAAGCAGAGGTTGAGTGAAGCTGACACCAACACTCGTGAAGAAAAGTGCATTAGAAGAGCTTCCTCCGATATTGCCCGAAGTTGCCTGCGCCTGGGCAAACGCGTTTTCGGTCCTTGAGTTGTTAAAGAAAAATGAGTAGCTTCCGCCGCCCGGGCTAACCAGGCCGTTTAATGAAGCGTTTGCTCTAAAGTCATTAGTCGCAGACTGCCCGTTTGTTTGGCTCCGGGTGTAAGTCGGCGAGACAGAGAAGGTCGGGTCGTACACGCCTTTCAATGCACGAAGTCCGGATTCTGCAATACGGACATCGTCCTTGGCAATTTCAATGGAGTTGTTGTTCGAAAGCGCAAGCCTTATTGCCTGGTCAAGCGAAAGCGAACGAGTTTGAGAGATGTTAACTCCCACTCGTTTAAGATAGCTGCGTCCCAAATCACGGACCGCCTTTGAGTCAACATCGTTTGCCGCTTTTGTAACAACTGGCGGTTCAATATCCGCCGAAGTTGTATTTGCGGCGATCGACTCTGGTTCCGCCTGTGCGATCGCACCCACGGTCAGCAAAAAGGTAAGAACAGATGTTACAAAAAGTTTAAAAATTCCGCGAGAATGTACCATTACAAAAGTGGCTCCGAATAATCGTATTTTCACTAAAAATCGGGTAAATCTAACTCATCCTGTACTACGCCCCCCTTTCAATGATTGTTTCAAAAAAGTTCGAGTAATCGCGGGCAAAAAAAAAGCTCAAAATATCCATTTTTAAGGGGTTTTGAATTGATAATTTCGTGCCCGTGCGTTATCGTTAACGGTTTTAAGACACAAAAAAATTTAGGAGAATATTATAGAATGGGTATTAAAGTCGGAATTAACGGATTCGGGCGAATCGGGCGGAACGTTTTGCGTTCCGCACTCGGCAGCGACGATTTTGATTTTGTTGCTGTAAACGACCTTACCGATACGCCAACACTTGCGCACTTATTGAAGTATGACTCCGTGATGGGCAATCTCGAGAGCGACATTTCGTCGTCAGGCGATTCGATAACGGTAGATGGTGACACCTTTCGCGTTTTTAGCGAACGTGATCCGGCTAACATCCCCTGGGAAGACGTTGGCGCTGAGGTTGTCATTGAATCGACAGGATTATTCAGGGATCATGAATCGGCCGGAAAACATCTACGGGGCCCTGTGAAAAAGGTGATCATTTCCGCGCCGGGTAAGGAGCCTGATCTTACGGTGGTGCTTGGTGTGAACCACAGCGATTACGATCCGTCGAGCCATCACATCATCTCGAATGCATCGTGTACAACGAATTGCCTCGCACCCGTTGCGAAGGTGATTCACGAGAACTTCGGCGTCAAGAACGCACAGATGACGACGATACACGCTTATACGAATGGCCAGAGGCTTCTCGATCTGCCGCATAAGGATCTACGTCGTGCCAGGGCAGCCGCGCTTTCGATGATTCCTACCTCAACAGGAGCGGCAAAAGCTGTTTCGCTCGTTATTCCGGAGCTTGAAGGGAAGTTCGAAGGGATTTCAGTCAGGGTCCCCACACCTAACGTTTCCCTGGTTGACGTTGTTATTAACGTAGAGAAGTCGACCGATGCAGCAACGGTGAATGCGGCCTTGAAGGATGCGGCAAATGGTGACTTAAAGGGAATCCTGGGTTTCTCCGAGGAGCCGCTTGTTTCGATCGATTACAAGGGAAATTCTCACTCATCGATCGTGGATGCCGACAACACCTCTGTTTTGGACGGCAACTCGGTAAAGATCCTTTCCTGGTATGACAATGAATGGGGATATTCATGCAGGGTGCGTGATCTAATCAAGTTCGTCGCGGACAAAGGACTCTAGATCTTACGCCGGCTTCCGAGCCGGCTTTTTGTGATCAATGAAGAAATTATCGATACAAAACCTCGACCTTAAAGGAAAGACCGTATTCGTAAGAGTTGATTTTAACGTCCCCGTCACTGGCGGTGAGGTGGGGGACGATACGCGGATTCGGGGCGCACTTCCAACGATCAGGCTTGCGATCGAAAACGGAGCCGCAGTGATCGTAGCCTCGCATCTTGGGCGGCCCAAGGGTGTGCCCGAGGATAGACTCAGCCTCAAGCCGGTGCGGGTTCGGCTTTCTGAGCTTCTGGGAACGGACGTGCTGTTCGCAGAAGACTGTGTCGGAGACCAAACGGAAGAAATGAGGAAGAAACTCGTCAGTGGACAGATTCTCCTGCTCGAAAACCTCCGATTTCACGAGGGTGAAAAGAAGAACAGCCCGGAATTCGCAGAAGCTCTCGCAAAAGGAGTTGATATCTACATTAACGACGCCTTCGGAACCGCTCACCGCGCCCATGCCTCAACTGCGGGGATTACAGAGTTTGTTGCGACCTGTGCTGCGGGATTGTTGGTTGAAAAAGAGCTCGAGGTGCTCGGTAAGATTGTCTCAGCACCTCAACGACCCTTTGTAGCAATCCTTGGAGGAGCTAAAGTATCGGATAAGATACCAATCATTAAATCGTTGATAAAGCAGAAGGTTAACAAGCTTTTGATTGGCGGCGCGATGGCATATACCTTCTTCAAAGCGGAAGGATACACTGTTGGGAAGTCACTTGTAGAAGACGAGATGATGCCAACAGCGCTAGAGATCAAGAAAATGGCTGAGGAGGCGGGTGTAGAGTTATTTCTTCCTAGCGATCATCAGGTTGTGGATTCCTACGATCCGTTGAATTCAAGGCGTGTGATGCCGATCGAATTTACCAACGCGGGATTGGTTGGTCTGGACATAGGCCCGGAATCTGCGGCCAGGTTCGAAGCAGCCCTTGAAGGTGCTAAAACGATCATTTGGAATGGCCCAATGGGGATGTTTGAAGAAAAGCCCTTTGATGAAGGGACAAACGCTATCGCGGAAGCCGTCGCCAAAGCGACTGAGAATGGTGCTTTCTCTGTTGTGGGGGGAGGCGATTCAGTTTCTGCTATTAACCAAGCCGGATTGTCAGAGAGTATTTCGCATATCTCAACAGGCGGCGGAGCTGCGTTGGAGTTCCTGTCCGGCAATGATTTGCCCGGAATTTCCGCATTGGATGATGTGAAAGCCCAGAATACGCATTAAATCATGAGAAAACCGATAATTGCAGGGAATTGGAAGATGTTTAAGCTGATTGGTGATTCGGTAGATACTGCCATTGAGCTTCGGCAGTTGGTAACGGATGTCAGTCATTGTGAAATCATCATAGGCCCCGTAGCGACGGCGTTGAATGCGGTGGCCGAACGGATGAGCGGTTCAAACATTAGGGTAGCGGCCCAGAATTGTTCTACAGAGACGGAGCACGGCGCACACACCGGGGAACTTTGCTGCGATATGCTTAAGGATGCCGGTGCTGATTCTGTAATAATCGGCCACTCTGAACGTCGTCAGTTTTACGGTGAGACGGATGCGTCCGTAAACCAGAAAACAAAAGCAGCGATTTCCTTTGGTTTGGATGCGATTGTTTGCGTTGGGGAGTCGCTGGAACAGCGGGAATCTGGGCAGGCACAGAGCGTTGTTGGCGGGCAATTGGAGAACGGTCTGAGGGGTTTGACAGTGTCTGACATGGAACGTATCATTGTCGCTTACGAGCCTGTTTGGGCGATTGGCACCGGTAAGACAGCCACTCCTGAACAGGCTCAAGAAATGCACGCATATATAAGGAAAGTTCTTTCCGGTGCGCATGGTTCGGAGGTAGCGGACGGAGTTCGAATCCTCTACGGAGGTTCGGTAAAACCTGCAAACGTGTCGGATCTAATGGCAAATGACGATATTGACGGGGCTTTGGTTGGCGGAGCAAGTTTGGAAGCTTCCTCTTTTGCCCAGATAGTCAAATATCGATAGCTTGGAGTTAATGTTTTGGAAACTCTTTTATACGTAATATTCTTTCTTTCCTGTGTTGTTCTGGTAATAGCCGTGCTTCTGCAGCCCGGTAAGACAGATGCAGGGGCACTTTTCACAAGTGGTGTATCCAGTGCTGCGTTAAATCCGAGGGGTACGCAGTCTGTTTTATCGAAGATTACTATCGGTGCAGCGACCGTCTTCATGGTTTCAGCTCTACTGTTGTCCTTGCCCGTGCTGACGGGCGATCGTTCGGTGCTTGAAACCGAAGGAGCGGACAATACCGCGCCGGTAAATGCCAATACAAACGCTAACACTGCGAATGTTAATACCTCAACAAACACATCTGCCAATACTTCAAACTCGGGCGCCGAAGTAGACGAGTCAAAGGATACGGAGAAAAAGGAAGAGAAAGAGGGAGATACGCCCGAGGCTGAGTCCGAGAAAACGAAAGACGAAAGCGATCCGAAAGACAGTGATAAATAAGGATTCAAAGCCGAGGTGGTGAAATTGGTAGACACGCACGCTTGAGGGGCGTGTGGAGCAATCCGTGCGAGTTCGAATCTCGCCCTCGGCACCAAATCGAAAAAGACCGGCATCGCCGGTCTTTTTTTTGTTTAAGTATTCTCTCAGGAGTCGGCACGCCGACATCTAAAGTAATTTGTAACTACAAGGGAATGTTTCCATGTTTTTTCGGAGGATTCTTGTCTCTTTTCGTTGCCAGCAATGATAAACCGCGAATGAGCTTACGCCTTGTATCCTTTGGCTCGATAACCTCGTCGATAAAGCCCCTCTCAGCCGCAACGTATGGGTTAGCGAATTTTTCATCGAACTCTTTTCGCTTTTGCTCCAATAGGGTTCTAGCGTCCGTCGTTTCCTTGAATTCGTTGCGGTAAAGTATGCCAACAGCACCTTCTGAGCCCATAACAGCTATCTCAGCGCTAGGATAGGCAAAATTAAGATCGGTCCTAATGTGTTTAGAAGCCATTACGCAGTATGCGCCCCCATAGGCTTTTCGTGTAATTACAGTGATCTTCGGGACGGTTGCCTCGGCGAATGCGTATAACAGCTTGGCTCCATGCCGAATGATGCCGTAGTGTTCCTGATCAACGCCCGGAAGGAACCCGGGTACGTCTTCGAGAGTGATCAATGGAATATTGAAGCAATCACAAAATCTGACAAAACGAGCGCCTTTAACAGAGGCGTTGATATCAAGAACGCCGGCAAGGAACGCCGGCTGGTTGGCGACAATTCCGACGGATCTGCCGCCGAGTCGTGCAAATCCGACCACAATATTCTGCGCGAAGTCCTTCTGCACCTCGAAAAAATAGTTCTCATCCACGACGCTGGTGATGATCTCGCGAATATCGTATGGCTGGTTTGAGGAATCGGGAATTATAGAGTTGAGAGACTCATCTTCACGGTCAGAAGGATCCTCTGTTTCAACATACGGCGGATCATCGAGATTATTTAGAGGAATAAAAGAGAGTAGTTCGCGGGTGATCCGAAGACAATCCTCGTCATCCTGTGCGGCGAAATGCGCAACGCCGGATTTCGCGTTATGGGTTGCGGCGCCCCCCAGCTCGTCCTTGGTTACATCTTCGTGGGTGACGGTCTTAATTACGTCAGGTCCGGTAATGAACATATACGACGTGTCCTGGACCATGATATTGAAATCTGTAATTGCGGGAGAATACACGGCTCCGCCGGCACAGGGGCCCATAATGCAGCTAATCTGGGGTACCACGCCGCTAGCGAGGGTGTTTCGCAAGAAAATGTCCGCATATCCACCAAGCGAGACTACTCCTTCCTGGATACGCGCTCCTCCTGAGTCATTAAGGCCTATTACAGGGCAACCGGTCTTCATTGCCATATCCATCACCTTGCAGATCTTTTCGGCATGGGTCTCGGAAAGCGAGCCGCCGAAGACTGTGAAGTCCTGCGCAAACACAAATACCTCACGACCATCGATCAGTCCATGCCCAGTAATAACCCCGTCACCGGGATACTTCCGCTTATCCATCCCAAAATCGGTTGACCTGTGGGCAACGAACTTATCAAACTCCTCAAAACTGTTCTCGTCCAACAGGAACTCGATCCTTTCGCGGGCCGTCAGTTTGCCCTGAGACTTCTGCTTTTCTATGCGCGCTTCGCCCCCTCCTTTTTCTGCCTCTTCGGAGCGCAAGCGCAATTGTTCGAGTTTTGATTCTGGATTTTCAGACTTTTCCGGTTGCATTGAGATAGTTTAGCCTTATTCCTGAAGATTTCAAACGCTTGGACGATGGAGTGGTGTCCTCGTTAACGGAAAACCCTGCCGGCGTCTCTGCTTCTCAAGTTGTTTGGAAGAGAATAGCATGTAACTGTTCTAATAGCATGCATTAACCCCTGTCAAAATCTGAAAAATCATTAAACGGGAACTTCCGATTATAGATCATATTCTTAAGTCCCCTCAGTTCTTCCCGGGCTTTCGAAATTATCTCCTCTCCATAACCAAAGATTCGTGAATTCTTTTCAAATTCGTCGACATCAAGAACCTCTACGCTTCCGGTTTTCCCAACCAGAATATCCAGATCGAGATCTGTGTACTCAAGGACTGTTCCGTCAAAGCTGGGCGGCATCGAAATATTGCAGTAGAAGTTGCGGAACGCGCCGTCGGGCTCATGAAAACGAAAAATATTGTACCAATGGTTCCGCCAAAAATACTCAGTTGAGACTGTGCCTGCCGCAATTGTACCGAGATCCGGGTGAGACACGGCCTCGCGGAATTTGCCTCTGAAACAGAGCAGCCCGTCTTCTTCAGCAATGAAATTCACCTGCCATTCCCGATGAATTGTACCGTCGAATTTTAGAGACCGTATGGTGGAAAGCGCCTTATTCAACCGCGTGCTCCTTCAAAAATGCAATGAGCGCTTTGTTAAACGATTCAGGTTGCTCAAGATTTGAGAAATGGCCGGCTCCTTCAATCTCGATGAAGCTTCCCGATGGTGCGGAAGCCGCCATTGATCTCCCTGCGCCGATCATGGGATCTTCGGCCCCATATATCGCAACAACAGGAAACCCGAAATGCTCTACATCTCCCTTCGAGGATGAACGGACCGCCATTGCTTCGAGTGCGGCGGCCATACTCTTTGAATCCGCCTCAGAAAACAACTCATCGAACTCATTTTGGAGTTTAGGATCGGAGGAAGTCTTATCTGACAAGAACCCGTTTTTCATTCCTTCGAGGAACCGATGAGGGCCATCATTTAGGATTTCCGCAGAGGATTCGAATCTTTCTGACCTCTTTTCTTCACTGTCTGCCTCCGGCGTTGTGTCGCACAAAACCGCAAATCGAATTCGCTCGGGTACGGCTCTGATGATCTCGAACGAAACATAACCGCCCATCGAAAGACCGCAAAGACCGAATCGCTTAATGCCAAGATGATCGCAAACCGACAGAACGAGGCGAGCCGTTTCAGGAATACTTCGGATAGATCCACCGGAGCGGCCAAACCCAGGCAGATCGATCGTTATTGCCCGAAAACCGGCGTCAACGACGGAACTGACCTGAGAACTCCACATCTTGCTGCTCAAAGGGAAAGCATGCAGAAAAACGACCGGAATCCCGACACCGCTGTCGTTGAAGTGTAAAGTCAATCGGACTCCTTCTTTCTTACAACGAGCACAGAACAGGGTGCGTGGTGAACTACTGAATCAGACACTGATCCCAGTAATAATCGTTCCCATCGGTTATAACCATGCGAGCCCATTACGATGAGGTCCGCTCCGAATTCCTCGGCTTCCTCAACGATCTGGCGCTCAGGAGAGCCGATTGCTGTCTTTGATTCAATTGCGGTGGATTCATCCGAAATCAGGGACCGTGCACTTGCTACGGTTTCTTTTAGTGCTTCTTCGGCGGCCTTTCTTGCCGCTTCTTCAAGCTCTGCAGTATTTGTCACCATCCCTGAATAGATGTCATGGGCGAATGGGAGCGCCATATCAATTACTGTCAAGATTCTGACCTGTGAAATGTTTGGATGATTGAGCGCTCCTAGCATATCCATAGCCTCGTCACTCTCTTCCGTTCCGTCGGTTGCGAGTAGAACTTTCATTTTTAAACTCCTTGTCCAACAATATCGTTCGCGGGGTTACCGGCAAAGGCACGTATGGATAAATCAATAACGTGTCGAGATTAGTCCAGCTTATAGGGCCCTAGTCAATCAGATGATCTCTTCGGAATGCTCCTTGAGATTTTCCGAAAGCCGTCCAAGAAGCAGGCCTGTCATGATTATTTCAGGTTCACTCATCCCGGCCGAGGCTGCAGCCCCGATCTCCGCATTACATTTTTTAATTATCGGTTCCTTTTTGCGGCCCGGCCCGGTTAGAGAGACGACGTTGATTCGTTTGTCCTTCTTCGATAGTGAAAGGGAGACAAGGCCATCGTCAACCAGGTTTTCAATCAGTTTCTTTACGGTGGGGCCGGAAATGTCCAGAAGTCGACCGATATCGGCCTGGGAAAGGTCTCCGTATTCGATTAGCACTGAAAGAACCCGTACCTGTCCCGAGTGAAGTCCGGATGCCTTAAACACGCGGGTTCTTGCCTTACGCATCGCAAGTGCAACTTCCTCGAGCTTGCTTACCAGTTCCTCCCTAAACATAATTTCATTAGCATGCTAACGAAATTATGCTGAGTTAGCTAATCGATTTCAAAAATAATAAAATAAGCTTATGCATAAAGCGCTAAAGCACCGTGGAATTAAGCGTTTATGGGCCCCAATGGTGACCACTGACGGAGCGGGAGTTACGCTCCGCAGGTCGATTGGAACTGGAACCGTAAGCCACCTGGACCCGTTCTTGTTGTTTGATCATTTTGGATCAAGCAACCCCGAAGAATATATTGCGGGCTTTCCTATGCATCCTCACCGGGGAATCCAAACGGTGACATATATGCTTAAAGGGAAGATAAGACACCGTGATTCCGTAGGGAACTCCGGGGTGATCGAGGCGGGAGGAGTTCAATGGATGACTGCGGGTTCAGGTATTCTGCATGAAGAAATGCCGGAAATGACCGAGGGCCGGCTTGAGGGATTTCAGTTGTGGGTGAATCTTCGTTCGAATGAGAAAATGTCGGAACCCGGCTACCAGGAATTCTCTGCAGTAGACGTGCCGTTGGAACGCGCTGGTGATGGGGTCAAGGTAAAGGTAATTGCCGGTAAATTCGATGGCCTTGAGGGGCCCGTCCGAGGAGTGTCCGGCGCTCCTGCCTATTTCGATATTTCGATTAAGGGGAATAAGGCATTCGAATTCGAACTTAGAGGTGACCGCGCAGTGTTTGGGTATGTATATCGCGGAGGGCTCAAGATTGAGTCTTTTGATGACAATGAAGCGCAGGCGCCGGAGGCCTTGGAATTTAAGTCCGGCGGTGATGCAATTTCGCTGCGTGCGACAGAAGATGGTGCGTCGGTACTAGTGATTGCGGGAAGCCCCATAAGAGAGCCTATTGCGCGGTACGGCCCATTTGTCATGAACACAGAAGAAGAAATAAAAGCGACTCTTGAGGAATTACGAAACGGGACATTCATTAAGGACGATTGAACAGATGGACAGGGAATTCGAGAAAAGCATTGCCGAATTGAGAGAGGCTAGAAACAAACTACTTAGTTTCCATAAGATTCTTATTGACCGGGAGCGAAAAGACCTCGAAAGGGCGTCCGGCGGCATCACTGCCGGACAATTCCTGAATCTTTTGATGACGGACGAGAGATTTGAATGGCTTCGCACGATTTCAAAACTAGTGGTCCGGATTGATGAGGCGTTTGAACTGGACGATGGAATGCCGGAGGAACTCGTGATCAAATTCCGCCGTGAAATTGTCGCGATGTTCGATGAAACTGAAAATAACATCGAGTTTAAGGGATTCGTTTCAGAACGAATGCAAGGGTTACCGGATGCGGATGCACTACGTCAGGAAATAAGGGCCTTGATTAATTAGGAAAGGGCGCCTCGGGGCGCCCCTTTGATTTAGCTTCTGCCGCTGTTCTTCCAGTCCGCAAGAAAGGCATCGAGCCCCTTGTCAGTAAGGGGATGTTTAACGATCTTCTTGAATACGCCGAACGGGACAGTCGCGACATCAGCGCCGGCGAGCGCTGATTCAACGATATGCATCGGATGGCGGATGCTTGCTGCAAGGACCTCGGTTTCGAACCCGTAATTGTCGTAGATCAACACGATGTCACGAATCAACTGCATTCCATCCTGAGAGAGGTCATCGAGGCGCCCTATGAACGGAGAGATATAGGCCGCTCCCGCCTTTGCTGCTAGCAATGCCTGCATTGATGAAAAACAAAGCGTAACATTTACCTTGATATTCTCTTCTGCAAATATCCTTGTCGCCTTGAGGCCGTCCCATGTGAGTGGGCACTTGATCACAACGTTCGACGCGATTTTCGCCAATTCACGCCCCTCGCTAAGCATTCCTTCGGTGTCTAGCGCAGTAACTTCCGCGGATACGTCACCGTCAATCACATCGCAGATCTCCGCAATTCTTTCCTTGAAATCGATATCTCCTTCTTTCGCGACTAGAGACGGATTCGTCGTTACTCCATCCACGAGTCCCAGTTCAGCAGCCTCTTTGATCTCTTCCAAGTTGGCAGTGTCTACAAAAAATTTCATATTCTCCTCTTAGAAACAGTCTGTTCTACAGGGTTCTTTAACGTACCGATGCCTTCAATCGTAACTTCGCATATGTCGCCCGGATTAAGTTTGGAAACTCCTGAGGGTGTGCCTGTCGCAATCAGATCGCCAGGCAAAAGTGTCATTTGATTTGAAATGTACCGCAACAAATAGGGAATATCAAATACCATCTGCGAGGTCCGTCCGGATTGCTTCTTCTGACCGTTTACAAACACCTCGACTGTTACATCTTTAGTATCAAGTTCAGTTTCTATATATGGACCGACAGGGCAAAATGTGTCAAAAGACTTCGAACGGGTGAACTGGATGTCGGCGCGCTGCAGATCCCTCGCAGTGACGTCATTCAGGCAGGTATAACCGAATATGTAGTCATCGGGACTTACGTCATCAGCAAGCTTTGAAGCCTTGCGTCCGATAACGATACCGAGCTCGCCTTCGTGTTCTACCAACTCCGACTGACGAGGAAGGGAAATCGAATCACCATTCGATATGACTGAAGAGGGTGCCTTTAGAAAAAGCAAAGGCTTTGATGGCAATTCATTTCCAAGCTCTTCAGCGTGCGCGGCATAGTTACGGCCGACACAGACAATTTTTGAAGGCTCAACGCACGGAAGAAGCTTTGGCGCGGACGCCAGGTCTTCAAAATGCGAGACATTGAGATATCCGGGATATTCAGGATCCAGAATTGCCTTTTCCGCTGTGCCGTCATCGGAAAGCCGAAAAAAGAATGACTCGTTGTCTGCAAAACCTCGAAAGAGTTTCATAGTGCAGTGTCGGAAACCACAATCGAGGGGGCACTCACGTTTCCGGCGTTATCAAGAGCGACAACATAGTAATAATAGACAACGTTTGCGACAACATCGCGGTCCTGAAAAGTATTCGTCTTCATAGGTTCGCGTGTCACGAGATCCCATTCGGCTTTAGGTCTGTTCGGATCAGTTGAGCGATAGACTTTGTATCCAACCACATCATCCTCAAGATTAAAGGCGAAAAACAAAGAAATAACAGACGGAGCGGAAGCAACCGTTAGCGCATCCGGCGCAGCAGGTTTGAAGGTGTCGAGTGGTGATGCTTCGACGGTCTCGGAACCAAAGGACTCTACCGATTCAGCATTTCTTCCAAGAGAAACCGTCCGGACAAAGTACAGGTATTTTTCCCCAAATGAGAAATCCGGATCGTTGAACTCGCTTGCTGTGTGTGGGTTTTTGTTTAGAAGGCCCGGCGTTCCACCAGCTGTCACCCTATAGATGTTGTAGCCGATAATGTTTGCAGGCGTCGTACCGTCCAGATTCGAGACGGGAGGGGTCCATTCCAGCTTTATGGCATCCTGCGAGACAATTGCCTTAACATCAGCTGGCGCAAGCGCTACGTTCGATGCCGGTTCGATCAGGAAGAAATTAGAAAACGCAGCCTTCTGTCCTGACTCGTTCGCGAACCGTATCGCGTACCTGAGACGTACCTTTTGACCGAATATCTGGAGTTTATCGGAATAGATCTTGGTTTTGAGACTGAAGTCAGAATCGTCGACCTTTATAGATCCGATCAAGGTGCTTCGCGAGGCGAATTCTTCCTCAGTTAAGGAAAGGGGATCATTAAGTTTTTCAACGAGCCTGTAAACATCGACTCTGGAAATCCGCAGCGTGCTGCCTGAGCCGGCGTTTCTCGCCGGCATCCGCCATGCCAGGTCGATACGATCCCCCATTTGCTGACCGTTGATCTCAACCCTTTGAATTACGCGTTCAACAGGGGCGCGCGGCGGTTTACGTTTTCCACAGGTGGAAAAGACTGCCGTCAGCAGGAGCGCTGCCATACATATATAAAACCGCCGTTTCGGCATAAAACAAGTGTTTAACGCTTAATTAAGCGTTTCTTAAACGAGTGTATAGCTTAAAGTATATATTGCCTTAGGTTCTGATCCTTGATGAGGCCTTCCAGCCTGTCCTTCACATACTCGGAGTCGATTACCTGGTGCTTTTCTTCGAGTTCGTCACCAAGAAAACTTATTTCCTCGAGTAAGTT
Source organism: Pyrinomonadaceae bacterium (assembly GCA_013003215.1). Taxonomy (GTDB): domain Bacteria; phylum Acidobacteriota; class Blastocatellia; order Pyrinomonadales; family Pyrinomonadaceae; genus Aridibacter. Next base: position 13,956 of record JABDKD010000077.1, read on the forward strand.
TTCAAGCAATGTATGGAGGCGTCTGGCCCCTATATCTTCGGTTGAGCGATTAATTTCAACTGTCATGTTTGCGAGCTCGGAGATCGCATCTTCCTTGAATTCGAGTGTGATCCCCTCGGTCTTAAGCAGTGCTTGGTACTGCTTAATCAAGGAGTTCTTAGGCTGTATAAGAATTCGCTTAAAGTCTTCAAGTGTTAAGGACTCGAGTTCAACACGGATGGGAAATCGCCCCTGAAGCTCCGGAATCAGGTCGGATGGCTTCGACACGTGGAATGCGCCGGCGGCAACAAATAGAATATGTTCAGTGTTTACCATTCCGTATCGCGTATTTACTGTCGTGCCTTCCACAATTGGTAGGAGATCTCTTTGCACGCCTTCCCGGGAAACTTCCGGTCCCGACCCGGCGGCTTCTTTCCCTGCGATCTTGTCGATCTCATCTAGAAAGATAAAGCCGGAATTCTCAACCTTGTCGATCGCGATTCGGGTTATCTCCTCCATATCGATCAGGTTTTCCTGTTCTTCCCTGATCATATACGCACGCGCCTCAGATATCTTCATTCTTCGACGTACAGTTTTAGACGGGAACAGGTTTCCGAACATGTCGCCAAAATTGACGCCCATGTCATCCATTCCCTGACCACCGACAAAGTCAATCATCCGTCCCGAGCGGTCCTGGGCTTCCACCTCGACAACACGGTCTTCCAAATCCCCGTTTTGCAGTTGCTTGCGAAGCTTTTCGCGGGTTCGGTTGAGGCTGGGCTTTGGAGGTTCTCCGATGTAATCGATCGTATTATCGAGATCCTCCGAATCATCTGTACCGGAAGACGGGAGGAGCATATTGAGGAGATCGTCCTCGACATTTTGTTCGGCGCGGTCACGGACATCCTCAAATGCTTTTTGTTTTGTCAGGTCAATCGCAACGTCCGTCAATTCGCGAACCATGCTTTCGACATCTCTTCCGACGTACCCGACTTCGGTGAATTTGGATGCTTCGATCTTTATAAACGGAGAATCCGCAAGGTTCGCCAGTCTCCGGGCGATCTCGGTTTTTCCAATTCCAGTCGAGCCAATCATGAGTATGTTCTTAGGCAGGACATCTCTCGCCAACTCTTTAGGGAGTTTCTGTCTTCGGATTCGGTTACGAAGCGCTATCGCAACCGCCCGTTTGGCCGCATCTTGCCCGACTACATACTTATCGAGCTCGGTAACGATCTGCCTTGGGGTCAAATCATCGAGCTTGAGGGGCTCTTCCGCTGTTTTTTCACCACTTAAAAGGATTGCCATTAAATTTCTTCCAAAACGATATCGGTATTAGTGTAAACACATATCTGACCCGCAATTTCTAGAGACTTACGCGCGATTTCCTGAGCTCCGAGATCTGTGTTTTCGATCAGGGCTCTAGCTGCGGCGGTCGCGTACATACTGCCTGAACCCACTGAAAGAAGCCCATCATCCGTAGCGATAACATCGCCGTTACCCGATACGAGGAAAGCGTCGGTCTGATCCGCCACGATCATCATCGCTTCCAGATGACGTAAGTATTTGTCAGTACGCCAGTCTTTGGCCAATTCTATCGACGAACGTTCCAACTGGCCTTGATATTGCTCTAGTTTCGCCTCGAAGCGCGTAAGCAGTGTAAAAGCATCGCCCGTTGCGCCCGCGAAACCTACAATTACCTTGCCTTCGAAGATTCTGCGGACCTTTTTTGCGTTTGCCTTGATCACGGTGTCACCAAGCGTTACCTGGCCGTCACCTGCCATCGCGGTATCCCCGTCTTTTTTGACGAGAATTACTGTGGTTGAACGGATTTCCGTTCTATTGGAGTCAACATTCATATAGTGCCTAAATGATAGATGTTTCGCCAAAAATGCTCAAACAGGAAAGGCCTTACATGATTTGTTTGAGTGCAAAAAACTGCGTAAGATGTAGCCTTGTGTCAGGATGAAGGGATTTTGTGAGTTCTGGCGGATGTCCGGTTTGGAAAATGACGCCGGATTGGTTAAATGGCTAGGTTGTAAGGGCTCAACTCGGCGATATACGGTATTTAGGTTATAGATGAAGTAAGGCATGGCAAATGTTGCAAAAAAAAAAGTTAACATCTCTTTAGGAATCGAGAGATTCTTGGACGGACCTGCCAACTACGTGAAGCCCGGCGAGAGGCTTGGCTTGATCTGTAACCAGGCAACTGTTGATCGAGGTTTTCGTTCGGCGGCAGACCTCTTTTTTGAGGTTGATGATCTGAATTTGACAACGCTTTTTGGACCTCAGCATGGGATAAGGGGTGACGTGCAGGACAATATGGTGGAAACCGGCCATGCGAAAGATCCTAAGACGGGATTGCCGGTCTATTCCCTTTATAGCGAAACCCGCGAACCAAGCGAAGAGATGCTGCGTGATTTGGATACCCTTGTGTTTGATCTACAGGATATCGGCGGCAGGGTTTATACATTCATCTACACCATGGCATTCGCAATGAAGGCCTGCGCGAATTTCGGTAAAAGATTTGTGGTTCTTGACCGGCCCAACCCTATCAACGGGAAGAATGTAGAAGGAGACATGCTTGAAAAAGGACATGAGTCCTTTGTAGGGCAGTTTCCGATTCCGATGCGGCATGGAATGACGGTCGGGGAACTTGCGTCCATGTTTAACAAGAGTTTCGGCATCGATTGTGAACTTGAGGTTGTCCCGATGTCAGGCTGGAATCGTCAGCTTTATTTGGACGAAACCGATGTCCCTTGGGTAATGCCGTCACCAAATATGCCGACCGTTGACACTGCGATGGTGTTCCCGGGAACAGTTTATCTGGAAGGGACAGAAGTATCTGAGGGGAGGGGGACCACCAAACCGTTTGAAATGATTGGTGCACCCTATATTGAACCGGAGGCGTTCGCAGATCATCTGAACTCTCTGGGGCTTCCGGGCGTATACTTCCGGGCGACGGTTTTCATGCCGAGTTTTCAGAAATTTGCCGGAGAGCCCTGCGGTGGGGTCTTTCTGCATGTGACTGACCGGGATTCCTTTAGGCCGGTTATCACGGGAATTGCCATTATCAAGGTTATTATTGAGAACTTTGGAGAGGAGTTTCAATGGAAACAAGGAGCGTATGAGTACGAATTTGACAGGAATCCGTTCGATGTCATTGCCGGCAATGAATCGCTTAGAGACCATCTTGAAACCGGATCTGATTTACAGGTGATTGAGGACTCCTGGTCAAAGGACGAAGAAGAGTTCGAGAGGATAAGAAGTGAATACTTGATCTATGAGTAATCGCTAATGTGACTTCTTAGATGTCGGCACGCCGACAGCTGAGAAAAGACTTGAAGATTTTATGCAAAACAGTGTTTTGGTTGCGATCGCAGCCTGGTTATTCCCGGGGGCAGGGCATGCCCTAAAAGGTAGTTGGACAAAAGCGATAGTTGTCGGTGGAGTTGTTTGGACAATGTTCGCGGTGGCGATTGTGAGCGGCGGAGCTTATTACCCCGGCCTTGAGTGGGAAGAAGGACAGCTGTTATACCTCCTTAACGTATTCGCGAGACTTGGGAATGTCTTTGGGGCCATGATTAGCTGGACTCTCAGCATGAATCCTCCCCCAAATGTGGCTGAATGGGCCACCTTTGAGTACGGCGGGCGGCTTCTGGAGGTCGCAGGGCTTGTGAATTACCTTGCTGTGTTTGACGCGCTTGGTTTTACGGGAGGCGATGAAGAATGATCCATTTTTTGTATCTGATCGGATTTGCTGTTGCGCTCGCGGTTGTATTTGCGGCTTTCACAAAAGGAGACATTAACGCCAAGTTGAAATACGGCGTTAAATCATTTGCGCAATTCGTACTCATTAGTCTTCTTCTTGCCTGGATTTTCTATTTCATACCTTGGTAATTATGGGCTTTGTTGAGACAGAAGCGATAGTATTGCGAAAATACAACCTGTCTGATGCAGACAAGATTGTAGTTGTTTTGACTGAGAAAAGGGGTCTTGTCCGAGGCGTTGCGAATGGGGCGAAGCGGCTCAAGAGTAAGTTCGCGAGCAGTCTCGAGTTTTTTTCCCGCATCCATATTCATTATTTCGAAAAAGAAGAGCGTGAGCTTGTCTCGATTCGAAACACAGATCTTGTCGAATCGGTCTTCGGAAAGTTATCGAACCCGGAATTTTATGACGCTTTCGCGGAGATTGCGGACTTGTTGATTCGGTTCACTCCACCGAATGAGCCCAATGAAAGACTCTATAACATGACAAAGCATTGCCTTATGGCAGGTGCTTCGAATGAAAAATACGTAAAATCAGTGAAAGTCTATTTCGAGATATGGTTGTTAAAGCTGGGAGGCTTTCTTCCGGAATGGAACGAGTGTGCTGTTTGCAGTAGGAGTTTGACTGGCGATACGGCTACCGGAATGGGCCTTGATTTCCGGTTGATATGCTCAGACTGTGAACGTCCCAGAGTCCCTGTAAGTTATGTAATTCGAGATTGTTACAATTTTGCTCAGCGTACGGGGCCCAAGAAGTTTGCGAAACGTGTTGACGAAAGAGAAACAGACATCAGCGGTCTGGCTGGCGTGATAGCGAAGATAAGTGACGCTGTGCTGGAAAGAGCACCGACCGCGGCAGGTACGTATGACGGGCCCGAAATAGATGCGGCATAGTTTTCTACTATCCAAATACACGGTCATGGCAATCGTGCCATACTTTATTCTCGTTTGGCTTTTGTTAAGCGTGATTCTCTTTGTCCAGCAGGGAAGCAGATATTCCGAGCTCATTTTTGATACATCACTTCCAGACATCTTGATCTGGCAGCTTACCTTTGCGCTAATTCCGAGCGTACTGGCCTTCACAAGTCCTATCGCACTTTTAGTAGGAGTTATCATCGGGCTATCCCGTATGCAGGGAGACTCGGAGATGACCGCAATGAGGGCTGCCGGCGTTGGGAATCGTCAAATCATACTTCCGGTAGTGACTCTGGGACTACTGCTTTCAGTCTTTGCCCTTTTCGTGAATTTGGTGGGGGTTCCCGCAGCTGCACAGGTTGTTAGACAGGTTGCAATTAAGGCCGCCCTTTACAAATTGGAAAGCCCGGTCGACCCGGGAATCTTCAACACTGAGATCCAGGATCTGACAATTTTTGTTCGCGATGGGGATATTCAAAGCGGAAAATGGAAGCGGATATTTATTTTACAGGGGAAGGGTGAAGGGCCGAAAGAGCCAGATTCAGGTGTGAACTCAACCGGTCAGTTTGCACCGCGTCTGATAACAGCCGGCGAAGGGTATCTCGCAACAAAAGGGGAGGATTCCGAGATAGTTCTTGAAAACGCGCAGATCGTCTCACTGGATGAAAGCCGACTCGAAAAGTTTGCGATCGAAACAGTGGATCGCCTCCGGATCCAAATTATGACGAAACGTGGAGAGTTGATCGAAAGGCTCTCAAAAAGCAGGGAGACTCCCGAGGAAATGGGACTTCGCGAGCTGGGAGCTTACGCGGGAACAGTTGAAGGAACTGAACGCACGGAGGCTCTTCTACTTTGGCAACGCCGGATTGTACTTTCGATCACACCGTTGATCTTTTCGCTTTTAGGGGCAGCGCTCGTCTCGAAATTCAATAGAGGCGGGAGAGGATTCGGGATCGTTCTTGCATTAGGAAGCCTGGTTATCTATTACCTGATGACGCTCTTGAGTGAGCAGCTTGCACGAACCGGGACGATTTCTGCCGCGGTATCAGCTGTGGCGCCGGTTATCATTAGCGTCGGCTTCATATTCTGGCTGTTTCGATCACGACGCGTGAATATCGGAGACCTTGGACTTACAAGGTTGCTTTCAAAGATATCTTCGGGACTTTCGAGAGTTGCGGGCGGGAATACCGTCCTTGGCCGAATAGGGTCAGGGGGAACACTCGATAAGGACATAATCTATTCGATAGGGAAGAACTACTTGGTTGCACTAGGGTTCTTAATCCTTATGTATGAGGTGTTTACAGCATTCGAACTATGGAAGTTCGCAGGCACTTTTGATGGTGGCGTAGCCCTCCTGTCGGCGTACCTCGTGTTTCTTATTCCATTCATATACCTCCAGATCTCGCCATCTGCCCTAATGGTTGCGGCGATAGCAACGTATGTGATCAAGACGCGGCAAAACGAGGTGGTGACTTGGACTGCAGCGGGAAGGAGCGTATATCGAATTCTGATGCCTGCGTTTGCGGTCGCTTTATTCCTTGGGATGTCAAACCTCCTGATTCAGGAAACGATCGGTGTTTCTGCGAACCGTTTGCAGGACCGTCTCAGGGATCAGATTCGCAGCAGGAATGAGATACTCGATCGCAGATCGGGTTCGTGGGTAGCCGGTCAGAACACGATCGTTTCCTTTGACAGGACCGGCGCGTCTGATAACGAAATCGAGGATGTGCGAATCTATCATTTCGATGAACAGTCGAGCTTGTTGAAGAGTGTATCCAAGGCGGAGAACGGTTTTTGGAAAGGCAACAGGGTCGAGTTGAACGGAAATGCCCTGGCTTATTTCTGGAGTGAGGCCGGTAAAGTGGGGACCCGTCGTGCGCCACAACTCATTGAGATTGGAGCTGATCCCCTTAAGGCGACAATACGTAAACCGAGCCATCTGAGTATCGGCGAAACAAGAGAGAGGATCGAGTCAGTAGATTCTGATGCGGGTTTCAGAAAATACACGGTTGCGTTACATAAGAAATACACCACGCCCTTCGTTCCACTCATAATCGTGCTACTGACGGCACCGTTTGCGCTTTCGATTCATAGGCAGGGGAATGTTGTCACAATCGCTTATGCAGCTGGGCTTTGGCTGCTATTTATTGGGTCGAGGTCGGTTTTTGAACAAGTTGGAGTCAGTGGGTTGTTGAGTCCATGGATGGCCGTTTGGGGGCCACTAGTGATTATGGGATTAATCGGATTGGTGATGCTTTCGCGGGTCAGAACGTAAAAATCCCCCAAGCCGTATAGCCAGGGGGATTTGCAGTTCAGATTAATTTCTCGAGGGAAACGCTCCGACGAGGGCGATGCACCAATTGATAGTCAAATAGGGCTGCATGTTGTTGTGAGATTGCCCTCCACCATTGTTTCCAATTGTATTGCCTTTCAAGACAGCGTCAGGCGCGGCGTGATCTGAGTAGATCGTTGGGCTAGGCGTCGCAATGAGGTTTCCGCCAGGTTTGTTGGCGTTTGGTTCTTCAGCAACGACATTCGCACTGTGATTATGCGAAGGAATCTGCTGGATATTTAGAGTCTCTCTTTCTGTTCCTCCCTTGCTTCCAATCGGATGCGAGGATAGTCCAGGGCCGGTTCCAAATCCGAACGACACACGACCACGGAGATCCGGAAGCGCAAATGTCGATCGCCCATCTCCACCATACGTGGTTCCAAGGAGCGAAAAAAGCGCGGAGTTCTGAGAAATAGGTAGAAGCTGTCCGTTACAAAACGCCCATCCTCTCGGGGCGAAGTTAAAACCAAATGCTTGAATTTGTCCGAGAAACGGTTCCATGAGTATTCTCCTTTTAGAGGCTACGCTCGGGGGTAAAATTTCTGCCGATGTTTAGAAGCGAAACCCGGGTAACCAGATTACGGTGTTTAAAAAAAGAGCAATTCGTACGCAATTTCGAATGTGATTAAAATGATAAAGCGGAATCGTGGATATCACAAACATCCTTATTGACTTTGCCCGCACATCAACAATAGACTTGTTCTGTAAGCAGCATCCTTTCCCAATTTAACCAACCTGGAGTTCTTTCAAAATGACTACTAGAAGACAGTTTCTTGGTACCGGTATTTCCGCAGCAGTCGCGGGTTTTTTTCTTCGTGTGGACGTAATGGGCATTCCCTTATTCAAATCACTTAGAGATAACCAATTCACCTCGAAGATGCGGTCTCTAATTGGGGAACGTTTTTTCGTAACTTCCTCTGATGGCGGGATTCAAAGAGAAATCAAACTGGTCGAGGTTAGAGTTATCGAACATCCCCATGACAAGGAACTCGGTATTAAACGCGAGTGTGTCTCATTGCTCTTCGAAGGAAAGCAGACCGAGGGGTTGAAGCAGGGAACTTATCGTTTTAATAACTGGAGATTTGGAGAAGAAAGTTTCTTTTTGGTCCCGGTGACATCTGAGCAGGGGCTATTTGAAGTGACTGTAAACAAACTGGTTGTCTAGTTCAGAAGCGTGAAAAAAGCCTCCAGTTTTAGTCCTGCTCCGTCCCTTTCAAACGGCGAAAGATGCAATTCGATGACACCGAACTCTTCACTGTCCATTTCGTAGATTCTCGATTCTTCGGGCATATCGGCAGGACCCAAAAATACAACTGAAAACTCTGCGTGTTTTACCTCTTCTCTCAATGCGGTAACTTCTTTGAGGGTAAGTGATAACTCCGCTCCTGAACTTGATTTAGTACGAAAAACTGCTCCAACCGCATCAGCGAATTGGTCTCTGGTCGGTAACTCTTTCATAAATAAAAAAGAGCGAAGGGGCAAACGCTGCCGCTTCGCTCTTCAGATTGATTAGTTGAACCTAAGTTCCTGTTTCCCAGCTGGAAAGATACTCGATCATTTCCGGTGTCAATGAATCGATGTCGATTCCAAGGGACTCGAGTTTAAGACCCGCAATTTCCTGGTCAACCTCTTCCGGAAGAACGTGCACCGTATGGTCAAGTTCACCCCTGTTCTTAACAAGAAACTCCGCTGCAAGCGCCTGGTTGGCAAAACTCATGTCCATCACACTTGCCGGGTGGCCTTCGGCCGCCGCCAAGTTGATCAGTCTGCCTTCACCGAGCACCATTACACTCCGACCCGTTTCTTTATTTTTGTATTCTTCAACAAATGGGCGTCGTTTCTTTGCGGGCTCAGACATCTCGGCGAGCGCTTCAAGGTTTAATTCGAGATCAAAGTGACCACTATTGCATACAATTGCACCGTCCTTCATGGAAGCGAAGTGGTCACGATCGATAACGTGCCTGTTTCCGGTGACGGTCACAAAGAAGTCACCCTCTTTTGCGGCCTTGTTCATAGGAAGAACACGGAAGCCGTCCATAACCGCTTCAACAGCTTTGATCGGATCAACTTCTGTGACGAGGACATTTGCTCCCAGCCCGCGCGCACGCATCGCGACGCCTTTTCCACACCATCCGTAGCCAACTACTACGAGGTTTTTACCGGCGAGCAAAACGTTTGTCGCTCGAATTATTCCATCCAGGGTCGATTGTCCCGTTCCATAGCGATTATCGAAAAAGTGTTTAGTTTGCGCATCGTTAACCGCGATTGAAGGGAACTTCATAACGCCGGCCTTTTGCATCGCTTCAAGCCGCACTATCCCAGTCGTTGTTTCTTCGGTCGTCCCGATAATCTTATCCGCATAATCTTCGTATTCCTGGAGCATTGTTGCGACCACATCAGAGCCGTCATCGATGATTATGTCTGGTTTCGAATCGAGCGCTATGCGCACATGGCGGTTATACGTTTCTGTGGATTCGCCTTTAATCGCAAAAACCGGGATATTCCAGTCCGAGACCAATGAAGCGGCGACGTCGTCCTGGGTGGACAAGGGGTTCGAAGCGATCAGAATCGATTCTGCTCCACCAGCCTTCAATGTTCGCGCCAGATTAGCGGTTTCAGTCGTGATGTGTGCGCAAGCGACGATCTTAACGCCGTCGAGCGGTCTTTCCTCGCGGAATCGCTCACGGATAAGACTAAGAACCGGCATTTCACGATCTGCCCATTCGATTCTTTGTTTTCCATGCTCCGCAAGGTCTATGTCTTTTATATCGTATTGGATAACTGTTCCTTCTTGAGCCATTACTTAAATGTCCTTATAAGAGAAATGGGGCCCGTTGACCCCTGTAAATGTATTAGTTTCCGGAAGCGACTGAGTTTGAAGCTGTATTCTTGAGCGCTTCGGCTTTGTCAGTCTGTTCCCAGGAGAAATCGTTGCGTCCGAAATGCCCGTAAGCAGCAGTATTCCTGTAGATAGGCTTCCTGAGATCGAGCATCTCGATAATTCCTTTTGGTGTCAGCTCGAAATTGTCACGAACGATCGCGGAAAGTGCTTCTTCGTCAACTTTGCCGGTACCGTGTGTGTCGATTAGAACCGAAACCGGGTCTGCTACACCTATTGCGTAAGCCAACTGAACCGTACACTTGTCGGCGAGCTCAGCAGCGACGATATTCTTGGCGATATAACGCGCCATGTACGCTGCCGACCGGTCTACTTTTGTGGGGTCTTTGCCTGAAAAAGCCCCGCCGCCGTGCGGTGCATAGCCGCCGTATGTATCGACGATGATCTTTCGCCCAGTAAGTCCGGCGTCACCCATTGGGCCGCCTACAACAAAACGGCCTGTCGGATTGATGTGGTATTTCGTATTCTCGTCGAGTAGCTCCGCAGGAATAACCGGCTTGATCACTTTCTCCATAACCTCAGACCGCAGTTGCTCATTGGTTACTTCGTCCGAATGCTGCGAAGAGATTACCACTGCTTCAACGCGTGCCGGCTTGCCGTCCTTATACTCAATCGAAACCTGAGATTTACCGTCAGGGCGCAAATAGGGAAGTTCGCCGTTCTTTCGGACTTCTGAGAGCTTCAATGTAAGCTCGTGCGCCATCTGGATCGGCATTGGCATCAATTCCGGTGTTTCATTACATGCGAAACCGAACATCAGCCCTTGATCACCGGCGCCGCCTGTATCCACCCCTTGCGCAATGTCGGGCGATTGCGTTCCGAGTGCATTGAGAACACTCATCGTGTTGCAATCGTACCCAAAACCCGCATCGTTATAGCCGATCTCGTTAATCGTATTCCTGATTATCTCCTGGAAATCGATCGTCGCGGTCGTTGTGATCTCACCTGCGACGACCGCTAGTCCTGTCGTTACAAGGGTTTCACATGCCACGCGGCCGGTAGGATCCTGCTCGAGGATCGCATCCAGTATTGCATCTGAAACCTGATCGGAAATCTTGTCGGGGTGGCCTTCGGTGACCGATTCCGACGTAAATAAAAAGTTTGAATTACTCAATTGTCTTCGCTCCTTTGCAACCTTCTTAAACGGTCTAAAATCTTGGATAAGTACAAAGCGATAAGTGTATCGGGATTGCGCACTTGAGTCAAAGGGAATTCGTGCGTTTTTCGAGTGCACAACCGGTCACCAATATCCCGATTTCACCCAAGATTATCAGTGGATTACAAATACCCCACTCACCTTTTGAGTGCCGCCAGTCATTATAGTGCCGCAAGAAGCAAATGCTAAGCGACTTTGAATCTAAACAGACAGCTGAAACGAAATAATGGTTAGCTAGTGCAAACCTTATGAAGAATTTACTTTTTGACAACTTTCCGTTAGTTCGGGCTTCCGCTCAACTCGAATTTACAACTTCCTACAAGGCACTACTCAACAAGATCGACAAGTTCGAAGTCGAGAAATATGCAGCAACGCGAAACTTCGTAGGCGGGGCGGTTAGCCGTCTGTCACCTTACATTTCACGGGGTGTCATTTCTCCAAAGCTGATTCTTTCGCGACTGAATGATCGAGGCATTAATCCATTAAGAATCACGAAATTCGTACAGGAATTGGCATGGAGGGAACATTGGCAGAGAGTTCTTCTAAACGAAGGGGAACGGGTTAATTCAGACCTGCGACGCGATCAGGCCCTGGTTGAATCCAGGAAAATGCCGGCAGCCGTTATACGGGCACAAACCGGCATTCACTCAATTGACTCGGGTATCAAGGAACTATACACCACGGGCTACATGCACAATCATGTGCGAATGTATGTAGCTTCAGTGGCATCGAACATTGCAAGATGTCACTGGAAAATTCCGGCACGATGGATGTACTTTCATCTGCTGGACGGCGACTGGGCCAGCAACACGCTTAACTGGCAATGGGTTGCAGGCACAATCAGTTCTAAGAGGTACTTTGCAAACCAGCAAAATATTAATCGATTCACGGGGACCGAACAGTCCGGCACATTCCTCGATTTTGGTTACAAAGACATCGCCTCACAACCTGTTCCTAAACTACTAGAAAAGAAAGAACTGCCCGTTTTAGATACCGATTTGCCCGAGAGAAAGCCAATCGAATTTGAATCCGGAATCCCGACTGTTTTATACAACACCTATAGCCTCGACCCAAATTTCAAAGCGGGAATTACGGCTAATCGGGTTCTCCTGCTCGAACCATCTCACTTCAAACGTTTTGCTGTTTCGGAGACGGTCTTGAAGTTTTGTCTTGAATTGGCCGGGAACATCGAGGATATCCAGGTATATGTCGGCGAGTTTGAAGATTTTGTTAGTGAGTTCAAACCCATAGAGGTTCATTTCAAAGATCATCCGTTGTTTGATCATTACGAAGGAACCCCTGCGCAACGCGATTGGGTTTTTGATGTGGAGGGTTACCAAAAAAACTTCTACGGTTTTTGGAAACAGTGTGAGCGACAATTGCCAAGGCTCTCCGAGGAATTGTGAAATATGATTATAAGAAAGAGCGAATTGAAATCTTTGGACAGGATAAAAAGGCTGAACATCGTAAATTCGATATCCGGCGTTAAGCCTGCGAACATAATCGGTTCTACTTCTTCCGCAGGGGTAACGAATGCGGCGATCTTTAGCTCCGTAGTCCATCTCGGAAGCAACCCTGCTCTGATCGGCATGATCGGCCGGCCTTCGGGCGGACACCGGAGGGACACAATCGAAAATTTAAGGGAGACCGGCATTTATTCCATCAATCACGTGAATCCAGAAATCGTTTCACGGGCACATGCGACATCAGCGAAATTGCCAAAGGACGCAAGTGAATTTAAAAGATGCGGTCTGACTGAAGAGTTTATAGACGGATTTGAAGCGCCCTTTGTGGCTGAGAGCCGTGTGAAGATAGGTTTGCGGCTTGTCGAGGAGATCCCGATTAAAATTAACGAAACAACCTTAATTATCGGCGAAATCGAGTTGATCAAGTTTGCCAATGGACTGATAGACATAGAAAACGGGGTTCTCGATCTAGAGCAATCCAGCGGAGTTGGGATTTCCGGTCTCGATACGTACTACTCAATGTCAAGATTGGAATCTTTTCCTTACGCACGGGAGGAAAACATCGATCAAATTATTTACGGGCCTTCAAAATGAAGAACTTACCTTCCAAAATATGCGTCACCTGCAAGCGCACCTTTGACTGGCGGCGCAAATGGGCTCGGGATTGGCCAAGCGTCAAGTATTGCAGCGAAAGATGCAGGCGAGAAAGGAGGAAGAGAAAGGCAAAATGAGTACAAATCACATCAATCTTATTTTTCCACATCAATTATACGAGGAAATCCCGAAAGGTTTTAAGGAGGGGGCGGACTTCTGGCTTATTGAGGAGCATCTGTTTTTCGGTCAGTATAAGTTTCACAAACAAAAACTTGCGTTTCAAAGGTCTTCGATGAAAGCATACGCGGCCCATCTTCAGTCAGAAGGGCACAACGTTGTTTATACAGACGCGGGTGAGGAGACGTCTGACATACGGAAGCTGGTTCGGGACGTAGCGCTTCGAGGTGTTGATTCGATCACGTATATTGACCCTACTGATGACTGGCTCGAATCCAGATTGCGGCGTGAAGCAAAAAGGGCATCGATCACGCTGGAGCGCCTTCCAACTTCGCATTTCCTATTACCGGAGACCGACACGGATGGATTCTTTAAACCTTCAAAAAAGAAGTTTTATCAGACATCGTTTTACAAGGATCAGCGCAAAAAGTTCGGCTATCTTCTGGATAAGGATGGAAACCCGGAAGGCGGCAGTTGGACCTATGATGCGGACAACCGTAAACCATACCCTAAGAACAAGTTAGCGCCGAAACTGATAATGCCTGATTCGGATTCTGTTTATGAGGAGGCGGTCGAATATGTCCGGAGGGAGTTTCCTGGCAATCCCGGAGAGATTTCTGGTGAAGCTCTTTATCCTTATACTTTTCAAGGCGCCCGGGACTGGCTTCAAGAGTTTCTGAATACCCGATTCAAAGAATTTGGGGATTTCGAGGACGCGATCGTTCAGAATGAGCGAATACTAAACCACAGTGTTCTTTCGCCTCTTCTCAACACTGGCCTTTTACCTGTAAATGAGGTAATCGAACAATCACTGGAAGCAGCCGAAAGGCTAAAAGTACCGATTAATTCAACGGAAGGGTTCATTCGCCAAATCATTGGCTGGCGGGAATTCATCAGAGGTGTCTACGAATCGAAAGGAAGATATGAGCGTACCAGAAATTTTTGGGGTTTCACGCGGAAGATTCCGATATCGTTCTATGATGGTACAACGGGAATCGATCCCGTTGATACGGTGATTGGAAGGGTCAACGAAACTGGTTACAGCCATCATATTGAAAGGCTTATGGTGCTTGGCAACTTCATGTTGCTCTGTGAGTTCGACCCCGATGAAGTCTACCGCTGGTTTATGGAGCTGTTTGTAGACTCTTACGACTGGGTAATGGTTCCAAACGTCTATGGAATGAGCCAGTTTGCAGACGGCGGTCTCATGTCGACCAAGCCTTACATCAGCGGCAGCAACTATCTTCTGAAAATGAGCGACTTCCGAAAGGGAGAATGGTGCGATATCTGGGACGGCCTGTTCTGGCGATTTCTGGATAAGCAGCGTGATTTTTTCTCGTCAAACCCGCGTATGCGCATGCTTCTCACAAATCTCGAACGCATGGAAGAAGAGAAACGGTCGAGGTTGTTCAGTAAGGCAGAAGGATTCTTGAAAAGCCTCTAAATACAAAAAGAATCGCTGAAACACGCGAGGCTCACCTGGCGGGAATCGTTTCGAAGAAAGGAAAGAATAAGTATGCGAAAAATCGTCATTATGATACTGATGGGGCTCTTCGGGGCTACTAGTGGTTTAGCCCAGTCATCCGCGGAGGATATTGCTGATGGTCTTGTGGGCCATTGGAAAGGATCACTGATAAAAGGGAACTCAAGCCAGGCTTTCGAGACCGAGTTCTATAAGAAGGAAGACAAACTGTTCTCACTCCAAACGATGTCGGAATGGCATCCGGCATTTGGCGAATTCGAGCGGCCGGTCAAGATCGGTGAAAATGGAGAAATTGCGGGCATTTTTGGCCTGGGCAAAGCAAAGTTGCGAGTAGATCTTAACAACCTGGAGCTCATCGGGTTCGTTGAGTCTCGTAATCCGGGGATATATATTCACCTCAAAAAGGTTCCCGGTCCGCCTCGAGGACTTTTCGCGATAGAGCCGGTAACTGTTGTCAATACGCCTGTTACACTCAGCGGGCATTTCCATGTCCCGGCGTATTCTACTAAGAAGACTGCTTTAGTGTATGTGGGTGGGAGAGGTTGCTATGCAGGTAGAACGGAGTCAAACCTCTATGCGAAGTTTTTACGTAACTACGGGGTAGCAGTACTTGCGCTTCAAAAACGAGGAATGGGCAATTCAACGGGGAATTGTGAAACCGCAACCATAGATGATCTTGCGAAGGACGTCGCCGCAGCCGTTAGGTATTTGCGGAAGAGAGGGTTCGAACGGATCGGGGCGCTAGGCGAAAGCGCGGGCGGTTGGGTTATTTTCAAAGCCTCTGAGATGACGAAAATCGACTTCCTGATTAGTAGTGTCGGCCCGTCTACGTCAGTGCGGGATCAGCAAATGCAATCAATGTCTTACGGCGCGAAAGAGTATCGGCTGAAAGAGGAGGTTGTTAAAGATCTACTCGAATACACAAACATGATGTTCGACGCACCGGCGACTGACGAGAGCATGATCCGGTTTAATGAGCTTCTGAAGAACTCGAAAGAGAACGGGTGGTTTGAGTTCCTGGAGGACACTGATAAGCCGACTGGCACGGAGGGAATTGCAAATCTTTGGGTCAGAAGGCACAGCTACGACCCGCGAAAGGCACTCGCTGCCTTCGAAGGGCCGTTACTAGCACTATATGGAGACAAGGATTGGATCGTACCAAGAAAGGAGAATATCGCCGTATTAAGAGATCTCTTTCAAGGCACAAGAAGCAATAATTTGAGGGTGCATTCATTTTACAATGCTGATCACGGCATGACGGTGGGCGACGATTCCATAAAACTACCGGGAAACCAGTCCTATTTTCGATTTTTTCGTGTGACACCGAAGCTTCAAATAGAGATTTTGAGTTTCCTCAGGGAATATGGGCTGACCGATAACTGAAACATCATTCTTACAGGTGTCGCGGGTAAGTGGTTTTGGGCCTCTGAAGCCAGGCACTAGTGTTGTATCGAAAAAATTTTTGAAAGTCATTGCTGCAGAGAAAGCAGGGAAGACCCAATACACAACAAATAGTCTTAGAACAACCAAATATGTTGATCAACGAGAGCGACCTTATGAATCTGGACCAGATCCAGAGAGTGAATATTGTAAATTCCATAACCGGGATCAAGCCGGCTAACCTGATAGGCACAAAATCAAGTCGGGGGGACTCGAATTTGGCTATTTTTAGCTCCGTGGTGCATTTGGGTAGCCGTCCGGCCCTAATCGGTCTTCTGTCCCGACCCTCCCAGGGTAAAAAGCGCGACACTCTGAGGAACATACTCTCTACGAGGTTCTATACGATCAATCACGTTGAAACGGATATGATTGCGCGGGCCCATTCGACATCTGCAAAATTCGACGAGGGTATATCAGAGTTTAGTGCCTGCGGTTTTGCGGAGGAACAGATCGGGGATTTTTATGCACCATTCGTGAAGTCCTCAAAGGTCAAAATAGGAATGGAACTCGTCGATGAAATAAAAATTGAAGCGAATAGAACCACCTTCGTGATAGGCCGTGTAAAACTGATATCTATCGCAGATGAAATAGTCGAGAAGCGGGGACACCTTAACCTGGAGACCGGACGTTCAGCAGGTATTTCCGGGTGCAATACATACTATTCACTAGAAAAGCTCAAAAAGTTTCCTTACGCACGTCCGGATGATATCGACAAAATAATATCCGAGTTTGGTTCATAAACCCTGGAAACACGGACATTAATTTACAGCATTTGAAACTCCGACCCAGAGCCCGGTCCAGAATCTTGGATACGTATATAGCGACAGTTGTATTTGTATTGACCAATCGAGTCAAAGGAAGTCTGTTTGATTTTGTGTCGCTAAAGAGATACCCCGCCTCCTGCTTGTCCTAAACCCTAAGATTGTTGTGTTAAATTAGTTATGTGGATCAGCCCTCAATTTCAGTTGTCATTCCTGCTTATAATGCTGAACGATTTATAGGCGATGCTCTCCAATCGGTATTCGATCAAAGCAAGCGTGTCTCAGAGATAGTCGTTGTTGATAACAGCTCCTCGGACGATACTGCCAAGATTGCCCGCAAACTGGGGGCAACGGTTGTTGAGGAAGCCGAACGGGGAGTATCAGCGGCGCGAAATCGGGGTATTGAAAGAGCCAGGATGGATTGGATTGCGTTTATGGACGCAGATGACGTTTGGTCACCGGACAAGATCGAATGTCAGATGAAAGCACTGGAGCTGTATCCTGCCGCAAGGATAATTACCTGCGATTCCGGCCGCATTCTGCCGAATGAAGACAGAAAGAGGGAAGTTCCGGTTTTGGTGGACCCCGGAAACCTAGAAGGTGTTGAGACGGATGGTCCATTCAGCTTTACGAAACGATATGACGGGTCACATTTGGGGTGGTTCCTGATCAACTCGTCGACCGCATTGTTACACAGAGAGGTATTCCAATGGATTGGTAATCTCAATGTGAACTTGGAATACGCACAGGATATGGAATTCATGTTCAGGGCGCTCAAACACTTTCCCGTGGCGACCGTCAAACGAAACCTTGCTTATATTCGATGGCACGGTGAAAACAGGACAAAAGATGCGGAGGCTTACCGCGGACACAAAAATGAGGTGCTTAAAATGATTAAGAATGCCCCTGATCAATATCCCGAAGGTCTTGCCAATGCGATTATCGTCAATGAAAAACTAGAGTTCCTGGAGTGGATACGGGGATTCCAGGCCCGTATTCACGATAACGAA
Source organism: Pyrinomonadaceae bacterium (assembly GCA_013003215.1). Classification (GTDB taxonomy): domain Bacteria; phylum Acidobacteriota; class Blastocatellia; order Pyrinomonadales; family Pyrinomonadaceae; genus Aridibacter. Next base: position 31,932 of record JABDKD010000077.1, read on the forward strand.
TCTTAATATTCATGTAACGGGAGGGGAGCAAATTCCCGGAAAACCAGGAAACTGACTACCAAATCCATTGCAGAATTCACAGCACAAGGGGGGCGTTCCAATTACACAAGGATCATTCGGAGGCAAGCAGCTTGCGGTTTGCGCTGCTGCCGGCGCCACCAGCGAAGCAATTATCGGCAATGCCAAAGTAGAAGTAACGGCAATACGCTTTACTGCAGATCTTCTTGAGTACTCGTTTAGGTCTAAATTCGAAGGTTTCCTGTCGAGCAGTCCTTCCTTTGAAAACTGACTAACTGCAAGCCAAACCAAGTCGTCATTGACGTCTTTTTCTGTTTCCATACCTAGTCGCAACGCAATATCCTCTATCGACAGAGTCCCGTCGCAAAGTTTCCAAATCGCTGCGGAAGTTGGATTAAGGCAGAACGCCCGATTTCGAGAAATATCATAAACCAGCGTTTCATCGGCTACCTCGCGGACAACGATATCGTGTTTGCGAATAAGGGGCAGGTATATATTTTTCATTTTGGCCTCATTTCCTGATCTCGCTCTTCAAGACACCTCGGATTAGAAAAAAGAACTGACAAAAACCGAACTACAATGATTGGACTGAGAAGATACTATTCAACAATCAGGGTCCTAGTCAATAGTTTTATGAATGACCTAAAGCAAATTTAGAGAGAGTACCTGTCCAGGACTGAACAAGTGTACTTTCAAGAAGGGGAATCGATCCGGACGCCAATACAATATACTTGCCGCGTCTGATAATAAAGATTATGTAATAAAACCAGGCGAAATTGCTATCGTTCCGCTTTTACGGAGTCAAACGCCTCTTTAAGCGCTCTAAGCAGGTCCGTACGGGAGACAATTTTGTTGCGATCGTGCTTAATCGTTATTTCAAAGCCATTCTCTTCGGACTTGTAGACATAAACACTTGCATCATCTTTTTCCTTTGTTTCAACCGGATTGGTAGTTTTCTTTTGTTCGGCCGTTTGTTTCTTTTTTCTTACGGTATCGCGGGCGATAGTCCCGCCTGATGTCGAAACTTCGTCCAAAAGCGTATGCATCGCTGCTTCATCAAATTCCCTAGAAATCTCAACAAGTGTCGATTTAGCCTGAATATCTGATTTGCGGCACCTTTCACGTATTGACTCAGGTAAACCGGCGATGGCGAGGGCCTCCGTCACCGAAGACCGGCTCTTGCCAATCTTTTGAGCGATCTGATCGTGCGTATATTCAAATCTCTTCGACAGATCCGCCAATCCATCGGCTATTTCCCAGATGCTAAGATCTTTTCTCTGGAGATTCTCGACAAGAGCTATTTCAGCGACCGTCTTATCGTCTATATCCAGTTCAATGCACGGAACTTCCTCAAGTCCGGCTTTTTTGGAGGATCGCCAACGTCGTTCACCGGCAATAATCATCCATTTATCGCCCTTTGGCTGCACCAGAAGCGGCTCAAGCACGCCTTGTTCCTCTATTGAAGCGGTAAGTTCGGTCAAATCACCAACCTCCGTACGAGGCTGGTCTGGATTTGGGAAAATCTCGTCAATCGGCAGTATCTTTCCGACCGTTTTATGGGATTTCGCTAATTCGTCGACATAGTGGGCGTCGTGACGCATTTTAATGCCCGTGGGCAAGCCTCTTTTGGACACGTGATACTACCTCCTTGCAAAGTTTTTCGTACTCAATCGCACCGCTTGATTTTGGTGCGTAACTAAAAATGGTTTCTTTATGCGCCGGAGATTCTTCAAGTCTTACGCTCCGGCTGATCGTAGTTTCGAACGCTTTCTCACCAAATACCTCTCGAATGTGGGCCTCAACGTCTTTTGAGAGCGAAGTGCGCTTGTCTATAAGGGTAACCAGCACGCCGAGCAGCTCCAGGTTCGGATTTGGCCGCGACCGCACTTTCTCAATCGTTTCCAAAAGGTCGTCAGCACCTTCCAGGGCAAAGTAAGAGGATTGAATCGGTATCAGGATATGTGACGCCGCGACCAATGCGTTCACGGTGATTAGTCCAAGAGTAGGAGGCGTGTCAAAGACAATGATGTCGTAATTGTCCTTTATTGACTCAATTCGGTCCTTCAAACGGAATATCGCGTCGAAGTCGCCAACGAGTTTGGATTCCAGTTTGGCGAGATTGATCTTTGACGGGATAACGTCCAGACCAACGACATCGCTTTGATAAACGAATGACGTAAGTTCCTTGTCCAGCTCCGTAAGCATCTCGTAAACGCTTCCTTCAACGGATTGAGGATCCATAAAGGTCAAAGAGCTGTTGCTCTGCGGGTCCAGATCGACCAGCAAAACTCGCTTTCCGAGATGGGCACACCCTGAAGCGAGGTTGATTGCAGTCGTGGTTTTTCCCACGCCGCCTTTTTGATTGGCAATTACAATTATCATCGTGCGGTTAGTCGATCAGATCGGGCCAGTCTTCGGCCGCGGTTTCTTCGACGATTTCTGCTTCAGCTTCTGACGGCTCGGAAGCTTCGCCAGATAACTCAAATACGTCTTCCTTCACAAAGATCGGGCAGTCCGATCTAAGAGCAAGCGCGATTGCGTCAGACGGCCGGGCGTCAAATACGGCTGTTTCGTCACCTTTTGAGATCTCGATTTTTGCGTAAAACGTATTTTCCTTAAGATCTGAAATGATGATTCTACTGACTTCGAATCCCATTTCCAGGATGAAATTCCGCAAAAGATCATGGGTCATGGGCCGCTGGGGGACTATCTTTTCGATTTCGAGCGCGATGGCATTAGCTTCAAACGCGCCGACCCAAATCGGAAGGATATTTTCGGTCTCGACGCCTTTCAAAACGACGATCGGGGTATTGCTGTTCGGGTCCATGATCAGGGCCCCAATCTTCACTTCAATCAGCATGCTCCTATCCTACATAATTTACTGAATTTCACCAAAAAGTGTGTTGGTTTTAGCTTCAGTAATCTTCACATCGACGATCGAACCAAGTTTTTCGATACCCGCCTCAAAATTAACTACCGCCTGGCAAGTCGAATGTCCTGTTAGCTGGCCGTCTCTGGCCCCTTTCCTTTCGGCAAGGACCTGCAATAACGTACCTGTCTTCCGGGCGAAGGATTCCTGCTGGATCCTTCGTTGGATTTTTTCCAGTTCCAGGAAGCGCATCTTCTTTTCCTGAGGAAGCACATCGTCCTCCATCTCAGCGGCAGGTGTACCGGGCCGCGGTGAGTACTTGAAAAGATAGGCACTTTCGTACCCGCAATACTCAAACAAGTCACATGTTCCTTGGAAGTCTTTCTCGGTCTCCCCGGGAAAACCCACGATCATATCAGTAGAAAGCGAGATATTTCGTGGCGATGACCTGATATCGTCAATTTTCTTCTTATAGCTTTCAACAGTGTGACCGCGTTTCATCGCTTTTAGAACGTCGTCGCTTCCGGATTGGACGGGCAGGTGAACCCAATTGCACAGATTCTCGTTCTCGTTGATCGCATCGGTGATGTCCGAATTGTAATCTCTTGGAAACGACGTCGTGAACTTAATCCTTTCGATTCCTGTCGCCGCGACCGCCCGCAGCAATCTTGCGAATTGAGATTTCCCCTTGAACTTCTCAAGTCCGGAGTCTGTCGTTGGCCGGTAGCTGTTTACATTTTGTCCGATCAGGTGAATCTCTTTTACACCCTCTCTTCTAAGTTCAAGCACATGACGGATTACTTCGGATGCGGGCAGGCTTTTCTCGCGTCCCCTGGAAAAAGGAACGATACAGTAAGTACAAAACTTATTGCAGCCTTCTATGATCGGTACAAACGCGACGTAAGGAGAGTGCCGCTGGGATTTGATAGGAAGCCAGTCGTAATCTTCCTCTCTTTCGCCAAGGTCCATGAATCGTTTCTCACCATCAACAGCCGCAACGATCGCGTCGCCTACACGCCCCACCGCTTTTGTGCCTATGACGAAGTCGATCCCTCGATCCTTTTTGAAAAGGCTTTCACCTTCAAGTTGGGCGACACAGCCCATCACGCCAACAATCTTCTTGGGACCGTCGGAATGTTTGAGTTGCCCGGCGCGCGTGTAGAGTTTTTGCTCGGCCTTTTCCCGAACTGAACAGGTGTTAAGGAGTACAATATCTGCCGACTCCTCGGAGTCCGTAATGGCATACCCAAGTTGTTCAAGCTGGCTCGCGACGCGCTCTGAATCGGAAACATTCATTTGACATCCAAATGTTTCCAAATAAACTTTTTTCATAAAACTACCGACAAACAAAACGTTCGTTTCATTTGAATAAATTTATGCCAGCTACACGTGATTTCGTACATCTTCACGTCCATACCGATCTGAGCCTTCTTCAATCTGCGCTGAAACTGAAGCCGCTGGCCGAGAGGCTTGGAGAGTTCGGAATGAACGCCTGCGCGATCACAGATTACGCCAACATGTTCGGAGCGATTTCATTTTACAACACTATGAAATCAAATGAAATCAAGCCGATATTGGGGTATGAGGCTTTTCTAAGTTTCGAAGACATCAGTGAGAAAGGTTCATCGATAAGTGCGGGTCAACGCCCGTATTACAATCTTGTCTTGCTTGCTAAGGATCTGGAGGGGTATCTGAACCTCTGTTATATGGCTTCAAAAGCCTATACTGACGGATTTCAGGGCAAACCGCTTATCGATCTCACACTCCTCTCTGAAAAAAGCGCGGGTCTAATAGGACTTTCGGGCGGTATAAACGGTGTTGTATCCCATTTTCTCTCCCAGGGAGATGAAAATGCGGCCCTAAAAAATGCGAAATGCATTGAAGATGTGTTGGGTTCAGGGAATTTCTTTCTCGAGATTCAGGATCACGGAATTGCTCAGGAAAAAACCATTAGAAAACCTCTAGTGAACCTCTCGAAGAATTCCGGTATTCCACTCGTTGCGACGAACGACGTGCATTACCTCAACGAGGACGATGCACGCGCACATGAGGTGCTGATGTGCATCGGTGATGGAAAGACGATCAACGACGGAACTCGCCGGAGACTGGGCAGTGACAAGTTCTATCTGCGTTCGGCAGAAGAAATGTGGGAGGTATTCGGGACAGAGCTGCCGGAGGCGTTAACACAGACTGTCGAAATCTCGGAGATGTGCGATGTAGAGATCAAGATGAAGGACAATCTTCAGTTGCCGGTATACCCGGTCCCAGAGGATTCGGGGTGCAAAGATGTCGACGAGTTTTTTGAGAAAGTCATATGGGATGGCTTCGACGAACGAAAGCGGGAGGTTTGGGATGTTTGGTCTGAACGAGGCGAACTGAAATATCCAATTGAGGAATACAAGGCGCGGATCCAACAAGAGATCGAGATCATAAACAAAATGGGCTTTCCGGGCTACTTCCTGATTGTCTGGGATTTTATGCTTTACGCCCGGGACCGTGGGATTCCAGTTGGGCCAGGAAGAGGCTCTGCGGCCGGTTCGCTGGTCGCGTACTGCATGAAGATTACTGATGTCGATCCGATTCAGTATGACCTGCTTTTTGAGAGATTTCTAAACCCCGAGCGGATATCGATGCCGGATATCGATATCGATTTTTGCGTTCGTGGCCGGGGGGAGGTTATTGAACACGTATCGAGATTCTACGGTGCGGAATCAGTCTGTCAGATTATTACTTTTGGAACGATGGCATCAAAGGCCTCGATAAAAGACGTAGGCCGCGCTTTGAATATGCAGTTCGCGGACGTTGAAAAGATCGCGAAAATGATACCTCCTCCCGTACGTGGACGAAACGTAAGTATAGGTCAAGCACTTGAACAGGTTGCAGAGTTGCGCGAGGCAATAAAATCCAATCCCCAGGTTGAAGAGCTTGTGGATCTTGCGAAAAGGCTTGAGGGCTGTTCCAGGCATACCTCAGTTCACGCGGCCGGGGTCGTAATTGCACCACGACCTCTTTACGAACTCGTTCCAATCGCCGTTTCGACAAGGACTGAGGATATCACCAGCCAGTTTCCCATGAACGACCTTGAAAAAGTCGGGCTGCTTAAGATGGATTTCCTCGCGCTCACAACTCTCACCATCATAAGCGACTGCTTAAACTCTCTTAAGCAACGTACCGGGAAGGAGGTTGACTGGAGCACGGTTTCCCTTACAGATGAAAAGACGATGGCTTTGTTCGCCGAGGGCAGGACCGAAGCGATATTTCAGTTTGAATCCTCAGGTATGCAGGAGATATGTCGACGATTGAAACCGAAGGAACTTGAAGATCTTGCGGCTTTGAACGCGCTTTACAGGCCCGGACCACTCGATGGAGGTATGGTCGACGACTTTATTGCCCGGCATCGAGGTGAGAAAAGAGTCAAATACATCGTACCGGAGATGAAGGAGATTCTTGAAAACACGTACGGTATTCTCGTCTACCAAGAGCAGATCATGCAGCTCGCGCAAAAATTGGCGGGTTACAGCCTCGGTGAAGCGGATATGATGCGCCGGGCGATGGGTAAGAAAAAGCGCTCGGAAATGGCCGTGCATGAGACCAAATTCATTGAAGGCGCGGTGAAAACCGGGATTGCCCGTAAGAAAGCGGAAGAAATCTACAATCTCATGGCGCAGTTTGCTGACTATGGTTTCAACAGGAGCCATAGTGTCGCCTACGCGTACGTAGCTTTCCAGACGGGATATCTAAAGGCGCACTTTCCTTCATATTTTTACGCTGCCGTTCTCTCAAGTGAAGCGGATGATACCGCGAAGATCTATAAATACACTACAGAAATGAAGTCATCGGGGGTGAAGCTTCTGCCTCCTGATGTCAATGAGAGTGACGCAGGGTTCACACCCGGTCAAGATGCAGTGAGGTTTGGACTGACTGCGATTAAGGGCCTCGGTAGCTCCAGTGTCGAGGCGATAATCGATGCCCGTAATGAGGGTGGGAACTTCACTTCCCTATTCGACTTTGTTTCTCGCGTTGATCAGAAATCGCTGAACCGGCGGACGCTCGAGAGTCTTATCAATGCAGGCGCGTTTGATTCGACGGACCCTGATCAGAGTAAGCATCACGCATTGAATTGGCGCGCACGACTTGGAAAAGCGGTTCCGAAGGCACTTTCGTATGCTCAAAGGGCATGGAATGACCGAAATATGGGGCAGACAGGGCTTTTTGCAGAAACCTCAGAAGAGAATACCTCCGACAACGGTATGTTACCGGAGGCAGATTCATTCACGCGGGCGGAATTGTCGCAACTTGAGAAGGAGGCGGTCGGCTTCTACCTTTCGAGTCACCCGCTGGATACCTACGAAAGCGTACTTTCAAATATGCGCATCCTCGAACTTGGGGAGCAGGCGGAAGTGCCAGCAGGTACACAGATCACTGCTGCCGGTATAGTGGCCTCATCTCAAATACGGCATTCCCGCAAAGGCAACCGGTTCGCGATCTTCAGGCTCGAGGATAAGTCCAACGGGGCGAAATGCTTGCTTTGGTCGGAAGCGTTCAATCAGTACTCCTCGCTCGTAAAAGACGATGAATTGCTTATCGTTAAGGCTAAGGTGGAGTCTAATGAGGGACAAGATATGACACTGATAGTAAATGAGATAACCAGTCTTACTGATCTTGTTTATAAGAGTGCACGTAAGCTAACGCTTTCGATCGGTGACTGCGAACGGCTCGACCGGAACGCGCTTGGAGATATGTTTGAAGTGCTTGGAAGGACCTCAGGAAATTGTGGAGTCGTGTTCAAGATGTCAATAGAAAGTGAGGGGCTGGATTTGGATGTTGAAGCGCCTCCTTTGAGAATTGCGGGATCCCTCGCCCTTGAGCAGAATCTGATCGAAATGGGATTGCACCCGGAATGGGAATTTGGAGTGTAAAATTTCGGAGTGAAATGGTAGGTTGGTAGCTATGGCGGAACCGTCTATGAAGGAAGAAAAAGATAAACTCGATGCGTTCGATCGCGTGAAGCTGGCCAGGCATCCGGATAGACCATATGCATTAGATCTGTTTACAGGGATATTCGAAGACTTCGTTGAGATCCATGGAGACCGTCGATATGCGGATGACGCAGCACTCGTTTGTGGCTTTGCCCGTATCGGCGACCGCGAGGTTGCAGTAATCGGTCAACAGAAAGGCCGGGACACAAACCAAAGGCGCTTCAGAAATTTTGGAATGCCGAAACCGGAAGGATATCGTAAAGCGTTGCGTTTGATGAAGTTAGCAGAGAAATTCGGACGACCGCTATTGACGTTTGTCGATACTCCAGGTGCTTATCCGGGGATCGATGCCGAGGAGAGGGGCCAGGCAGAAGCAATTGCATATAACCTAAAAGAAATGTCCCGTCTCAAAGTTCCAACCATCGTTGTTGTGTTGGGAGAAGGCGGATCAGGTGGAGCTTTGGCGATAGGCATTGGAGATCGGGTACTGATGATGGAGAATTCGATCTATTCCGTGATCTCCCCGGAAGGTTGTGCCGCTATTCTTTGGAAGGATGCTGCCGAGTCAGAGCGTGCCGCAAAGAGCCTTAAATTGACTGCAAGCGATCTCGCTAAGCTGGACGTTATCGACGGAATAATAGAAGAGGCCGAAGAATGGTACGCCTCTAGCGATGAGGACGAAGAAGACGAGACAGATCTTGTATCCGAGAATCTTAGGCGGGTCCTTATACGGAACCTGGATGAGCTTGAATCAATGTCAATCGAGTCTCGCCTGGAGGCTCGTCGGCAGAAATTCAGGAATATGGGAAAATGGGTCACCTCAGAATCCTGAGGCGACCCGCACAAGGCCTAGAAAGGAATATCGTCATCACCTGAATCGTCAGAGGTCTTGCTTTCAGACGATGAAGAAGAAAACTCGTTCGAGGTACCGCCGCCTGATGCAGCAGCAGACATTTCCTCATTTCTACCAGAACCGCTCAGGAAATGCATATCGGTTGCTGTAACATCCAGCGTTTGGCGTGTGTTTCCTTCCCGATCGGTCCACTCGTCAAGTTTGAGGCGTCCTTCGATGTAGACCGAATTCCCTTTTTGAAGATATTTTGAAGCGTTTTCCGCCTGGCGTCCCCAAAGGGTGACCCTAAACCATGTAGTAATATCTTGCATGTCGCCGTTCTTGTCGCGGCGCTTCTCATTTGTAGCCATCGAGAAGTTGCAAACGGCAGTTCCTTGAGGCGTGTAACGTAATTCGGGGTCCCTGCCAAGATTCCCGACTAAGATGATCTTGTTGAATGACATTCTTTTCTCCGGATAATTGCCGGCGAACCGTTTTAGATTTCCAAACCATCAGAAGGATTGGAACGGACCGGCTTTACTTATTGGATGCGAACAATTCTATTCGGTAACCCACAAAAAGACAATCTCCTCGACCTGCGCACTCTGGTTTCAACTATCTTTGCGGGTTTCCTGCTGGCAATGTTACCGGTGTGGGGTTTTGGGCAGACAGACTGGGCTTCCCCACTAAAGAAGTGTTGGGAGTTTTCCAGCCCGGAGATGACGAGATTTTCACCCGCGTCTGATAACGCTTACATCTTTATCTCAACGTCTAAAGGTTCAATCTTAGCGATAAATCAATCCTCCGGAGCAATAGAGTGGACTGCAGATCTCGGAGGAAATTTCCGAACGGATTTGGATGTCATTAACGGCCGGCTTTTCGCTACTGCAATTTTTGACTCAAGAGGAAGCAATTCAACGGTTATTAGGAAGGTTAATTCGTTAACCGGGGTCCCCTTCTGGCGGTATTCGGGTGACGAAGACCGGTTAACCTATTTATCCGCGGATAAAGAACAAAATATATATTTGGCGGACCCAAGGGGTGTGATCATTTCTTTAACCAAACTTGGTGAGGTGCGTTGGAAAAGCGTGTTCGAAACTGGAATTACAACGCCGCTACGATATCATGGCCCTCAGATCCTGGTTGGAACATCGAGTAACTCACTGATCGTGATCGACCGCGAAACCGGACGGATCTCATCCCAAGTTAACCTCTCCCGAACTCCTTCAAGCCTGCGGGTATCAGATGAAGGCCGCATTTTCGTCGGGGATGAACGTGGAGAGGTTTATGGCTATACAGCTGAATTTTCACGTATTTGGAAGGCAAAAACCGGAGCCGGCGTCACGCAAATCGACGTGTTTCGTGGAGACCCGATAGTGATATCGAAAGATAATTTCGTTTACAGGATTTCAGCAGCTTCAGGCAAGAAACTCTGGAAACGAAAGCTTGCCGGTAGGATCTTTGGTGGAGTAATGGTGGATTCAATGCACCAGGTTTTTCTTACTTCTGGTGCATCGACCGCAATCATACTGAACCTTACAAACGGGAACTTGATTAACAAAATTGATTTCGATGCACCATTTGTCAGTGCCCCGATCAGGACACAAACGGGCTTCGCTGTTCCCACGGAAACCGGCATTGCGTCGGTGGCCGCAGGAAACTGTAAAAACTAAAAAAGACCGCGTTTGCGGTCTTTCCTAAGTCTTAGTTCTTAATGAGAATTGCCGAACTCATTGATCATTGCATAAATCTCATCTTTCACATTCAGTTTTTTCTTTTTGATATTGACTTCTTCTAATTGCTCATCCTCACTCGGGTAGGTCAGGTGCGAAAGTTCATTCAAACGTCTTTCGTAGGTTTCATGTTGGTGAACTAAATCACGAAAAGTCTGACTTTGTTTCAACAACTCTTCCTTCGCTGACTCCGTTGTAGCAATGTCCATATTTGTTTTTTCCTTCCTTCTTCCAGGGTGTCAATAGTGAAAAGAACTATCTGAAACGACTCGCAAGTCGTTTTCCTCTAGCGTTGTAACTTGGATTTTACAACAAAAAACTTGCTCATCGCAAGAGATTTTTATTCTTCAACTGGTTCTGCTTATACTAAAACCACCTTAAGTCATTCTAACCGTTTATTTTAGCGCCAGTTGCATAACGAGTGCGCTTTCCGAGGGCGACTTGTAGTAGTTCTTTCTCTTACCTGTAACCTCGAAATCCATCTTCTTATAAAACGAAATCGCCTCGAAGTTCGATTCCCGGACCTCCAAAAACATTCTAGCCGGCCGTTTCGTTTCCGCAATCACAGAATCGACCAGGTTTCTCGCGTGCTGTTGGCGACGGTATTTGGGCAACACCCCGATATTGCAAATCTCCAGCTCGGTTGTGGATTCATTCTCCTTCGCACTTAAGCTGGGATGTAGGTTTGAGCTGGCTATATTTCCATGTGAGGTTTTGTCTGTCAGAACGTAAGTCGGTGATTTTGGTTTCGTTATCAGACGCACTGAAATAAACGCTCCCGTATCGTCCCCAACTATCGAAACTAGTAGTATTCCGTATGTAGGGTCGAGGAAACATCGATAATCATCCTCTGTCCAGGAGCTCAATCCGCAGATGGTCTCAATTCTCTTAATCGAAGAAATGTCATCTTCGCAAGCAGCCCTGACAAATTCCTCATCTGTGGCCACTACTTGGCACTCCCGGTAGGAAAGGATCTCCCGTAGATTGGAGAAAGAGAACTTCCCTCCCCTTTTCTTTCAACGTGGAGCTCATACAATAGCTTGTTTACGTTATCGGACGCGTTGACGAACGTCGCATTTGTTGTTTTTATTAGCGATTCCAACTTCCCGGGATCTCCAACCGCTCCAACAACACACTCGATCCTCTGTTCGACTATCAATGCAGGGAGTTCAAAATGCTTTATTATTCGGAAGCTCCGCAAATCCCCCACGAGATACTCCTTTCTTCCCGCTTCGAGTACGGCTCTGGAGGAATCCGCAGCCCCCAAGAGCAAAGCGTCAATCGTCGAATACCCATAGGCCTCTAACCCCGCCGCCTTTTGCAACCCCTTTACAGTCGCAATTCCTACACGTATCCCGGTATATCCGCCCGGGCCAGTGGAACAAACAATCTCCTTCACAGCGGCTATAGAAGATTTCTCATCTTGTAACAAGGATCGGATATGGATCAAAACGTCCTCTGAACTCATCGATTCACCGGAGGGTTTGGATTCCCTTAGGAATTCGCCATTCTTCCAAATCGATACCTCACCCTTTCCAACCGCCAGTTCTATCACAAGCGAAAGTGTTCTATTCAATGGTGGGTTCTCCTAAAATACGATTTGATCGTTCGGGTTGCTGAAGGAAAAAGTCGCTTTGCAAAATATCGTAACTGGTATGGAATTCTGTACCCGTCATCAAGTTCTCCTTCCACGCCAATCGTTGACATCACAGGATTTGGGGGAAATCGCCTCCTAAGCTGCTTGAAAAACTGGCTCCAGCTTTCAAAATTGCTATCAAGAGGCGAAAAAGGAACATCATCGGCCCATCTCTTTTCAAGTGAACCTGTCAGCCATTCGGGGAGGTTTTCAGCCTCCTTAGCAAACGGAAGATCGTTGATTCTGAGACCTGTATATTTTGCAGCAAGGCCTATGGTCGTAATTATCCAACGTCCCCGCTTAGCCCCGTCTGATTCAAGGCAATAGTTCCAATTGAATTCATCCCCTTTTTCATTGATGATGTGATGCACGTCCCACAGCCGTTCCTTCTTTTCTCCTCCATCCGTAAGCCAATGTACACAGACAACACGCAACTGGTCCTCGGGGCAGAGTACGTGCACCCTGCCTTCTTCGAACTCCAAACTTTCAACATTTGCAAACACCTCTTTCCAAGGACGGCGATCAAAATGCCTGAGTCCCTCGTGCAGATCAACGAGGTAATTACCTAGGGCGCCTTCCTTCAACATTTCAGCGGCACGTTCAAAATGCTCAGGCGGTACAGCGAAATCCAAATCTATCGAGGGTCTCGGCGTACCTGCAGGATAGTATCTCTCGATCGCAACTCCTTTGATCAGGACGGAGTCGATACCTTCCGCCCTTAGCGTTTCTCCAACCTCGACAGCCTGAAGTCTGTGAAGCCTGGAGTTTAACAGATGCCATTTCCTGTCATCAGCCATGTCTACGTGGCGCTACCTTCTGGGGCTTTCATTTTACTGGCCCGGGAAACATAAAAAAAGAGGCCTGCGAATAGAATAAGGCCAATTCCTAGAATAAGTCCTCTCATGCCCGTGATTACTTCGAAAATTGCGACTGCGCAAACGGCTAGAATCAGTATGAGATAAAGCCCTGTGACTGCCAGGTGACTGCTGCCGGACTTAATCAGTTCCTGGTATAAATGCCTCCTATGCGCGCTCCAGAGTTTTTCACCAGAGATCAACCTCCGGAAAAACGTCACAATCGTATCAGCAAAAAAGAACCAAAGCGCCGCAAGCCCTAATAATGGCAGGTATTTAACGAAGACTCTACTCTCTGATATCGAGATCGCATAGATTGGGATTGAGGCAAAAGCGAACCCGAGGAATGCACTTCCTACATCACCCATAAAAACTCTCGCTCGAGGCCAGTTGTGCAACAAGAACCCCAGTGATGTAGCAAGAAGGGATACCGACAGGAATGTTACGTCCGCAACTCCGAAGTAAACGCTGCACAATGCCCAAAAACCCGCTGCGAGCGCTGCCTGTGTGCCGGCAATACCGTCGATCCCGTCCATGAAATTGTAGGCATTTGTCATCCAAACGATCCAGAACACTGTAATCACGCCAGAAAAGAGTCCGAAATCTATCTCAACCCCCGATAAAAGCTCAATCCCCTCGAAAGAGCCCGCATCAAATACCACGAGAAGAGCGGCGATGATGTGAACGAAAAGACGAATCGGGGCAGGAACATGTTTCAGGTCATCGAATCCGGAAATACCCGCAATTAGGAGACCTCCAACATAAAAGCCGATAAACTTGACACCGCCTCCATCTGAAAGTTCCCAGATCAGCAGTGAAACCAGCGAAAGAATGACGATAACCACTCCACCGCCGACCGGAGTAGGCGCGTCATGCGAACTCCTTTCATTCGGCACATCAAGGATTGCCCTGCCTTCGCTCCATTTCCGAAAAACTCCAACCAAGAGCCAGGAAATTAGAAACAAACCAATAAATGTAGCCAAATAAATCATTGCCGGGTCAGAATTTCACGAACCTGATCTCTAATACCTTCCTCTGCACTGTATTTAAGCGTGTAAACGGAATCAAGGTACTTGCTGGTAAAGGAGTCATGTCTTAACCAGGTTGAAGTGCTTTCAGCCAAATGCCGAACTCTTTTGATTCTTGTAATACTTGCGGCTGCACGTGTGATCACAGAGACCAGTCGCCCTGGTAGATGAACCCGGGGCACCGACCTCTCTAATTCATCGCAAATCGTTGCAACAACTTGTTTTACGCTAATCGGAGGGGCTGAAACGTTGAAGACCGCTGAAATCTTTTTGTCTCCGGTAGCTATAACCTCAAGTGCACCGCAAAGGTCGTCAATATGGACAAAGCTCTTTACGTTGCTCCCATTTCCGATGTTTACAAATCTGTTCTTCTTCAGGAGCATTATAAGTTTCTGAACATTTCCGGGAGCATTTGGCCCAACAACCGTCGCAGGCCTGACGACAATCAGATCTGTTTCACTTTCACGCAATATTTCGGCGACAGCGGCTTCGCCGCGTCTTTTTGAACCCCCGTAGGAATCGGTAGCATTCAAATCCCATGCTTCGTCTATCGCTGAACCATAACTCTTATTGCCATAGACACTTACGGTGCTTACCATGATAACTCGCTTTATATTCGAAATTACAGCCGCTTTTGCCAGATTTGCGGCTGCAGCTACATTGCCCGCCTGAAACACGGAATCAGGCGTACCAAACGGCTTGTGCGCTGCTCCTGCGCAGTGAATTATCGCATCAACCTCATCAAACTTCAGCAATCTGGCCGCCGGATCCGAGAGATCTATCGTAATTCCCGTATTTTTTACCCCGCGGGAGCTTCGGAAAAGCGGAACAACCTGATGTCGCGCTTTTTCAAGATATGCAACGAGTTGGCTCCCAACATAGCCGCGAGCTCCTGTAACGAGAATCTTCATTAGAGTTAACTATCTGATAAAAAGACACTTCGGTACGATTCCACCGCTTTTTCAAGCGAGTATTTCGTGAGGGCCGCAATTCTGGCGTTCTTCCCGTATTCTGCAATCTTCTCAGAAGAAGACTTGATCTTTAAAATCACGTCAACCAAGCCATCCAGATCCCCTGGTTCAACCGACCATCCCACATTGTCCTCTTTCAAAACCTTCGAAACTTCGGAGTCCCTATCACACAAGGCAAGAATCGGTTTACCGGCCGCCAAAATGTTATATGTACGGCTTGGCATCGAAACGCCGCTCATTAACTTCACTAAGGATACAAGTCCAACATCGCACGCATTCAAAAAAACTTGCTGCTGGGATCTGGGACGGCTATTAAGAACCGTTATATTCCTTAAGTGCTTATGTTTAACTGTCTTTTCCAAAAGTGTTTTTTTAACCCCGGCACCGAGAAATATGAAGTGTATTTCAGGATCCGTTTCTCTTACGCGGTTAGCTGCCTCAAGGATCGTCTCGATATCATTCGGATATCCCATGTTTCCTGCATATAGAAATACAAATTTATCGGAAAGACCTTGCTCTAAAAGCAGCTCGTTTTCGCTTCGCGGGCCCGGTTCAACGGTTTCGAGTTCCGCCCAGTTTGGAATAACATAAATTCGGGATTCCTCATTTAGCCCGCTCAGAGCCTTCTTCATGTCTCTTCCAACAGCAATTATTCGGTCCGCGCTTCGGATCAGACTCCTACTCATCATTTCTAGAATTCTCGCTGTTAGGCTCCCTCGCTTTAACTTACCAACCGCATAAAGTATTTCCGGATACCGGTCATGAATGAGCAATATGTGGCTTGAACCCCGAAGTTTCGCGGCGATACCTGTAAGGAATGGCATTAATGGAGGGGTTGTCACAACGAGTACCCTGTCACCATTTCTAAATGAAATTAATGATCTCAGGAATACAGAGACTCCCAGCGTGAGCATATTAATTATCCGAAAAGGAATGACATTCTTGTCTAGACGCGTTCCAAAACCCCTGTAAACCTCTACTCCCTTGAGGTTTTCGCGTTTGGGAGCGCGAGTTCCACGGGCAGAATAATTAGGCTGACCACAGATTACGCGAACGTCAAAATCATCGGCGAGTCCCTCCGCAATTTTCGTAAGGTAATATCCGGTGGAGGTCATTTCCGGATAGTACAACTCGGAGACCACCCAGAGTCGGGGCCGTTTTCCTTTTTCCTTATCTGATTTGGTGCTCACTAACTGTGATGTTGCCTGAGACTAGTGTAACCAAGGACGATCTTCGCAATCGTTTCCGAAACAGACGGTGCCAGGTATTCGCCTGGTGGAACCCAGGATGTTCCCGACTCCAACGCCACCTCCATTGAACGAAGAATCGCACCGGGTTCGGCCCCTGCTAAGACATTGCTTCCGCATTCAAGGGTCTCCGGCCTTTCGGTAACATCTCTGACGGTGACGTTCGGTACCCCAAAAATCGAACATTCCTCCTGAACGGTGCCGCTATCCGTTAGTACCGCAAAAGCCTCTTTCTCCAATTTAACGAAATCAAAGAATCCGAGGGGCTTCAATAAACGTATCGAAGACGATTCAAACTCGAAACCAAATTCCGAAAGCTTTGCCGCGGTCCGGGGATGAACGCTAATTAGTAATGGTTTCTTATATTTATCCGTAATTTTCTCGAATCCACTAAAGATATTCTGAAGCCGATCTCTCTCGTCTACATTTTCAGAACGGTGCAGTGTAACAAGAAAATAGTCTTTCGAAGACACCCCGAGTTCCTTCATTATGTTACTCGAGCTTATCTTGTCAGAATAATGGTTCAATACCTCAAAAATCGGATTCCCCGTTACATACACGCGATCCCTGGGGATCCCTTCGTCGATCAGGTTCTCCTTGCTGCGGGCTGTATAGGGTAGAAGAATGGTGCTTGAATGGTCAATTATCCGTCTATTCACCTCTTCGGGGACACGATCATC
>JABDKD010000093.1 GCA_013003215.1 Pyrinomonadaceae bacterium
GCGGCAGGAATCATTGGCCGGCGAAATACACGATAACTGTACGGGAACCGCCGGCAGAAGCCGGTGACAGCAATTAGCGAATCCTGAAAGATGCTTTTGCCGCGGATCTACACAGACTTCAAAGGGATCTTCGCGGATCAGAAATTCGATTGCCGGAAGCGAATCAACGAGCCCTCGTAGAGGGCGAGAGCGTGTAGCCCATAGCGCAAGCTATGGGTAACCGTAGAGAATTATGATTCAGCCCTCGTAGAGGGCGGCAGGAATCATTGGCCGGCGAAATACACGATAACTGTATGGGAACCGCCGGCGGAAGCCGGTGACAGCAATTAGCGAATCCTGAAAGATGCTTTTGCCGCGGATGAACGCGGATATCAAGTAATTTTTGCGGATCAGAATTTCGGTGCTTTCTGCAAAAGAAGAAGCCATAGTAGAGCGCTACCCTTACTCACTCTCCTGCAATACCGCTCTCGCGCCCTCTTCCCTCGGAACAATGCCATCGCCTACCGGCGACGGTTCTGTTTGCCACCGGCTACCGCCGGCGGTTCTGAGTGCTGCCCTCCTTCTCTCTCGCTTTCCCGCCTTCTCGCTATCCTAAGCACCTACCCTCCTGCACACCTACCGTCCTTCCGTCCTTCCGTCCTTCCGTCCTTCCTTCCTGCCCTCCTTCTCTCCCGCCTTCTCGCTATCTCGCTCTCCCGAAGCACCTGCTCTCGGGTGAAACTTCTCATATGACTTACGGAGATGCTGATCGGTCATGTGGGTGTAAATCTGCGTCGTCGAAATATCAGCGTGACCGAGCATCGCCTGGACCGAGCGCGAATCGGCCCCGCGCTGCATCAGGTGCGTCGCGAATGAATGTCGCAGTGTGTGAGGCGAGACATCTTCCAGGCCCGCCTTTTGCGCGTACTTCTTGATGAAATCAAAAATCGTCTGTCTTGTGATCGGTGTTCCAAGACCGGACACAAACAACTTCGAAGTCTTCGCGTTTTTGATCTTTCTCCGTGCCGTCCGATATCTGCCGACCCATTCCACTGCCGACTTACCCATTGGAACACGCCTTTGTTTATTGCCTTTGCCCTTACATGTCAACACTCCCTGCTCCAGGTCCAGGTCGTCAATGACCAGGTTTGCGGCCTCTGACACCCTCAGCCCCGCCGCGTACATCAGCTCGAGCACCGCACGATCGCGGAGTCCGGATTCGCTGCTAACATCAGGGGCCGACAGCAACCTCTCTATCTCGTCTTCGGTCAGGAATCTTGGAAGATAAAATCCTTTCGTAGGTGTTTCGAGATTTTCCGCCGGATGCTTCTTTATATATCCATCCAACAAGAGATACTTATAGAAACCCCTGACCGCAGATACGATTCGACCGATCGAACTCGGCGCGAGACCTGCCCTTGTCAGGTCCGCGATAAATCCACGCAGGTCACCTCGGCTCAGGTCGGCGATGTGAAGCCCCTCTTCATCCGCATATTGCTCCAAACGCTTAAGATCCCGGCGGTAAGCGGCAAGCGAGTTCTTTGCCAGGCCACGTTCTACCTGCAAATAGGAAATGTGTTCTCTTATTAAGTCGCGCGGCATAGAAAAAACCCGGCTGCAGCTCAACGCCGCTCCCGGGTTCTTGCATTCAGGTGGTCATTGGCTGGAATATTCGACACCTGAAATATACAGTATTATCCTCTTCTGTTCGATCAGTATTCCCAATCAAATCTACTTACATGCCGTCATAATCGGCAATATCTCCTACTTCGTCGTGATACGTCGGGTGATTGCCGACTGCCGCAAGCATGTCGCTTTTATCACTCGAACTTATCGATCCGCCATCAAGCAATTTCCCCGCGATCCGCCAACCGACCTCAAAGACCTCGTCCTTATCACCTTCATCCCAGAGACGAACGTCAGGATCACTGTTTGGATTGTTTGCCCTTGCAAACTGACATTGTGCAATAAATGCAATCGACTCGGATGTCGCAATATCCATGTAGGCGTTCTTAAAGTCAAAAACAGCGTGTGTCGACTCATGTATAACCAGGGCCTGTTGCGAAAGTGTTCCCGGCCAAAAGAAGTTGAAATGGAGCGTATTATTTTTGGCTTTGTAAAAACATTTTTTGGATGGCTTGTACTTAATGTTGAGCTTTCCATGTGAGTGGGTTGCCTCGATACCCATGTGGGCGAGTTGTCCTGATGTCAACTTATGCCCGCCAAACGTAAAACTCTTTATTTTCGCAGTCTGACTCCCTTGCAGAAGAGTACTGACCGCCAAACGAAGTGCATCACTTTTGTATCCCATAGAATTCCTCCTGCTAATAGTCGTGGGAATCTAGAGATTTTTGCGTTTGGACAGCAGTTATTTTTTCTTGAATCGCTACTTATAGCCAAGCCAGCAGTTTCTGGTGTAATCAATATTCTGCGACATCAAATATCTTTGCGCATAAACCCGCGACAGGTTCCAGGATCTGAAATCCTGAGCTCCGACCGCGCCACAATCTATTCCGTTTCCGGCGCTGCTTAATACTGTCTGGCGATCTTCGATTGACATGTAATCAAGTGAGCCGATCAGTGCCGGAATCGAATCAGCACTGAGGCGAGAATTGTAATATGCGTCGAACTCCCTTCCCTGCTGCATCAGCTCAACGTTTGTCCTGACGATATAGTCATCGGGGTTGACCCAATGGAGAACAGCAAGCACAAAAAGGAATGACCATAGCGCACCATATGCAAACTGCTTCCGGAGTCCGCGCAGCACCGTCATTCCAAACCAGACAAAAATCAGTGCCATCCAAATCAATAGGAAATATGAATAAAAACGATCGATCGTCTGGCCGTATCCCAGAATTCCCGTCAAAAGGTTGAGCCTGTTCACGGCCGAGATCATGATCACAAAAAGTAGACCGATCTGAGCCCAGGCCAGACCGCGAAAAAGACTCTCAAGGCCATGTTCATTCTTTTTCAAAAGAAAATGCGTGACCAGAAGTAACGGCAGGATCAACATCGAAACCAAAATCAACTCTGCAACGCCATGCCGCGCATATTCCGCAAGTTTGTAGTCCGGTGTTTGCTGAACCAGGTCGAATCCCCCGAACAGGTACGGGAGTTGAAAGAGAATAAATGTCACAAAAAGAACATTCACGGCACCCAGCAGGATTCCGGTCTCGATCTTTCCAAGTCTGAATATCTCGGGCACCATGCTTTCCAGCCTGGCCTTACTGCCATCATTTGCGCTGTAAACTTTTGGTTCATCGTCTTTTGCCGGATCTTCGGTAGTGTGCTCTGTAATACTAAAGCTGGGTGGTTTTGGCTCACTTTTTCTGACCGGCGGTTTTGAATCAGCTTTCGGTCTGGCTCCAAAGATCACCGCTCTGAAGTACCCAAGTACCCCCCAGGCCAGAAGCGAGGATATCGCCACATGGCTTACGAACATGTTGAGATCTACTTTGAACGTCCCGCTTACAAAGGTGCGGAAAGACTCGTCCGCAGACATAAGGAGGGCACCGACAACGAAAACAACCGGTACCGCCAGCGCCAATCCCCGGACTACCGATATCGAATGTGAAACTACATTGCTCTTTGGAGTTTTGTTCCACTTAATGTCGTCGCCCAGCAGAAGAATCGGGCCAAAGACCGCGCTCATTCCGGCAGTCACACCGCCCGCAAAGAACTGGGTGACACCTGTTTCAGTAAGCCGGTATGACAAAGCTGGTACCACAAGGACTCCAAGTAGGACGAGGATCGAAACCGTGTCGAGGAAAAGAAGCTCGGGCGAATCATAAAGCGCAAACATCGACCCGAAGAACAGAATTGCCGCGAGCAGCATAATTGATTCCGAGTTCAGAAACTCCGGCTTGTTGCGTTTCAGAAGCGCGACAAGCCCTGCCACGAAAATAAGTGCGCACAAGAAGAGGTTCAGCCCCGGAGTATCTACCCTGATCAGAAGATTACCGGCGATTCCAAGCAACGCTGCGACCTGAAGCATTTCGACACCTGTTTTTGTGATCGATTTCATAATTCTGGAGACGCCTTTGCGATTTGTCTAAATACTCTTCCTTCGGACTGAAACAAATTGTGAGGCGGCGGCAGCACTATCAACATCGGGAAATGAGGCTCGTTTGAAGAAGACTTTCTCTGCGAGTTTTTTGCCGCTCGAGGTACGAAGTGCCGCAAACCCCATTTGAAGCAACACATTACTTCTCGCGTTCTTCAGCAGCAGGCGCATCAGCAGACGGTTCCGGAACTTCTTCCTGAACATCGATCCTGAATACGCCGCGAGCACTCGCGGGTCTCCGGTCTCAAACCGTTTCGAAACTACCGCCGCGGCGAACTTTGAGAGGCGCAGGCAGGGGTCGAGGCCGCCGGCGGTCAGTGGCGAAACAGCCCCTGCCGCATCGCCGATTAATAGTGCATGACTGTTTCCAATCCGCCGGAGCACGCCGCCGACAGGAATGCGCCCGCCCCGGGTCTCCGAAAGAGTCATAGCCTTTGTGTCAATTATCTGAGGAACGATTTCCTGTTTGAAGACCTTAAGCGCTTCGCGGGGATCGAATCTACTTGGATAACCACCAACTCCTATGTGGGTTTCCTCACCGTCATTTGAAATCCATGCCAGGTAACCAGGGGCGAGCGGTTCGCTCAAGAAGCAGTGAAGCGCAGGCTCGCCATTTAAAGCAATGTCCTTGAATACTTCTTCATACCCGACTATCCACTCTTTGTTCTCATCCAGACCCATATCGGAAGCAACACGCGATCGCGCTCCATCCGCCCCAACCAACACCCGGGCTCGAACCTGAAGCGTCTCTCCTTTCCGTTCCAGTGTCACCAGGCTATCCTCACCACTGGCTACCGCAGCGACATACCTCGTCCCTGAAAGAAACTCGACACCTGTCTTCAAACATTCATCCAGAAGCGAGTTGTACAGCTCTCCCATTCGGCCGACCCGGAACTCTTCACGTGGACTTACGAGATCAATTTTTTGAAGCTTGGGCGAATAGATACTTACGTTACTAATTGGGCGTCCGAGAGTTTTGGCTGGAAAATCGAAATCTTCGAATGTCTTCCGAACGAAAATCCCGGTTGTATGAATACCCTTCGAGAGATCGGTTTTGCGATCAACCAGGAGAACGCTCGAACCTTGCTCGCTGACATTTTTCGCAAAATATAGCCCCGCAAGACCGGCACCGATAATCGTGACGTCAAATTCCCTCACGAGCCTCCTTTTACGGCCTTGATCAGAGCGTCCATGTGATCTATGTAACGCTCAAGGGCTGCACGGCCGTCCTTGGTTATCGAATACAAGGTCAAAGGTTTTCTGCCCTCGAATTTCTTTTCACAATGGAGATACCCGGCATCTTCCAACTTCCTGGCATGAACGCTAATGTTGCCGTCAGAAGCACCAAGCGCTGTTTTGAGGTCGTTAAACGACATCGACTCGTTCGCCGCCAACGCACTGATGATTCCCAAACGCATCCGCTCGTGGATAAGTTTGTCGAATCCGGTCGGATCCGGTTTACCGTTGATCTCACGCAGTCCGGTTTTCTTCGTTGAATTTTTGTTGGGGTTTGATTTTGCCATCGTTAACCCCCGTAACTCCTGCCGATCACCAGTCCGAATGCAATGTGCAGGAATCCGAAGCCTGCCGCCATCAGGCCGTTTCCGAATTGCGGGTAGAATGCAGCCACCGCACCAAAGACAATAAATGCCCATCCCATAACAGGAATCACACGAACAGAATAGGCTCCGCCCGTAACTACGGAGGTCCCGTAGAGCATCAACCAGACTGCAGGCAGGTATTTGAACTCATAGTTGACGGCAAGCATGCCCGTCAGAATCACTCCGACAATAAGCGGGGGAAGAAATCCCACGGCAAACTTCCGAGCGGGTTTCGATTTAAGCGATTCTTTTGAAGCTTTGGCTTTTTGCCACATAGCCAAAAGACCGATCGAGAAAGCAAGAAAGGCTTCGACAACCCATGTAGTCAACCAGGAGACGTTTATTGCATTCCCCGCGATTATTGCCGCTCCCACGGCCGTAACACCCATCAACGCTCCGCCATACCCCGGAACTGCGGTGAATTCGGTTGATCTCGCCATGGTTTCCCGAATGAATTCGAGATTATCCATTGCCCTGCCGTGTAGCGTCGGCGTTTCTTCATCCTTCTTTTTTGTTTCAATCATCACCTTGATCAAATTACTGCAAAGTATTCTCGTCTGTCAAGTACTTTGTATTATAAAGTACGATTCGCTGCGCTGTTCCTGAAACTCATAACTCTTGTGCAGGATTAAGTATGGCTCTTCGAATTACCGAGATACGCTCTCGCCAGTTTTCAGCAAGATCAAAACGGACAATCTCGATCTGTGGTTTCACCTTGCGGGCAAAGAACTCGATCTCATTGTGGAATCCGAGAGTCGGTGCGGCAAGGTAGATTATAGTGGGCTTGTCCGCGATTTCCCGGTTTTCAAAAAGGCGGGCTCTTTCGAGGTTACCGCGGCGTCTCTGCGATTCAACCTTCCGCCAATAGTCTACTGCCTGAAATACCATTTCACGGTCGGGTGCGACCTTTAGTTCGACGATTACAAGCCTACCGTCTCGACGAAGCGCCAGTAGATCGATCTTTTCCCGGGCTGTGCGGAACTGGTTATAGATTGGCGACAAAAACAGGTTCGGATCAAGCTGCCTTATGTTCTTTCGGAGTTCCGATTCCAACCACGCTTCGGGCGAGGCTGAGAAATACTCGTGTTGTTTGTTCGGCGCATTGTGGGTGCGGTAGGTCTTCAGATTTTCCAGTAGGTCAAGGAATTCGGGCCGGGTATCCTCATTCAAGCGGATGCGGTTTTTCTCGATTCCAAACCAAACCTGTTCAGCATTCCTTACCGACCTTGTTCGAGCGAAAGGAAGGCCCCTGTAACGCAACGTCTCACCATTTGCGGAAAAGACGCGGTCTATTGTTTCCGGCCGATCAGCAAGAATCGAGGCGGCAAACTCTGAAGACCGTCGATGCTCGAGACAAGCCAGCCGGGGTAGCCTGCCTGACCAGAGACTGCTGAAACGTCTCATCTCAAGTTCTTTGAACTTGGTGTTTGCTTGGACCGGCTCGGTCTTATTCAGCTCAAGAATCCTAATTTTTCCCGCCTCACCACCTCGGAGACACGCACAAAGTGCGTTTAATGCCCTTGCAGTCTTTCGACTCGCGACGATCCAAACAGTCTTAACCGATCTCGTTCTGCGCCGGCCTAACTTTCTTTGCCAATTAAAGGCCTTCGCCAATATCGCTTCGTGGCTCACAGCACCCGAAACATCGGAAATTGCCGCTACAAAACCTCTGCCTTTTTGTGCAAAGATCTCAGCGAATCTCCCGCCGTGCTCGTTTAACTCGACGCGAAGCGGCTTGAACCCCCTGAATTGTTTTGTTAGATCGAAAGCGATTCCGTTGACCCTTTCCAGCCTTGCTGACTCAACCCCTTCGCGTAGCTCAAAGGCGCGGACTCTTGGTATCAACCTGATCAACGAGTCTTCATTTTTTAGCGCAAACTCAAACCGGCCGTCAGCGACCTCCGCATGCTCGACGATTTGTTCGCAAAGTCCTTCATCAGAAAGAAACCTGAGCCAGAGACTCCCGTCGATACTCGAAATACTGATTTCATTCGCGTTCAGGGAAAAGGATTTGTTGCCATCGTCAAGAAGCCACTCATTATGTTTGGCAAGTTCTTGTCGTAGCTCTGCAGAAGTAGAAGTGAGGTTCCACATAGTACGCTCGTAAGAGAAGTCAAAGTTTTCGGTACATTATATACGCATTGGTCAAACCAAGCCTTTGGTGATCAAAAGCATCCGGGATTTCGCCGATCACCTGGAATCCCAGACGTTTCCAAAGCCTCACTGCTGTTTCATTGCTTTTGACGACCAAATTGAACTGCATCGCCTTGTAGCCGAGGCTTTTTGCCTCTTCGATCGAGAATTTCCCCATCGCAGTTCCAATTCCGCGGCCGCCGGCAGTTGGTGAGGTCATATAAGAACCATTGGCAACATGCGAACCGAGCCCGGGTTGATTGTCCTTCATGACAAACGTACCGACGATTTCCCCGTCAGCTTCTGCAACATAGCAGTGCTTATCGCTGCCGCACCAGTAAGCGAGCATTTCGGCGCGGGGCGAACCGGGCTTAAAAGAATAGAATTCTCCGGTAGAAATGACGGCCTCGATAATCTTCCAGATGCCATCATGGTCGCTGACAGCGGCCTTTCTTATCGTGAGGTCGTCCATTAGGATTCTCCCTCTTGAAGATACCTCGACTTGCTGAGCAAGGATCTGACCATTGCTTCCGACCACGAATCATAACCGGAAGCAGACGGGTGGATGCCATCGCTAAAAAACTCATCATCGACACGGTCAACTTCCTCAAAATAGTGAACATCCTGCAATTCTGATGTCAGCTCGATGGTATTGAAATGCTGCAACTTGGCGAGCCTCGAGAGGAGGTAGCGAAGTGGATCCGGCAGCGCAATAAAATCGCGCACCATCGGAATGTTGGAAAGAAAGATCTCTGAGCACCCGGTGTCGCTCTTAACTGTCCGTATCAGCTCGGTGATTTTCGCCCTCCAGTGCTTTGGACTCTTAACAGAAAAGACGTCATTACCGCCCAGAGCTATCAATACGAGATCAAAACCGCCCTCCGGTATTTGAGGCACCAACTCGTTGAGCGTACCCGCGACGGTGATTCCGCTCTTTCCGAGCGCATGCCATTCGACTGTTTTTCCCGTTTTGTCAGAAAGATGTGACGCGAACCTTCCGGTCAGCGCCTCTTCATGATTCTCGGCGCCCACACCAGCAACCGTGGATTCACCGATAGCCAGAAATCTGAGATCAGACGGCCCTTTTCCCGCAACTCCCGTGTTCGAACCTGAGGCATCGGGAAGTCTCCCAACTTTTAGTTTTGTATATCTACCCTGAATATAGAGAAATGGCGCGGTCGGTAAAAGCACCGTCCCGAATAGTAAATACCTTCGTTGGAGGGAATCCAGTTTCATGCCGTTCTCTCTCGATTCTAGGTGGCTCAATGTCAAGGCGCAAGGCAATCCGGCGTCAGGCACCATTGTGTTAGAATTTCCGCTTGAAGCTACTCCGTACAAAACTCATTTTTTGTAGCCTCGTTGTCTGTTTGGCTGGCGGTTCGGGCTGCTCTTGGTTTAGGGCGGATTCGCCTGCGTTCGAGAACTCCGGGCAGGATCTCGTTTCTGACATCCCGTTTGGTACAAAGCTGCCCGAAAAGTTTGCCGGATCGATTCTTATCACATCGATCGCCGGAAAAAAGAAGACAATTCAGAGATATTTTGTCGCCAGGGATGGAAAAAAGTCATTTGCCCGTTACAAGGTGGGGACAAAAGATGAATTCGCGTTCTTGGTCGACGCGGATGGGATCGGTTTCAAGCTCTTGCCGGAAAAGAGATTTACCAGACTCAAAAAGATTCCGGTTTCAATTGAAAAGAACTCCCTGATCGCAAGCGTTACGAGCCGTTGGCTGAACGAGAAACGAAGGGCTTCATTTAAGGATCTTGGCACGGAGAACGGGTTGCGCAAATACGCGGTTGAACTGGAACTGAGCGAGAATACAGAGATCCTGGTTTATGTAGATGAAAGACTCGAGATCCCGGTTAAACAGGAATTCTTCTCAACACAGGGAGATAAAAAAGTCCTGACCTATTCCGTAGAGCTCCGGGATATCACGCTCGAACCCGATCAATCATTATTTGTCTTGCCGGATGGGTTAGAGGAATCCACAGAAACTGTTTCCCAATGAATGAGCTGATCAAATTTTCGAAGTATTTCAAGCCCTACAAAGTTCAGGTAGTGCTCGGAATCCTGTTTATCTTGTTCGGCATGGCATTCAATCTCCTCGTGCCTTATCTCGTCGGACAGGCAATTGATCAGTTAACTCGCGAGGTCACATGGAATTCTGTGTTTTATTACCCGCTCGTAATCATCGGGGTAAGCCTTGCGGGTGCTAATTTCCTTTTCTGGCAACGGCGATTGTTGATAAACGCCTCGCGACATATCGAATATGACATGCGGCGGGATTTTTACGCAGCGCTGGTCGATCAACCTCTTGAGTACTTTCAGGACAATCGCGTCGGCGATCTCATGGCCCGCGCAACAAACGACCTGGGAGCGATCAGGCAGATCGTCGGACCAATGATCCTTTATTCGTTTCAGGCCGTATTCGCGCTGCTCGTGGTTTTGCCGATCATGTTCAATATCTCGGTAACGCTGACTCTCTTTTTACTCATTCCGATGCCATTGGTATCGCTGACCGTGAAATTTCTCGGCCAGCAGATCCATACAAGATTCGAGAAGATCCAGGAGTTTTTTTCCGGTATTACCGCTCGAGCACAAGAGAACCTGACCGGGGCACGGGTTATCCGTGCCTATGCTCAGGAACAGTCTGAGATAAATCAGTTTGAAGAACTCAATGTTGAGTATGCGGATAAAAACGTAAATCTCGTGAAGTTCGCAGCGGCGATGCGTCCCCTCTTGTTTTTCTTTATCGGTCTGAGTTTTGTAATTGTTGTAGCCGTTGGGGTTCCGATGGCAGCGAGGAGGGAGATTACCGCCGGCGATTTCTCCGCATTCATACTCTATTTGCAACGAATGATCTGGTACCTGATTGCGCTGGGTTATGTCGTTAATCTTTATCAAAGAGGTACGGCGAGTCTCAAGAGATTCAACAAAATACTTGAGACGGAACCAACAATTCGAGACGAAGAGGACGTTGAACCAAAACCAAAGATCAAAGGCAAAATCGAATTCCGGGATCTCAACTTTGCGTATAACGGGACTCCGACTCTGAAGAATATAGACCTGACTATCGAACCCGGGCAGACGGTCGCTTTTGTCGGCAAGACCGGAAGCGGTAAATCCACTCTCGTGAGTCTCGTGCCGCGTTTGATGGATACTCCGAACGATAGTGTGTTTGTGGATGGTTATCCGGTAAGAGATTACCCCTTGGAACAACTCCGAAGATCGATCGGATTTGTCCAGCAGGAGACGTTTCTTTTCAGCAATACGATTCGAGACAACATCCTATTCGGCGTGAAAGGTCCGGATGAAACTATTGAATTACTTCCGGAAGGAGATGGAGTAACGGAGAAACGCCGGTCGCTATCAGTTGAAAAGGCGGCATCCGTTGCGGGACTGACAGAAGATATCCGGAGCTTTCCGAAGGGCTATCAGCAGCTGGTGGGTGAGCGCGGGATCACTCTTTCCGGTGGTCAGAAACAACGTACCGCTATCGCCCGGGCGATAATGCGCAACCCAAGGATTTTAATACTCGACGATGCCCTTTCTGCCGTGGATACTTTGACGGAGGAAAGGATCCTGCACGGACTGCGAGATGTTCGGGTCGGGAGAACTACACTCGTCGTATCTCATCGAATCTCAACGATAAAGGATGCCGACTACATTTGTGTTCTTCATGACGGAGCGATTATTGAGCGCGGAAACCATGATGAACTAATTGCATTAAACGGTGAGTACGCAGCACTTTACAGGCGTCAGCTACTCGAAGAGGAAATTGAGTCGACGGACTAGAACGGAGATCAGAGTTCAGAGGTCAGGGTTCAGAGATCAGAGTTCAGAGATCAGAGTTTAGAGTTCAGAGTTTAGAATGATTTGGAGTTGGACTCTGCCCGCCGCGTCCCCGCGTTCCCGGTTCCCTTCGTCCCACTCTCCCTCCATGCCCCGCGTCACCCCGTCTCCACTGCTCCACTTCCCCGTGTCCCGCGTCCCCGTGTCCCGCGTCTTCGTTTTTCCCAGTCACCGCTTTCCCATACTCCCCGTCTCACCGTCTCCCCATCACAGCGCCCCCGCGTCACCATTTCCCGATTTATGCCCTTTGATAATTCGTCATCGATCAACGATCATGGTCAATCGGTTTTTGGCCACGATTAATTGAGGATCTAGGCTTCAATGGTCAATGGTCAATGGAAGTATGTTTGAACGCAGGATTCATAAGAAGGAAAAGTACTACGCGATGCTGAACGACAATCGCGTTGTGCGTCCGTTCGGCTGGGGGCTTGAATTCATCGGGGAAGATGGGGTTGATGAACCGGAAGCCATCTTTCGCGATTATGCCGACAAGATGGTCAGATCCAGCCACGAATTCTTCGCGCTGCCTGGAACCGAACGATTTGAGGTTGCCGAGCAAGAATCGACCAACACAAGCATTACCTGGGAGAGCTCGGTTCAAACGCCCTCGATCGAGAACAATACTGCTCGGGCGCGTTTCTTTGAACATAAGAAAGACAAGAAAGCTGCAGTACTCGTGTTACCGCACTGGAATGCAAAAGCAGGAACGTACTTCGATCTTTGCCAGTGGTTCAACCGCGTCGGCGTCTCTGCATTGCGGCTCACACTTCCCTATCATGAGGAGCGTATGCCGCCGGAGCTGGAACGCGCTGATTACCTCGTTGCTCCCAACATAGGCCGCACACTTCAGTCCGTAAGGCAGTCGGTATTGGACACTCGAGCTGCCATAAAATGGTTAAAACAGGAAGGTTACGAACGGGTTGGCATCGTTGGGACCAGTATCGGGTCCTGCGTTGCTTTTTTCGCCTTCGTTCACGACGAGACGATCGACTCCGCGGTCTTCAACCATGTTTCAGGGTACTTCGCGGATGTGGTTTGGGAGGGCCTCTCTACCTATCACGTCAAAGAAGGACTCGAAAACGACGTGGGACTCGAGGAACTCCGTAAGTACTGGATGCCTATCTCACCAATGGCTTATATGGATAAGCTAAAGGCCTCAAAGCCCCGTCCACAGAGATATATTTACACCAAGTATGATCTTACATTCCCGTATCATCTCTCCATGCAGATGATGAGAAAGCTTGAATCGACGGGTGTCGAGCATGTCCAAACCGAATTTCCTTGCGGACACTACACTCTCGGCGAAAAGCCATGGGTCTATCTGGACGGTTACAAGATCATTTCTTTTTTGAGAAAGCACCTGCGATAGCGGGATAGCGGGATAGCGGGATAGCGAAAATACGCGGTGATTGTTGAATGGGCAACCTCGCTCTCTCGCTCTCTCGCTCTCTCGCCTTCTCGCCTTCCCGCACTCCCAAAGGCAAAACCACTGCATCCATTGCGTCTAACCTTGTACCTCATTCACTTGATCTGTGTTTGGTGTTAGAATTCACGAGTCTTTTTAATGACCCCGATCGCCTCAAAATTAAAGCCGACAATCGAAGACGCGGTGGCGCGTCTGATCGCCCGTGCCGAAGATTCCCGCGGGCTCAAACTCGAGGATGTGGAGCCAAGGGTTTCGCGCTCGGTTGAAAAGTACCTGCTCAAAGACAAAGAAAACGCTGACCACGCCGATGTGATCGATTTTGTGGATTCACTTCGGGCGGATGACCTCTGCCTGATCATTGCCTGTGAGAAGGGTGATGAGAACGCATGGGGAGATATCGTGCTCAATTTTGATTCGAGTGTGAAATCCGCGGCATTCAAATTCGCAAAAAACAAGGAAGACGCAGAGGATTTGGCCGGGTCGATCTGGGCCGAACTCCACGGACTCAAGCTTGACGCAGAGGGCAAGACAAAAGGAAAACTCTCGTATTATTCAGGTAAGGGAAGCCTCGCAGGGTGGCTTCGGGCGGTAACGAACCAGTTGGCGATCGATCAGTTCCGTAAGATGAAGAGAATCGTACAGGCTGAGGACGATCGCGAATTCGAGATCCTGGCCCAGGATTCAGCTGAAAAATCCGACGGCAAATCCATTGTCACCTCAACCGAGAACCCTGAAGAGATTTTCGGAACCGCCGAGGCCGAAAAGGACGTCGTTGCCGCACTTCATTCCGCGATCGCAGACCTCGAAGACGAGGACCGGTTGATAATGAAACTGTACTATTTCGAGGGCCTGAAGCTAAAAGAGATTGCGGCGACCTTCGGCTATCATGAAGCTACCGCGAGCAGAAAGATCGTTAGGGTGCAGAAGGCGATACGGGGTGGTGTTGAAAAGAAGCTTAAAGAGAAACACGGCTGGAATGAATCTGAGGTCAAAAAGTATTTGACAGATATAGCAGAGAATCTGGGGCTAAATCTTGAAAAGTTGTTTACGATAGCGATTGTATTTGTCTTCGTGCAAGAAATCGCGAGTTCAGGCGTTCTCTAGTTTGCGGGTATTCTCCCGCGATAGATGTAACCAGAGAGCAAGCCATACCGGGACCGGTATGAAAAGCACAAATGGAACGAGAATTCGACAAGGAAATTGATGCGCTGCTGAGAAAAGCGGCCAAAAGCGGGGCGGCGGCCGCATCCGTTCTCGATTCGCATCTCGATGCGGACGAGATTTCCATGTTTGCTGAAAACGCACTACCTGATTCCGCAAGACCGCGCGTGATCAGCCACATGGCTGACTGCGACCGTTGCCGGACCATACTCTCCAACGTAGTAACTCTAAACGCTGAAGACGAAAGTACTGCCAAAGTTGTCGCGCCTGTCTCTTCTCCCGCAGCGGTCGAAACGGAAACCTCTTCATGGCTCTCTCGGCTGTTTACCACAAAAAACCTGGCATTCGGATTCGGAGCAATTGCTCTCGTGTTTGCCGGCTTTCTTGGCTTCGCAGTCGTGCAAAACATGAATTCGACCGGGGCGGATTTGGCAAAAGCCGAACCCAACGAAATCCAGGCCCCCGCAGCAAAGTCTGCTTCCAATACGGCCGCGAGTTCGAACCTTGCTGAGACAGAAGATGCAAAAGATACTGCGGATGAACCGGAAGGTGATTCAAAAGATAATGCAGCGGGTGATGCTGATTTCGCTCAACCGGTATCGCCGGACGTTGGAGCGGTAACCGGAAAAGATGTCGCCCTGCCCCGCAACACGCCGGTGAGTGATGGTGTTTCAGGTCGCAGGGATGTCGCGCGAAGTGTATCCAGACCGGATGATAAGAAACCCGCGGTAGTCACGGATTCCACGGAAGAGTTCGCGGATCGATCTGTAGCAGATGCAGAACAGCCGCCAAAGCCTGTGATTGCTGCTTCTGAACCGACCCGCCCGGCGATTACAACCCGCAGTGGTGTTTCTAAGCCGAAGGCGGCACCCGTTCAGGAAGAACGAATGGCAAAGAAGAAGCGTGAAGAAGATGACGTGGGCAGAGCGGCAACCGGTAACAAGACGGCTGCCAAAGAGGACAAGTCTTCCCGCGGAAGAAAGATCAGCGGCAAGACATTCACTCGCAGGAATGGGGTTTGGTATGACTCCGCTTACCGTAATCAGCCCACGAAAAACATAAAACGGGGAACAACGGAATTTGAAGCTCTCGATGCCGGTGTCAGGTCGATCGCTAACCAATTGAGTGGAACAGTCGTTGTGGTTTGGAAATCAAAGGCCTTAAAGATCCAGTAACAGCCTCACTAACAGTTTTGATTCCGCGCTCGTCACCGGGTGCGGTTTTTTTTGTCCGCCATTCTGTGCGCCGGTGTTAGTCCATACTTTTGTTATACTTGGCGGAACTCTGCCAGGACAAAAAAGATGGTCGAAATCCCATATTCAATAATTGAACCCAAACGGGAGCGTGTCCCGATGCTTCTTTCTTTACCGCATTGTGGAACAGACTTTCCGGATGAATTGGTAGAGGAGTTCGTCCCTTTAATGATCGAGGCGCCCGATGACACGGATTGGAATCTGGATATCCTCTACGATTTCGCTACCAGCCTGGGAGTCACGATCATTTGTCCGAAGTACTCGAGATGGGTAATTGATTTGAACCGTGAACCTGAGAACAGGCCGCTTTACGACGATGGCCGGATTATCACCGCGTTGTGTCCTGTCACCGATTTCCAGGGTAATTCAATCTACAAAGACAACAGACCGTCGGTTCCGGATCCCGAAATTAAGAGAAGAACGAAAAGGTATTTTGCTCCGTATCACGATAGGATCGATGAAGAACTTGAATCGTTACGCAGTGAATTTGGTTTCGCGGTCTTTTGGGATGGGCATTCCATACGGAGACACGTCCCGACAATTCAACCCGACCCGTTTCCGGACTTCATACTCGGCAGCAACGATCGCCAATCCGCCGATAACTGGGTGATTGAATCAGCACTCCGGGCACTTGGAACCGGTAACTACGATATTTCGCACAATAATCCTTTTAAGGGAGGCTATCTGACACGTTCTAAAGGAGATCCGGCAAACAACATCCATGCGCTCCAGCTCGAAATGAGCAAAGATCTATACATGAGAGCGCACGAAACGGTGTATTCCAAGTCGAAAGCCTCTCCGGTCAAAATGCATTTGGAGAATGTTTTTGCGGCACTGATCAGATCTATGGAGGAGTATGAAGTTTAAGGCGATACTCCAGAAAGACGGATGGCATGAAAACGTCGAAATACGAACGGATGACGCAGGCGTTATCGTCTCGATTGATGATGCGGACGGTTCGGGAACGAATCTCGCACTTCCCGGTTTCAGAAATGCCCATTCCCATGCATTTCAATATGCGATGGCCGGAATCGCTGAAAACCACAAAGACCCAAATGATGATTTCTGGTCATGGCGAGAAGCGATGTACAAACTGGCGCTGAGCCTGGACCCCGATCAAATGGAATCGATCGCTGCGTTGCTCTACTCTGAGATGCTGCGCAACGGCTATACGCACGTCGCCGAGTTCCATTATCTACATCATGACAAGAACGGCGCCCGGTACGATGATCCAGCTGAAATGGCAAAGCGTCTTATCCGTGCAGCAGAAACTGTGGGAATCAATTTAACGATTGTACCGGTCTACTACAGGACCGGAGGATTTGAACGAGAGGCTTCTGAATCCCAGAAACGATTCATCTTTGAAGACGTCGACGAATACCTCGACCTGCTGGCAGCAGTCAACCACGCTTGCGACGCTTCTTCCCGAGCGCGTATTGGTTGTGGGGTTCATTCCCTCAGGGCGGCTCCGATAGAAGATGTCGCTGCGATAGCCGAATCGAGTCCGGGTGACATGCCGTTTCATATACACATCGCCGAGCAACTTAAAGAAGTCGATGAGTGCGTTGCTTTTCATGGGAAACGGCCGGTCGAACTGCTCCTCGACAGCGTCGAAATCGGGCCGCGATTTAACCTTGTTCACTCTACATACATGAACGAAAGCGAGCTGAATCGTGTAGCAGATAGCAGAGCAAACGTTGTAATCTGTCCAACGACGGAGGGTAACCTTGGCGACGGCATTTTTTCGCTAAAACATTTTCGTGCAAAGAAGGGGAGTTGGTCTATAGGATCTGACTCACACATTGGTATCGATCCGTTGGAGGAAATCCGCCTGCTCGACTACGGCCAGCGTCTCGTTTCGAGATCGCGAAATACGTTTGGTGAGAACGGGAGCCACTATGCGATCGAGACCGCGTTTGACGCGGGGCAGTCCGGGATGGGCGAGGCATCGACCGATTACTTTGAGGTGGGTGGTCCTTTGAACGCCTGCATTGTAGAACCACTGCATCCACTGCACATTCTCGTCTCAAATGAACACCTGTTAAACTCATTGGTCTACACTTCGGGTACAACCTGGGTGTCCGGCTCGAT
>JABDKD010000140.1 GCA_013003215.1 Pyrinomonadaceae bacterium
TCTTTCGTATGCCTTGCTGGATCCAAGCGGTTTGCTGTCCACCGTATTAATTACTTGAATTTGAGGCAATGCTGCACCTGCGAGTTTCTCCGTCTTAACCCAAAAGGAAAGACGATACCGCGCGCCGCCCTTTACTGCGATCGTCTGGTACACGTTGTTAATATCCGGCTTGCTAAAACTACCAAAAGAAACTTCGAGGCTCCGATTTCCACTCCGCTTCTTGAATCCATTGGTCTGCACTCTCATCCCCTCGACTTTAACGATCTTCCATGAAAACAGAACGCCGTCAGGCTTTGGTATCTGGGCCTCGAACCCGCCGTTATGCATTTTCCCTACCCCAGCACCTTTTTCGATACCCAACTCATCTCGAAACCTGACGGAAGTCGCAAAGAATCCCTTATCAAAAAGGGCCTGGGCGACGAGTTTTGCAACATCGGCGTTTTGCGTGCGTTCGGATTTAGACAGCTTGTTCCATGACTCAAGACTTTTTTCGGGCTTCCCCTTTCCTGCATAGAATTTCGCGAGCCCGGAGTAGACGCCCTTTTGTTCCTTCGCCAGCGACTCAAGCTTTTCCTCATCCTCTTCGAAGAAATCCCAAACTACGGAAAAGACCTGTTCGCGGTAGACCTCATCGAGTTCAGCAGCTCGTTTCAGGTTTTTAAGCGCCGCCGTTTCATTTCCCTGCCTGAGGTAGTAATTTCCCGCCTGCCATCTCGGAAGAACATAATTCGGAGCGATTTCAATGGCCCTGTTAAACGCCAATTCGGCCTTCTCTGCTTTGTCAGCCTGCTCAAATGCCCTTCCCATTTGTACCCACCATCTATAATCGTTCGGTGAGAGCCGGATAACGTCTTCAAATCCGACGTAATCTGATGCCGAAGCGTCCTGTGCGATTACTGCTTTCAGCCAAACGGCCAACGGATCTCCGGGGGCCATTGAGACTGCCATGTCAGCCACAGCTTCTGCATTAGCTTCGGTCGGTTTCGTAAAACCGGCAAACATGTTTCCAATCTGCCACGATACAGAAAACCAAACGAATAGAACTGCAAGAGCTAAAAACGCTGCAAGCAATAGGCGAGCCCCAAGACTCTTAGAATCAATAGTTAACAGATGGTTGGTATCTGGCTTCATCAACCGTATAAATGAATTTCTAGAGATTGCGGAAATTGAACATTTGTCTCAATTGGATAGATTCTATCCAAAACGAACGGATTTTGCATCGTCCTTTTGAATCTTTCCTGATTCACGTTAAAATCACAGCCCTATGCCGACAAAAAAGCAGCTGCGGGCTGATGAATTGGTCAAACGGCTTAAGAAGCTGTACCCGGATGCACATTGCGCGCTAAACCATACGACTGCGTTCGAGCTCCTCATCGCAACGATACTCTCTGCGCAATGTACCGATGAACGCGTGAACATAGTGACTGCAGAATTGTTTCGTAAATACAGAGGACCCAAAGCGTTTGCGGACTCTTCTCAGGAAGAAATGGAAGAAGACGTTCGTTCGACGGGATTTTTTAGGAACAAGGCGAAAAACATAAGAGCCGCGTCTCAGAAGATATTGGATGATTTCAAAGGCGAGGTTCCCGATAACATGGACGACCTTCTTTCGCTGCCTGGAGTAGCACGCAAGACAGCAAATGTTGTTCTCGGCAACGCATTTGGAATCGCGTCCGGGGTCGTTGTTGACACCCACGTTAAGCGACTTTCGTACCGGCTTGGTCTAACTACCCAAAAGACACCCGAAAAAGTCGAAAAAGACCTTCAAAGATTGATTCCCGAAAATGAATGGGTCATGTTCTCCCATTGGCTGATTTTTCATGGAAGACAGGTGTGCAACGCCCGAAAACCGCTGTGCGATGAATGCAAACTGGCCGATATCTGCCCTCGTACCGGGCTAAAAAAGTGATCCGGCTTACCTGATCGAGAATGTAACCGTATAGGTCGCATTTCCCCTGGTACTTCCTACAATCACAGTATATTTCCCGTCAGCCGGCAACTGCCCGCTCCATGAACGCTTATCCGTGCCCGGTCCTGCTCCGCGGAGATATCCCTTCGGTCCGCGGATCTGAAAGACCGCATTGTTC
Organism: Pyrinomonadaceae bacterium; assembly: GCA_013003215.1. GTDB lineage: Bacteria > Acidobacteriota > Blastocatellia > Pyrinomonadales > Pyrinomonadaceae > Aridibacter. Next base: position 2,088 of record JABDKD010000140.1, read on the forward strand.
TCCAGCGAAGCAATGCTTACCGCCATCAATTGTCCACCCTGCGCGCCCAAAACGTAACGGTTGCGTTCACCCCTGATTACTGCATCTTTGTAAGACGCCGATGACCTTCCTTTTGAGAATTTGACCGTCTTTGTTAAACCTCCGGACTGCGGTGGGTCAGGCTTCTTGGCAATTTCCCCGGTTATCTTGAATGTTACCGAGTACTTATCTTCTTTTGCCGGGTTTGAGATCACTACCTTGTAGGTGCCGTCAGATGGAAGCGTGGACCTGAAATCGGTCGGCGATCCGGCGTTACTCAACACCTTTCCGGCAGGATCAAAAACTTTCAGATCGCTCGAACTTGAACGCATATCGACAGAAAGCTGTTGACCACCGGAAGCTCCAATCGTATAGGAATGAGAACCGCCCTTAACAACTGAACCCGTGTAGGACCTTGAGACTTTTCCTTTCAGAAATCTAACCTTGGTATTCTGATGTTTCGGCTTCGCCTCTTCAGAAGCCGTGAATTCCGATTCATCATCCTTTTCGTCCTTTCCCTCATCATCAGGATTCTCAGAACCCGAACCTTCAGAACCTGCCGAATCATTCGTTTCGGTTGCTGTTTCCGTCCCCGAATCGGTTTCGGAAAACAAACCGCAGGAAAGGACAAGACCCATTAAACAAAAAACCAAGAGAATACGTAGCAAAGTTTTCATGTAGATTCCTCTAAAATTCTATCCCTTGTTGAGCATAAATCCCGGTATTGAACGGGTGCTTTACTTCCTTAATTTCGGAGACCAGGTCCGCAGCTTCGATTAGTTTTTCGGATGCATTTCGACCTGTCATGACGATATGTAACGCAGGCTGTTCGGAACGTATAGCGGCGATTTCGTTGAGGATATTCTCTTCATCGAGAAAGCCGTAATCAAGCACATAAACCAGCTCATCAAAAACGAGGAGATCGTAATCACCGCTCTTGAGCTTTTCCATGCAAAGCGACCAGGTTTCTTCACTTGTCTTAATATCCTGGGCCTTGTCTTGTGTATCCCAGGTAAAGCCGTCACCCATCGTGTGAACTTCTACCCCGAGCTTCTCAAGAGACTCATGCTCCCCGTACCTGTCTGTTTTGGACTTCATAAACTGTATCACACAGCATTTAAGCCCCTGTCCGGCGGCTCGGATAGTCAGACCGAGGGCGCAGGTTGTCTTGCCCTTGCCATCGCCCGTATTTACCATGAGCAGTCCTTTGGTCTTCTCACGGTAACCCTCACGACGCCATTTATACTTTTTTTCCTGATTCCCCATTTCAAACAAAAAGACCACCGGAGTCCTAAAACCTAGGACAGTCGGCGGCCTGAATATCAATCTAAATAATTACGCCAAGCTCAATTCAGGTGCAGTCAATTGCTCTTCAACTTCTACACAGGATTCAATTTCATCCTTTAGAAACTCAACGATTTTTGCTTCAAGTTCGTCCCAGTCACCGGTCACACGGCAACCAGCCGCATTCTTGTGTCCACCACCCTCAAATCTCTCAGCGACGCGCGCAACGTTGATACTTCCCTTCGAACGAAGGCTCACGCGATATGCTCCGTCTTCGACCTCACGCATATAAAATGAAGCCACAACTTCACTGGCCGTGAGCGGCATGTTCACGAAACCGGCGTTATCCCCGTCTACAGCGCCGGCCTGTTCGACCATCTCGATAGTTTGGCGCATCCATGCAATTCTACCGGACCGGTCGCGTTTCATCGTCGCTATGACACTCTGCATCAATGCGAGCCTGCTCCAGGAATAGCTGTTATAAACCGATTCGGATATCTCAGACGGGTTCGCCCCTGCCTTGACCAGTTCCGAAGCAACTTTAAGCGTCCTGACGGTCGTATTCGGGAAATGAAAAGAACCTGTATCCGTCACGATTGCCATATAGACACATTCGGCAATCTCAGTTGAGACCCTTCCGCCGATCGCTTTGCAGAGGTTGTATATCATTTCACCCACTGCTGAAGCCGTTGGATCGATCCAATTGATGTCACCGAAATGCTGGCAGGTCGCGTGATGGTCAATATTTACCACATGCTGATCGGCGAGCCCTTTGATTCCCGGGCGATCCATGTCCGAACATTCCATTACAAAGACCGCGTCGTAGTCAGAGTCGATCTCTTCGATCTTCCGAATCTCGTCGGCCCCCGGTAAACTCATGTATGAGTTGGGTATGTCGTCTCGAACAATCACTTCGGCCTGTTTGCCGAGCGAGCTAAGAAGCCATCGCAGCCCGAGTGAGGATCCTATTCCATCGCCATCAGGCCTAACGTGAGTTGTGATAGCAAATCTTTCTTTGTTTTCAATTAACTCTACAACTTGACTTAACATTCCAAATTTCGGCAGCAAAAAGCGAAAACCTCGCCACCGACTTCCTTTTCTTACGAATTTCTATCCAGCACCGTTCGTTGAACGGCAATTTGCCCCAAACTACTCGTCCAGGCCAATATCTCTCAAAGTCTCCTCAACCCGCGCGGCGTTTTCTTCCACCGTGTCTCTCGCAAAATGAAGAAGAGGCGCATACCGAAGGTTCAGGTTAAGCGCAACCTGCTGCCTAACAAATGAGGCGGCCCTGTTTAGTGTTACCAAGGCAGCTTCGATTTCTTTTTCTGATCCCTCGACCACAACAAAAACACTTGCATTTCGAAGGTTTTCGGCGACACGGACATCCGTCACCGTCACGCTTTGCACCCTGGGATCTTCAAGCTCATAACCGACAATCTCGGTTATCTCTTCCCTAAGGGTATCGGCCATTCTTTCCGCTCTGTGCATCGATGGACCTTCCGGAGAACAAATCCGCAATTAGCTTTCTAAAGCTCCGTTGCGGCGATCTGTTCAATTACAAACGCCTCGATCTCGTCACCGACTTTTATGTCGTTATAATTGACAAGGCTCATACCGCATTCGTAACCCTGTTTGACCTCGTTCGTGTCGTCCTTAAACCGCTTGAGCGATGCGATATCGCCTGTCCAGATAACGACAGCGTCGCGTATGAGCCGGGCCTTGGCCTGCCTTCTGATAAGTCCGTCGGTAACCTTACAGCCAGCGATCGTACCGATCTTGGAAACCTTGTAAGTCTCCTGAACGAGTGCTTTACCAAGAATAACCTCTCTTTCGATAGCATCGAGCATCCCGATCATGGCCGCTCGAATCTCTTCCTCGACCTTGTAAATCACGGAATGGAGACGGATATCTACTTCTTCCTGTTTGGCTGTTTCAACGGCACGGACACCGGGTCTCACATTGAAACCAATTATTACTACCGCAGTAGAATCCTGTTCCGCCTGCGTTGCCGAGGCCAAAAGCACATCGGATTCCGTTATCGCGCCAACGCCCGATCTTATTACACGGACCTGGACTTTCTCAGTAGAAAGCTTCTCAAGTGTCCCGCGCAGAACTTCTACCGAACCCTGCACGTCCGCCTTCAAAATTACAAGTAATTCCTTAACATCTGCCTGACCAAGCGATTCGATACCGCGCTTCGTTGTCTTGAGCATCGCGATCTGTCTCGCTTGCTGCTGACGCTGGTTAGCTATCGTCTGAGCTTTGTCGATATCCGAAACGGCCTGGAAAACATCTCCTGCCTGCGGAATACCTTGCAAACCGAGGACCTCCACAGGTGTCGAAGGCTCGACAGTCTCGATCTTCTCGCCTCTGTCCGAGAACATCGCACGCACCTTGCCGTGAAACTGACCGACGATGAACGGATCGCCGATGCTTAGCGTTCCTTGTTGAACGAGAATAGTTCCAACCGCACCGCGGCCCTTGTCAAGCTGCGCCTCGAGTACGACACCTGAAGCGCGCCGTGTCGGACTTGCTACAAGGTTCATTATGTCTGCCTGCAGCAGAACAGTCTCGAGCAAGGTATCGATATTCTGATGCTGAAGCGCGGAAACCTCGACCATCTCGATATCTCCGCCCCAATCAACCGGATTGAGACCATGGCTCGCAAGCTCCGTCTTCACCTTGTCCGGGTTTGCGCCCGGCTTATCAATCTTATTTATCGCGACGATTATCGGAACCTTTGCAGCCTTTGAGTGATCAATTGCCTCGATAGTTTGTGGCATGACACCGTCATCCGCAGCGACAACGAGAATCACGAGGTCCGTCGCTTTCGCGCCACGGGCACGCATCATCGTAAATGCTTCGTGGCCCGGCGTATCGAGGAATACTACTCTTCGCTGATCTTCCGGTTCATCAGGATTGTCGACATAAACGCTATACGCGCCAATATGCTGGGTGATGCCTCCGGCCTCGCCCTCGGCTACGTTCTCGGAACGGATAGCGTCCAGCAGTGACGTCTTACCGTGGTCAACGTGTCCCATTACGGTCACGACCGGAGGTCTCGGGAATTCGACGTCATCAGAATCTGCGGCGATCAGTTCCTCGAACTCCTGCTCGATAACCATTTCTTCAAACGGCACGAAACTGACTTCAGCGCCAAATTTGGAGCCTATTTTTACGGCGACATCTTCGCCAATCGGCTGATTGAGTGTCGCGAAAACTCCTTGTTTTACAAGCAACTGAACAATATCTCTCGGGGTAACTCCGATGCCTTCCGCAAACTCGCGAATCGTCGCGCCCTCGGTGAGGCGAACTTCCTTGGAGGCTCCCTCTTTGACCTCTCCAACCTGATCGAAAATACGTTCTTCGATCGAGCGCTTGCGTGGTGCCTCGAATCCTGAATCCTGAGTCTTGTCGCGCCGTCCGCCCCTGCGTCCTTTGCGGCCGCCCCTGCCGGGCCTCCTCCCGTGACTGGGTGGTGGCGTATAGACTGTTCGCGGCGTTGCGGTTTCACCCGGAGTGGCCTTTAGAGCCCTTCCCCGTCCACCTTTCTTTTCGCGCTTCTTAGCCTTTGTTCTGTCAGACTGAAGATCTTCTCTGGATGGCTTCGGCGTGTAAATCCTTTCTCCGGGTTTCACACCCGCATCAAGGGCATCCTTCGTAAGCTTGAGCTTGATTACCTGTTTGCCGGAACGCTTCGGCTCCTCTTTCTTATCGTCAACCTGTTCTTCCTCAACGGGCTCGCCTTCGTCCTGAGGTTCAGCTTCGGGCTCTTCCTTCGGCTCAACCTTGCGTTTCAGTTTCTTGGTCTTAGCCTTCTTATCGCTGACCTCTTCCTTTTCAGGCACGGGTTCTTCCGCAACCTCTTCAACAGGCTCTTCGTCAACGGGTTCAGCCTCGGGTTCTTCTGCCGGTTCAGCTACCGGTTCTTCAACCTTTTTCTTTTTGAGCTTAAGGACCTTTTTAGCCGGTTTTTCCTCTTCGACAGGGATTTCTTCCGGCTCCACGGCCTCAACAGCTTCCTGCGTATCGACGGGCTCCGCCTCTTCAACGGCATCGTCTCCATCGACCACGGGCTCTTCAGGCTTTTCAACCTTCTTCCGTTTGATGACCTTGATCGCGCGCTTCGGCGTTTTGTCGACCTTAGGGAAATACTTGTTCCTTACCTTGTCAGCCAATTCCTGAGGAACAGAATTCGATGGCACACTCACATCCGAGCCCTCGCGACGAAGGTCCTCAATGATGCGTTTGGTGTCCTGTTTCACCTCGCGCGCCAGGTCGTAAATTCTTACTTTCTTGCTTACCGCCATATAATATCTGGTCTACTTAAACGCTAAATCCTGATCGCCCTGACGATTTCGTCTACTGAGCCGAATCGGTTTCCGTTTCCTCTTTTTCAACTGCTTCATCAACAACTTTTTCAACTGCTGCGTCAGTCTCTTCACCGGAAGCCTCGACGACAGCGGGCTCCTCTTCCGTTACAGCACCGGCATCAGTTTCCGCGACCTCCGCATCTCCCTGTTGGACCTCAGCTTCCGTTTCGGGCTCCTCGACCTCAACTTCCGAACCCGTCTCTTCAACGGCCTCCGCAACCGATTCACTTTCTTCTGAGGGGTCCGCAGCCGATTCACTTTCCGCAGCTTCAGCTTCCGCCGGAGATGCATCTTCGTTTTCTTCGGGAGAAGCGTCTTCAACAACCTCGGTTTGCGCTTCTTCTTCAGTAACTGCTTCTGACTTCTCTGCCGAATCGTCTGAAGGCACCTCCTCTTCAGCAGCAGACTCAGTTTCCTCGCCTTCTTCCGCGATCGCTTCAGGAGTCTCACCACCTTCAGCTGTTGCGGCCTCTGATGTCTCAGCAACTTCCGCGGCATCAGGATCGGTTGCTTCAGCTTCTGCTCCTTCCACTGCTTCGCCCGCCTCACCTTCACCGCCTTCAGGCTCCGGAGGAGCGTTTCTCATTTCAACAATCTGCTTCGCTGAAAGTAGCACCGCTTCGGCTTCATCGAGACTAACGTCAAGAATATCGACGAGGTCGTCGACCGAGGTGTTCGCAAGTGTTTCAATATCCTCAACACCGCTCTCAGCGAGCGATTCTGCATTGGTTGTTGTGACGCCTTCAAGCGCGGTAACCGGAACCGCCTCTCCGGATGCCATCATTTCACCCATCTGGCGGGTGATTTCCTGCTTGAGGATTTCTTCGCTGACAATATCGATGTCCCAACCTACAAGTCTTGTCGCAAGCCGAACGTTTTGTCCGCGCTTACCGATCGCAAGTGACAGCTGATCTTCTGAAACAATCACCTCCATTTTGCGTTCGTTGATATCCGTGATCCGTACCTGCGAAACCTTTGCCGGACTCAAAGCGTTCGCAGCAAAAACAGAAGGCTCATCTGACCACTCGATTATGTCGATCTTCTCGCCTCTCAGTTCCTTTATTATCGACTGAACCCTTGAGCCTTTCATTCCAACGCAAGCGCCCACCGGATCTACGTCTTTCTCATTCGAGGAAACCGCGATCTTCGCACGGTCGCCCGGCTCACGAACAGCGGATTTAATGATCACGGTTTCGTCGTAGATCTCCGGAACTTCCATTTCGAATAGCCGCTTCAAAAGCTCGGAGGAGGCGCGCGAAACTACAATTTGCTGACCTCTAAGCTCTTTGCTCACATCGGATATGACTACTCGAATCCTCTCTCCGATGCTCCACACTTCACCGCGGGTCTGCTCTCGTCTCGGCAAGATCGCTTCCAGGTTTGTCCCAAGGTCAACGATCATGTCACCGCGCTCAAAACGCTTGACCATTCCATTGATCAATTCACCCTTTCGGTCGATGTACTCCTCGTAAACCTTTTCCCGTATAGCTTCGCGAACTTTTTGTACCAGGATCTGTTTCGCGGTCTGCGCCGCAATTCTTCCCAGCTCTTCCGTCGGCAGCGGAAGCAAAAGCATGTCGCCCAACTCAATCTCGTCATCGCCGGTCAATTCTACGGCTTCCGCCAATGACAATTCCGTTGTTGGACTTTCAACTTCCTCAACCACCGTCTTTTGCGCAGAAATCTCGACGATTCCCTCGTCGTCATTCCAATCGACCTGAATTCCTTCCCCGCCTTTATATTCGGACTTAAACTGTTTACGCGCCGCGGCCCTTACCGCGTCTTTCATAGCTTCAATAACAAGCTCACGATCGAGACCATATTCGTCTCTCAACATGTCAATGCTTTGTCCGATTGATGTGATCATATTTCCAAATTACCTAGATTGCTTACGACTCTGCTGCAACTCGCCATCGAGATCCACCGACAAATTCGCTTTCTTTACGCTTTCGTACGGAATACTGACTGCTCCGCTGGAAACATCTTCAATCTCGACGTTTCCATCCAAAATCCCTTTAATCCTTCCCCGGAAGTTTTTCTGTCCGCCAATTGCCTCAACCGTCTTCAATTTTGCGTCACTCCCCGCAAACCGATCAAAATCCTCGAGGCTGTAAAGCCCGCGTTCAATGCCCGGCGAAGAAACTTCCAGAAGGTATTCGCCCTTAATGGGGTCTTCCGAATCGAGCAAATTTTCAATCTCCCGGCTGGTGTGTGCACAGTCGTCGTGGGTCACTCCGCCTTCTTTATCGATAAAGATTCGAACGACTCTTTTGTTCTTCAAAGAGCCAATTTCAACATGTACCAACTCAACACCTTGCTTTTCGGCAGCAACCACAGCCAATTCCCGAATTCTCGATGCTATTTCTTCAGTTCCCACGGACGAATTTTTCCCAAATAAAAAGTGGGTGCGAAACCCACAAGCTCTGCGTTCCCACACCTAGCAGGAAACGGTAATCTTATATGAAGAAAGCAGGAAAAATCAAGCGTTCATAGCTGTTTAAGAAAAGAATGCGAACGTCGAGGGAAAACAGATCGCCCTACAGCAGTTTCTTGAGACCATCCACCGCGTTCGAAACGACCTTGAGCTTGTCTTCAACAGCCTTGAGCCTTTCGTCGGTAGCTTTCTCAGCAAGTTCTTCCGTCATAACGAGAAGTTCTTTAACTTCAGACTTAATCTTATTCGAGGACTTTTCGACTTCCCGAGTGTTGTCCCCACCGCCTTTTTCTACTTTCCTGGCTTCGCGGACACCCCATGGCGTGATATTGACTTCGTCGGTGTGGCTTGTTTCAGTTATCCAGCCGTCCCCACTCATTCGGTTGAATATTTCCTCGTAACTGGGCAAGAACCCCAGTTCCTTTACGATGTCCTTTAAAGGGACCGCTTTTGAATCGCGACCACCCGTTTCTTCGTAAAGCCTTATCAGCACTTTCTGATAAACATTCATACCAATTTCGCAGGTTACCTAAACGGCAACGTCAGTTTTTGACCGAACTCTTTTGAATCCCAGGTGTGCCGCACCAAGAATGCCAGCGTTATCGCCAAGCGCGGCAGGCACGATTCTAGCACGAGCAGATGCCTCTGCATAGGTTCTTTTTAAGACCTGATCTTCTAATACTGGGTAGAACTCATCCCATGCCGCCGCAGCGCCGCCGCCAATTACGACCACTTCGGGATTCAATGTATTGACCAATCCGGCAAGTACGATGCCGAGATAATAGCCCTGAACCTCGAATATTCTCTTTGCCCAGGGTTCGCCTGCAACAGCTGCATCGAACACCCATTTTGAGCCCTCGGCCTCGAGTCCGGACCTTTCCAATGACGGATTCTTCTCGATCGCGTCTCTTGCCATTCTAACCACCGCGGATGCAGAGGAATACTGCTCTACACAGCCATGACTGCCACAACCGCAAACCGGACCGTTAGGCTCCACGCAAACGTGACCAATCTCGCCGGCCGTTCCGTCAAGGCCCCGCACCAGCTTACCATCAATGATTATTCCTCCGCCGACACCTGTACCGAGGGTGACCATAATTGAGGTGGCTGCGCCTTTTGAAGACCCGAGCCAGCTCTCGCCTACCGCTGCCGCGTTGGCGTCGTTCTCAATAATCACCGGAAGTCCACACGCTTCAGAAACGGCATGCTCGAGATCAAACCCATCCAAACCCGGAATGTTGGGAGCTCGGTTCACTATTCCCGAATTAGCGCCGATCGTACCTGGAACGGCTAACGCAACGGCCTCAGGTTTTACGGGCATCTCCAAAAGGCACTCGCCAATGGATCTTGAAACGACGGCAACAACGTCCGCGCTGGACTTCGACTCAGGCGTTCGCTCCTGCACGCGAACTGAGATCGTACCGTCTGCCCCAACTCCAGCAGTTCTCAGGTTTGTTCCGCCTAAATCGACGGCTAAAACGGTTTCGCTCATATTTGATTCCCGTGTGCGACCTTAACTCTACCCGCAAAGCGCCAAATATAACAACTACTGCCTTTAAAGCCAAAAAAATGGACTATAGCAAATAGGACTAATCTATGATCTCAAACAGTTTCTTCGCTTTTTCAAGCGAACGTTCATCCCCCAAAATCGTTAAGATGTCGTTGTATCTAAGCACTGTCGAACCACTCGGCTGAATCAAATCGCCATCCCTTCTCAAAGCGACGACAAGGCAATTTTCAAGGTGAAGTTCGGCGAGACTCTTATCAATGCTCCGGCGGGATCGTACCAAAACCTCGTCAATCTTCTCCTCTTCGGGCTCTGTGGCCGCGAGCAGCTGAAAGAGACTGGGACGCAGAACCATGTTCTCAAGAATCGCGACAGACGCCTGTACAGGTGACATCGTTTCGATGCCCGCTTCCCGAAATGCGGAAACATTAGAAGTCGTGTTAGCACGCGCAACAATACGTTTGTCGCCAAAATTTGATCGAACGACCTGGCTGATAAGGATATTGACCTTGTCACTGGGGGTGGCGACAATCACGGCCTTGCAGGTCCCGACCCCTGCTTTGCGCAGAACATCTACTTCTGTAGCATCCTCACAATAGACATTTGCTTCCTTTAATTCTTTAGCTTCAGCACAGTTGTCCGGGTTCGTATCGATTACGGATACCGATTCACCCGATTCGATAAGTTTCTCGGCCAAAAGCCTTGCAGTTTCGTCTGCGCCAATAATAACCGTTAAACGTGGCATAACTTTAAATACTTTTGAAATCCAATTCGCAAGGGATCCTTCTATAAGGACAGTTCCGAGAATCACAGCAAACACCAGGGTAACAAGCACGCTTGCGTCCTCCTGGTACCCTTTTTCGGTAAGCTCAAGCGCGAAAAATGTAGCGACCGATGCTGCTACTATTCCTCTGGGCCCGACAAGCGAGATAAAGATTTTCTCGCGACGCTTTAGTTCAGAACCTATCGTAGAAACAAAAACACGCACAGGCCGAACAACGAGCATTATCAGAGCGACGATAAGGGGCCCCTGCCACCCAAGAGAAATCAGGTCATTCAATCTAAGACTAGCGGCGAGCAAGATAAACACCGCTGAAATCGAAATCGAAGCCAGGTCACCTTTGAATTCCTCAACCTGATCCTTATGGGGTATGTCCAGCGAGCCAACGGCTATCCCGGCGATTGCGGCTGCAAGCACCCCTGATTCATGCGCGATAAGTTCAGCAACGGTGTAGGCAATCAATGCACTGCCAAGAATTCCGAGCCTTGTAAACTTAGAAGGCAGAAGGTGAAATCTACTCGAAAGAAGATAAATGGTTAAGGCGGTAATGACCCCTGATGCGCTTCCGGCAGCAACAGTAGTAAGACCGTGCGTGAAAATATGAGACCAGTCCCCCGAATCAATTATCGCCGTAAATATAATTGCTGCAAGAATTACACCCAGCGGGTCGGCGATAATAGACTCACTTTCCAGCGTGGATTTCACCCTGCGGTTTACCTTGACCCGCCTCAGAATCGGGGTTATCACGGTTGGCCCGGTTACTGAGACCGTCGCACCGAACAGAAGTGAGATCTCCCAAGAAAGCCCCAATAGAAAGTGCGCGAAGAAGCCGGCAAGTCCTGTCGTGATTAGCAAACCGACCGTGACAAGACCCGTTACAGCCCTGGAAGCATGACGCAGATCATAAATGTTGAGGAGTAGGCCGCCTTCAAAGACGATTATTGCTACCGCGATACGGACGATCAGGTTCAGGACGTTCTTTTCACGAAGAATCTCCGGTTGTACGAGTCCGATCAAATCCGGACCAAAAAACAACCCTGCGATCAGCAGGGGACCGGTGGCCGGAATCCTCATCCGCTCGGCGATGATCTGTGCCGATGTACCAATTAGAAGTACACAGACCAGCGTTACTAGCAACGCAAGCACAGGCGATTCCTGATTTAGTTGGATTAAATAAGAGCCCATTAAAGAAGAGCTTTCGACTTCTCCCAGTTTCTGGTTTCAGAAGGAGAAACGAAACTCGCATTCTACAACCAAATGACCGCGCAATGAAACGGTCAGAGCAAGAAATTAGGCGCCAAGCGCTCTCTTAACGCATTAGTTCGCGTCAATTCTTCCGTACAATTCCGTTAGTTTCCTCAAAGGTCGGAGTGTTTTTGAAGTCAATTGCCGCTTCGTTGCTCTCCATTTCCAATTGCCCGATACGGTCGCCGGCAGATTCATACGCGCTCCGCCGTCCAGACCGAGGATGTCCTGCATCGGTACGATCGCGGTATCAGCAACTGAAGACCAAATCGCCCTGATGAAATCCCAACTAATTTGATCACCGTCCGAATTCAGGTACCTAAGGCAAAACTTACGTTCTTTGTCTATGTCTTTTTGCAGCCGGGTCGATCCTTTTTCAGCTTTAGATTCGAACCAGCCAACCACCGTATCGTTATCATGGCATCCGGTGTAAGCGACACAATTGCGTTCGAAATTGTGCGGCAAGTCCACACTTTTGGAATCCCCGCCAAACCCGAACTGAAGTATTTTCATTCCCGGAAACCCGAATCGTTGTCGCAAACCAACAACATCATCCGTCATAACTCCCAGGTCCTCGGCCATAACCGGAAGATCACCAAACTCACCACACAATGCCTCAAACAATTCGTGTCCGGGCACATCTACCCATTCACCGTTTTCAGCAGTTTCGTCTTCACCCGGGATCTCCCAGGCAGCTGCGAATCCTCTAAAATGATCTATACGGACTATATCGACGGTCTTCTGGGTAAACCCGAACCGGAACTTCCACCAACCGAAACCGTCAGTCCGCATCCGGTCCCAATCATATATCGGATTGCCCCAGCGCTGACCTGTCTCTGAATAGTAGTCGGGCGGAACACCCGCAACCACACGCGGCGAGCCGTCAGGATCTAATTTGAACTGGTCAGGGTGCGCCCAAACATCGGCAGAATCCAGAGAAACAAATATCGGAATATCTCCGATTATTTTGATCCCCTTTCCGTTGACGTAGTTTTTCAGCCGCACCCATTGCTTGAAGAAAAGGAACTGATAGAACTTCTGAGCGATAATCTCATCAGCGAAATCCTCACGGGCAGTCCGCAGGGCTTCACTGTGCCTTAAACGCAGCGGCTCATCCCATTCGAGCCAAAGCTTCTCTCCCTGCGACGCCTTTATTGCACGAAACAATGCATATTCGTTCAGCCATCCCGCGACCTGTTCAGTAAAGCTCTCAAACGACCGCTTAAGATCGACATTTTCTGATTTCCGAAAACTCTTGAACGCCTTGCTCAATAGCCGGTTCTTCCACTCGATCACCAAGCCGTAATCAACTTCACCCTCCGGAAAGACCGGCTGTCCCTTGAAATCGTTTTTTGACAGAAGTCTGTCTGCGATTAACAATTCCGGGGAAATAAGGTTCGTATTTCCCGCGAAGGCAGAGAAGCACTGATATGGAGAGTCTCCGAAACCCGTGGGACCCAGCGGAAGTATCTGCCAGTAAGTTTGTTTAGCTTTATGAAGCAGATCCGCAAACCTGTACGCAGAATTACCAAGATCACCGATCCCAAACTCATTCGGCAGCGATGTCGGGTGCAGAAGTACACCACCGGCTCTTTGAAACTTCATTCGTAAACCCTTCTAGTTAGATGGTTTTTTTGATTCCTGCGTATGGGTCGCCATGACCCTTTTGAAGCTGGCACCAAAGGCAGTGACAGACCTCGGTGGTAACTTCAGCTTGAATTCGTTACCGTTCTTTTCGATAACTTCACCGCTTCCAAGTGCGGGCTCAACATTAACTACTATTGTCTCGCTCTCTTTTTTTAATCCATCTTCGGGAAGAAACTTTGAGGTGTCGACAAGAACTTCGTCCGGTGCGCCCGAGGTGTTATAGCCAAAAATGTATATCGGCAGTTCGCAGATGTTTTTTGCCCTCCTCGAACAGTCTCTGACATACGCGAAAGACTTTTGACCTCGATGCAGTAGTAATGTCGGCCCCGGTTTGCCGGCCGTTAGCCGATTCCTAAGCTCCAACCATTTCCGGGTCCAGCCTATCATGCTCGACGCTTCCTCAGTTGACTGTAGAATGAATGCCCATTTCCCGTCATTGGAAATCTGCGGGATTCCGCCTGCAGTCAGCGCAAAAGCTGTCTGCAACTTCGCTGTCTGATCGACCGTTTTTGACTTCGAACTTCCGGAATCTGTCATTATATCGAAGGGCAGAATCACTTTTCCCAGCTCTTCAAATCGTATTGATTTCAGCCACTTCCCGTCGTTATTCGGCCCTTTCTTATCCGAAGCGATCGTTCCGAACGCTGAATCAAGCCCATTTTCAACGACCGAGTCTAATTCCGTATCAATTCCATCCCAACCATTTTTTCCACCCTGAAAAAACGCGCTCAACAAAGGATCTGCACTGTTTGCTTCCCCCGATTTCCAAATACCGTCGTATTCACCCGCCACGGCAATCGAAAGATCCCGAAGAAAAACGCGGGGAACAAACTCTATATTGTTCAACCTGATACCGTCCACACCGATCGTTTCGATCCACCAAAGCGAGTTTTGCAGCAGGTATCTTGAAACCTCCGGATCGCTCTGATTTAGATCGGGAGAGTTCTCGTCAAACCAACCCTTCACTACCAAGTCACGTTCGCTTTTGGGCGCCAGTGCCTCAGCCACGATCGAATTTCTAAAGCTGTTTCTAATAAACGGGTTGAACCAACCGGGCAAGGGCCGTTTGCTGTTCCAAACGTGCTTGGCCGAAACGCTGTTGAGTGCTTGGGTCTGGATGACCTTGATCCCGTGTCGATGGGAAGTGGCAACCAGGCGCTGTAAATCAAGTATTGTGCCGAACCGACCCTCTACACCAAAGAAATCCGTGATTTCAATGTGATTCATGATTTTCGGCGAACATTCCTTTTCACCGCAAACCTTGGCTTCTCGATCCGTACCTTCGTACCAGGGAGTTAAAAGGATCGCGGTAATCCCGGCCCGCTTGAGTGCAGGGATCCCCTCTTCGATCTGTTTGAACAGGCTACCTTTATTTGATATTTCCGCACCTGCAATCCTATTCAAATCGATCTTGTAAATGATGTCCGAATTGGAGATCGATCTACCGGACCGCGAGCGCCGCGAGGAAATCCGGAAACGAAACCTCGCGGTCCCGTCTTCGTTTGAAAACTTTAAAGGGTAACTTCCGGGCTTCGCGTTCTTCCTTATCCTGAGGTCTACGAATGCATACGTCCCGGAAGGGTTGACCCGCACCCGTGTAACTTCAATGGGCTCAAACACGGACCTGACAACAAGCTCCGACGGATCGGCTGGCCGAAGGTTTTTCCCTTTGATCAGCACCCGGACGGGATTGACCGAATGCCCCGTCCACCAGTTGGACGGTTCGATTTTTTCGATCACCGGCGGACTGTACGAAAATGCGCTTGCTGAAATAAGCAGGATGCTCAAAATCAGGGCAGGCAATAATCTAAGAATCATATTCAATGGAATGGTACCGGTAGATAGTCCCCCGGCTTATTTCGATTCAGCTTTCTGAGCCGCAAGACCTTTTCCCTGGAGTAGTACGATCTGTGTATTGATTTTTTCGACCTTGAATTCTTCCTCTGTTCCGTCAGACCAAAAAACAGTCAACCCGTCAATGCTCGAAGCATTTCCGATACCAAAATTTAACGGCATCTGATTCTGAGATGCGTATCCGGCCCCACTTACAACATCCATTCGCTGTCGCAGCTTCCCGGCCGTAAGGTACACAACAGAACCAACCGCGTCCCTAGGAGACTTCCCCGAGCCTATCAGACGTACGCTTAACCAGTTGCCCTTTGAAGCCGATACATTCCTTAGAAGGGATGGCGCAGAATCGATGTTGTTGGTAATCACATCAAGTTTCCCGTCGTTATCGAAATCCGCTATCGCAAGTCCTCTTGCAACATTGGAACCTGCAAGTCCCGAGTCTTTTGCGGCACCGACAGCCTCAAAACCGACCTTACCTTTCGAATCGGCCCCAATATTCCTAAAAAGGAGTAACTGTTGTTTATAGCTTGTTCCCCAATCGAAGTTATCGACCACCGGGTAGACATGGCCATTCGCAACGATTACGTCTTTCCAACCGTCGTTGTCAAAATCGAAAAAGGACGTTCCCCAGCCGAGAAACGGAACAGATGGTTCTCCAATTCCTGCCTGAAAGGTCACATCGGTGAAATTGCTGTCGCTGTCGTTTCGATAAAGCGTATTTGAATCGTCGGAGAAGTTCGTGATGTGAAAGTCTACAAGTCCGTCATTATCATAATCTCCGACCGCAAGACCCATTCCAGCCTGCTCGCGCCCATTTTCATTCAGGGCGATCCCTGAAGGATAACCAAATTCTTCAAATTTACCGCCATCATTTAAATAAAGCTGTTTAGGTGTTGAGTCATTTACAACAAGAAGGTCGAGATCCCGGTCGTCGTCAATATCAACAAAGACTGACGAGAAGCCATAGTAGTTCCCATCATCATCGACACCGAGCTTTTTGCCGACTTCTTCAAATTTCCCATCGTCAGTCTGCCGGAAAAGAAGGTCCCCCGCTCCTTTCAGGCCCCTCGGCCCGCACATAACCGGCTCTCCCCGAAATTGGCAATACGAGCTCCCCCGGCTTTCCTTGTCCACCTTGAGCGGACTCATCGGTAGGTCTTCCAGAGTGAATTCAACGTAGGCTGGAACAAAAATGTCGAGACGCCCGTCCTTGTCAAAATCCCCAAAAGTCGCGCCCGTATGCCAGCCTTCGATCGCGAGGCCGACCGCTTCGGCAACATCTGCAAATGTGCCGTCACCATTGTTCTTATAAAGCCGTGATACGCCGTAATTCGATACGAAAATATCCGCGTATCCATCATTGTTGTAGTCACCGACTGCAACTCCCATCCCCCAGCGGTTGTTTTCCAACCCCGCTTTCTTTGTTACATCTTCAAACTTCCAATCGCCGAGATTACGATAGAGCGACGAAGACGGATGCTTCGTTTTACCGCGAAGCGCATCGATTGTGGATCCATTGACTAGGTAGATATCCTGTAAACCATCATTGTCAAAATCGAGAACCGCTACTGTACAGGCAGTTGTTTCGACGATGTACTCTTTTGCTTTTCCACCCGAAACACAACTGAAGCTACTCAGTGACGATTGGCCCGTAACATCATCAAAAACCACCGGAGCCGTGTCCGAAACGATTCCGGTTGTCCGCTTCGACGCATACACCTTAGCTTCCCCCGTCGAGACACCCCCGGCGGCCTGCCCGATGGCGATACCGGGAAGACATAACACTAATGCCAAACTCAGAAACTTCATAAGGGTTGTACCAAAAGGTTAATACTTTATTTGAGCGGAAAGTCCGCTGTGGTCTTGAGTAGCTTCGTCCAATCTATCTCAGCAATCGTCGGATACGACGAATATTCTTTTTCAGGGGAAAATGGGGTCAGCGAATGCACATGAAACGGCCGGCTTTCATTTCCAATTTCCAGGTTTTCCTGGAGGAAATTGGCCGACAGGTACTCGACAGTAGTATCCGCCTTCAAATCGCGGAACTGACGAGCCATATCAGCGGCAAGCCTGCGTTCACCTATCTTTTGAAAAATGAGCATCAGGTTATAGGTGGCGGAAAGATCTTCCGGATCGATTTCCAGTATTCGTTTGTAGAATTCTCCGGCCCGTTCAAGCTGGGGTTTTCTTTCGTCCTTTGGCACCGCTTCACTTTTGAGTTTCGCAAGCTCACCGAGCTGCTGAAGCGTATCCCGATCGTTCGGGTACTGTTTCAGCACCTTCAGGTATAGCTGTTCCGCCTCGTCGAGCCGCGAGAACGTTTTCATAATTCTGCCTTTTTGAAAAATGCTCCTGTAGTTGTCCGCTTCCAGCTTCAAACTCTTATCGACCAACTTTCGAGCTTCTTTCCAGCCTCCAAGCTGAATTAGAGCAAGGGCCTTGTTCGTGTAGGCAGTGGGTCGGTATGCGCCCTTAAAATCGATAACTTCATCAAAAGCGTCAGCTGCTTCTGGAAACTGCTTGTTATCCAGCAATGCGATTCCATAATTATTCCATCGCCACCATTCTTCAGCATCTCCCGCTTCCCGGCGAACCTCTCGGGTCTTTGTTCCAACATTAAGCGTCTCAGTGGTTTGAGCCATCGTAACAACCGGCAGGTTTGTCGAGCTCCCAATGACGTAATCGCTGTAGACCTTTGTGAATCGTCTGTAATTTAGCCTCGCTCTCAAGGTCAGCGTTCCGTCATAACCCTCCGGAACAACAAATCGATAGCGCGCCATGTCGGAACGTCCCGACTGAATGCTGTTATTGTGTGCGACTACCTTTGTCCTCCAAATATGGTGAAGGTCATTTAGCCGACCATCCTCGAACAAAAGATACGTCTTATAATTATGAGCTCCCGGATCAAGGAAACCTTCGCGATCAAAGAACCCGGATTTGTAGAGGGTCCGCCCCGCGTCGTCCTCGACACTGAACTCTACGAAGGCTTCATAGAAGTCACGCAGCTCGGGTGGAAAAGAATGTCCGATGTTCTTGTTTGTGATAACAACTTCTGCGGTCAGTTCGTCGCCTGCCTTTACCCTGAAAGTCTCCCTGTTAATGGGTGCAACTAATTTCGATTTCGTCGAGTTTGGAGTCCTCCGCCTCAATGCAAAAATATCTATCGCAACCTTGTCGTCCTTTAAAAACTCAACGACGGCCTCGAACTGCCTTTTGTAACCGTAAGCCATCGGTATCGCGGTATTCGCCGCCGCAAACCTATGATCGACGATCTTGTCGTCTTTGACCGAAACATCATAATTCTCGGTTTCTACTCTTTTCATGTGACACGAATTGCAGGATTCCTTATCACGGGTATAAAAAGGATGCGGTGTCTCTTTCGAAAAAGAAGACTTCTGGAACTCGTCGCCAACCATGAACGCACGTAAGAACTTGTAGTCGTTTAACTCCTTTGGAACCTGTGACTTATGGCAAGACGAGCAGAATTCCGGCTTCTTCAGCAGGTCTCGCATCATGGCGCGGCGGTGCCCTTCGATGTCATTTGTAATGTCTTCGTCCGTTACATCAAGAAGCTTGGTCCCGTCCTCTTCTTCGATCAGCGCCGGCTGTCCTATCGTATAACCTCCAATTCCGCGGCCGGAAACGGACTCGATTGAGTGGCAGACCATACAGGAAACTCCCTCCTTATCAAAGGGCCGGTCTTTTACTACGGGGGCGTCTGTCAACGAACCAGAAAACAGCGCTATCGGGTTGTGACAGGATTCGCAGTGTCGCGTGAACGCGATGTTCTTCTCGTCCTGCAGGTCGCGAACATTTTTCTGGTAGAAGGGTTCAACGAAGGACTTGGCATGCGCCGATTGCTCCCACTGTGGATGAATATCCGTATGGCAGGACGCGCATCGTGAAGACGATACGAACTGACTTGGGTCAATGAACTTTCCGTCTTTGGTCGTAGCGTTACCGGGCGCGAATGGCCGATCTTTGCCAAATCGAAAATCGTATGTACCCGAAACAAGTTCGTGGTACTTGTTTTCGATCTCAGCGATCCCGGATTCAGCTTTTATGAGAAAAAAAAGGGATACGAAAACGATCCAAACAAAAACTACTAAACATCTGGCGCGGATTCTTGTCATCTAAAACTTCACGAAAGACTGGTAGAACAAGATTAACGCTTTGCCGACTTTGTTGGCAAGCACAACAAAGCCGTGTCACGAAGAATTGTTTATCCGGTTGCCTTTGCGAGGTTCTTCTGAATTCTATTGACCGTTTCAGCACTGGTCACCCGGCCAACCGGATAGACCCCGATCCTCTTATCGAAATATGGCGAGTTTTCGTAGAAGAACCTCATTCTCGCTCGAGGGCTTGAAGCAAACTTCTCATCTTCTAGCTTTTCTTCGAACTTCTTCTTTAACTCAGGGTCGTTATTCAACATTTCAGCAGCAATGTCTTCCATGACATAACTTTCCGAATATTCTTTTTGTTCAAAGATCGCGTTAAAGAACCCCCAGTAAACAGCAGAATCAGGCCCCTCCGGTTCTAACCAATGCATCGCGACCTTTCCTCCACTTCCCTTGACAGGAACTACAACAGAACCCTTTGGATATTTCGTAAGCTTCGAAAAGCGCTCGGATTTGACTGAGAGTGTAAGCCGACCCTCAAAAGGCCTGGATCGCCATTTTGGTTCAACAAGACGCATATTCTCCGTGATATACGACGCTTCATCGCTAAGAACCAAATGAGGTACGCCGTGATACTCGAGTCGTTTTATAACCTCTCTCCATTGCGGCGGCACTATATAGAAATGCGGAGGCTTGACGGTCTTGACCGGAACCGCCGTATCGTACTGTGGGACCTTGTAGTCCTTTGGCTCATTGGTATAAATGATCTTCTTCGCCCCGGAAATCGCAGAATCCTCACTTGCTGTTCTCCAACCCTTAAAGAGGTACTCACGCGCCTTGTTTCCAATCCTCTGAGCAAGAACAAAATCATCAGCGGTTTCACTCTTTATTGAGTCGGCGCGCCTTTCAGCAGCCAAATTCGCTGCAAATAATGATGCCTTGTTTTCTCCAATGTGTTCAATCGATTTCCAAAGCACATCATAGGTACCGCGAACCCTGGATTTATAAGGCTTCACCGAGTGCGCCTCGATCAAAAGCCCGTTTCGGTCTCGAAGAGGTGAGTACCCGGTCGCGAACCTTGGGGTTGCGATAAAGCTGGCAATCCCACGCATCGGCTCAAACCGGTTTAGCATTTGGATGTACCGTGACAACAGATTGCCTTCTGCCTCGACACTGGGGACGATTTGATTCTCAAAGTGTTCCCGCATCCAGTCTCTGAGCTCGGGAGCGATCTCACCGTGATGCGCGAACTCAAAGGTAATGTTGTAGCGAAAATCCGCTCCGTCTGTAACATGACAGTCAATAAAGAAGTCAGGATCCCATCTGTTCCAAAGCGCGAGCCAGGAACGCGTCTCTTCTGTATCTACCTTTAGATAGTCCCGGTTCAGATTCTGATTAGCTGAATTCGCACGGAACCCCATCTCATCCGGACCGTTCTGGTTGATCCTGTTGAACCTGCTGAACAGTTCGTGACCGTCAACGTTGTAGATCGGCACAAAAAGTATGATCGTATTGGTCAGCAAACCCTTTCTGGAGCCTGTAACAGCAATATCACGAAGCAATGCGAGACCCGCGTCCTTCCCATCAGATTCCCCGGAATGAATTGCCGCCTGGACCAAAATCACCGCTTTTCCGCTCTTCTTGGCCAAAACAGGGTCAAATTCGCCCCCGGAAGCTGCGATTAAAAGCGGAAGATCCCTGCCCTCACTGCTCTTTCCAAAAGATTTATAGGCTATTAGGCGCGACGAAGCGTCCAATCTTTTTGAATAGGCAATAGTTTCAGCGTACCTTGGCGTTTTCTGATAATTCGTTGATTCCGCTGTGGTTAACCATTCAGCCGGCACGTTTCTAGAC
>JABDKD010000176.1 GCA_013003215.1 Pyrinomonadaceae bacterium
TCCTCGAGCCGGTATCAACTCCGGCCGGAATCCGCACTTTCACGGCATCCTTCTTGGGCGTTACACCCTTTCCCTTACAAAGCGAACAGGGCTGTCTCCGGCGCCCGGTTCCCTCACAATCCTGACACGGCTGCGAGAACTGAAGTCTTCCCCCTTGCTTTTGAACCTGCCCCGATCCGTTACAAGTCGAGCAAGTCACGACCGGACCGCCCATATCACCCGCTCCATTACAGCGCGAGCATTGGGTGGAGCGATTCACCGTGATGTTTGTGGTTAAGCCCGTAACCGATTCTTCAAATTTCAGGGCCAAGGGTATCTCTATGTCCCGACCTTTCTTCGGAAGTGGTTTCGGAGGCTCAGCCTGGGCTTGCGCTCCCGCCGCACCCCCACCGAAAAGATCGGAAAAGATATCGCGGAAACTCGATGATCCCTGCGAACCGCCCGTTGACCCGCCTCCGCCGGCCGTCGGATCCCAGTTAAATCCCGAAAAGTCGTAGCCGCCAGGCCCGCTCGCTGCCCCGGCCCCAAATGGCGAATTTATGTCTAGATTGTCGTCGTAATAGCCAAACTTATCAAAAACCTTACGCTTCTTTTCGTCCGAAAGAACATCGTAGGCCTCCTGTATCTCTTTAAACTTTTCCTCAGCCGCTTTATCACCCGGGTTCACATCCGGATGATATTTCCGCGCGAGTCTTCGGTAAGCCTTTTTTATTTCTGCCGCTTTAGCATCTTTTTTTACGCCAAGCAGCTTGTAGTATTCTTTCTTTTTTGCCATTTTCAATTAGTTGGCTGAGATGACCGAGTTCACTGCAGTTGACTGAGTTAACGGAGTTAGCTGAGTTGACCGAGTTTACTGAGTTTACTGAGTTTACCGAGTTTTCTGAGTTCACTGCAGTTTACTGAGTTTACCGGGTAACGTGAGTTTGACCGAGCTGACTAAAGTTTCTTAAATAACAAACCCAGTCAACTCGCCAAACTCACCAAACTCAGCCAACTCAGCCGACTCAGCCGACTCAGCCAACTCATCTTACTGCCTATTCACCTTCTTCTTTAGACTCTTCGTCCTCAGAATCGGGCGCCTCTTCTTCTGCATCAACATATTCGGCGTCGATCACATCATCATCCGAGCCGGATGTTGTTGAATCGTCACCGTCGCCGCCTGCCGTAGCCGATGAAGCCTGTTCCTGGGCCTCACCCTCAGGTGCGTCAGCCTGTTGCGAATAGAGTACCTCAGCAAGCTTATGCGATGCGGTTTGCAGCGATTCAAAGGCAGAGTTCATTGCCTCGGTATCACCGTCCTTAAGCGCGGTTTGAGCCTCGGAAATGGAAGCTTCGATCTCGCTGACTTCCGCATCCCCAAGCTTGTCTTTGCTCTCGTTAAACGTTTTTTCCACGTTGTAGACAAGACCATCGAGACGATTTCGCGATTCGATCTCTGCTTTTTTCTCCTCGTCATCCGATGAATGAGCTTCAGCATCCTTCATCATCTTGTCGATCTCGTCTTTTGAGAGACCCGAGGATGCAGTGATCGTGATTTTTTGCTCGCGACCCGTTCCAACGTCTTTCGCCGAAACATTTACAATGCCGTTGGCATCTATGTCGAACGTAACTTCAACCTGCGGAACACCTCTTGGTGCCGGTGGAATTCCGACGAGATGGAATTTCCCGAGCGTTTTGTTGTCCGAAGCCATCGGCCGTTCACCCTGCATAACATGTACTTCAACGGAAGTCTGATTATCCGCGGCAGTTGAGAATATCTCGGACTTGCGCGTCGGAATAGTCGTGTTTCTCGGGATCATCTCGGTGAAAACTCCACCAAGCGTTTCGATTCCGAGTGTCAGAGGCGTTACGTCCAGCAACAAGATGTCTTTCTTGTCCCCGGAGAGAACACCTGCCTGAACGGCCGCTCCAACACCTACAACCTCATCCGGATTAACAGATTTATTCGGGTCTTTGCCAAAAAATTCTTTTACCATTTCCTGAACTTTCGGAATACGAGTCGAACCGCCTACAAGAACCAGTTCGTCAATGTCTTTGGCGTCCAGGCCGGCATCTTTGATCGCCTTTTCGACCGGCGGCATAAGACGACTTAGGATCGGCTCAACCAACTGCTCAAACTTCGAGCGCGTCAGCTTCAGAACCAAATGCTTTGGCCCCGATTGATCAGCCGTTATAAACGGCAGGTTGATCTCCGTCTCCATTGCTGTCGATAATTCGATCTTTGCTTTTTCAGCTGCTTCTTTTAAGCGCTGCAGCGCCATTTTGTCGCTGGTCAGATCGATTCCCTGGTCTTTCTTAAATTCTTCGATGATCCAGTCGATCAGCTTGTCATCAACGTCGTCGCCACCGAGGTGGGTGTCACCATTTGTCGATTTAACTTCAACAACGCCTTCGCCTACCTCCAGTACTGAAATATCAAACGTCCCGCCGCCGAAATCGAAAACCGCAATGGTCTCATCCGATTTCTTGTCCAAACCATAAGCGAGAGCTGCGGCGGTCGGTTCGTTGACGATTCTCATTACTTCAAGGCCCGCGATCTTACCGGCGTCCTTTGTCGCCTGCCTCTGAGCGTCATTAAAATATGCCGGGACGGTGATAACGGCTTTATCAACATCCTGACCAAGGTAATCCTCAGCCGATTGCTTCAGCTTTTGCAAAACCATCGCTGCGATCTCCGGTGGTGAATACTCTTTGTCTTCAACCTTTACA
Organism: Pyrinomonadaceae bacterium; assembly: GCA_013003215.1. Classification (GTDB taxonomy): domain Bacteria; phylum Acidobacteriota; class Blastocatellia; order Pyrinomonadales; family Pyrinomonadaceae; genus Aridibacter. Next base: position 2,710 of record JABDKD010000176.1, read on the forward strand.
CGAACGTCGCCATTTGAGGCTTTGATAACATTGTAAGGAACCTGCGAAATCTCTTCCTTAACCTCATCATACTGCCTCCCCATAAAACGCTTTATCGAATAAAGAGTATTTTCCGGGTTCGTAACTGCCTGCCGCTTGGCAACCTGTCCAACTAATCTGTCACCGTCCTTTGTAAACGCAACCACCGAAGGGGTCGTTCTGCCGCCCTCCGAGTTGGTAATTACCTCAGGCTCCCCGCCTTCCATTACGGCTACGCAGGAGTTGGTTGTTCCTAAATCAATTCCAATTATTTTACTCATCTAAAAATCTCCAATTAAATTAAAATCTCTCACTCTAAACACTTTCACATACACCTAATATATAGAGCATTACTTGAGCCAAACAGAATTATAAGACTTGAGTGTGTCAGTGTCAAGTATACTTGAGCGACTTATTAGCAAGTTACAAATGAAAAGATCGCTAAAAGCGATCCATTTCGATAACGATTTGAATAATGAAAGTAATCTTAAGCGGCAAGTCCGCTAAGTTTAACCTTTATACTTCATCCTCCCTCATCAGGCGAGCCACAAAAAAGATATAATGAAAACCGGAGATAAATGCAAGTGCTGCAACCACAACATATACCGTCGGCAGATAGAATCCTTGAATCGACGGGTAGACCGCCGCGATAAGGATCAATCCGACCGCAAGAATTTGAACCGTCGTACTTAATTTTCCAAGCCAGGAGGGCTGAAAACCGCGAAACCCGGTAATAATATTTATTGCCGCGGCAACTGTTATTATCAGCACATCACGGCCTATTACCGAAGCCGTAACCCAAAATGGAACCGGAAGGTAGTCTGCGGGTGGAAATACATCTGGAAGCGTTAGGATCACGAAGGCGGTGGTCATCAGCAGCTTGTCGGCAATCGGATCGAGAATCGTTCCGAGTTCTGATTGTTGGTTGAACCGCCGCGCGATAAATCCGTCGACCCCGTCAGAAAGCCCGGCAATGACAAATGTAAGAAGCGCCCAGCCGCTGCTCCCATAAAAAAGCAGACTTGCAAACACGGGAATCAAAGCCATCCTAAGGAATGTGAGCAAATTAGGAATGGTAACAATACTTGAAGATGACATTTTTAAGGCTATTTAACTACGGAACCTTTGTTTCGCAAGGATTTGCTGACTTTTAACTTCTGCCTGCTGCTAGCTCGATCAGAGAAATCTCCGGCGGACACTGGTACCGGACCGGTAAAACGACTGTCCCGATTCCTCTGGTGATATAGATCTGCGTATGCCGCCTTTGATGAAGGCCGCTGGTGAGTCTACGACGTGCTAAGATCCTTTTTTCCTTTTCCCGTATCTTGACCTGCCCACCATGCGTATGGCCGCTAAGCATCAGATCCACTTTTTGCCGGGCCGCCTGCCTTATGATTACGGGGTTATGAGCCAAAAGTAGCTTCATTTCGTCAGGATATGACCCCTTCAGCGCAGCCGGGACATCTGTTTTTCCCGCCATATGATCATCAACCCCGCAAAGCCAGAATGAAGCATCCTTTGCGGTAAATCGAAATCCCTCGTTGATCAGCACATTTACACCCTCTTCGCGCAGACAACGTGAGACGAGTTCGGCATCAGTCCAATGATCATGATTTCCCAGACAGGCGTAGGCACCGAATTCGGATTCCAATCCTCCCAACACTTCAGCCATTGGCGCGATGTATTCGGATTCATGCGATACAAAGTCGCCGGTTAAAACGACAAGATCCGGTGCGAGGTCGTTTGTGATCTGAACAGCATTTTGAATATGGTCCAGATCGGTAAAAGGACTATGATGTATGTCCGAGAGATGAACGATCTTTAATCCGTCGAGGTTTTTAGGCAAGCGCTTAAGAGTTATATTC
>JABDKD010000177.1 GCA_013003215.1 Pyrinomonadaceae bacterium
CAAATCCAATCTTCGTTACAGTCGCCGGACTGGTTTTTTCGGTGGTGCTGACCTACGCGGTCAGAGAGATCGCGCTTAAATACGGATTTGTCGCAAAACCTAAATCTGATCGGTGGCATAAAAAGCCGACGGCCTTGATGGGCGGCGGGGCGATCTTTATAGCGACCATTCTGACCTACCTTCTTTTTGTTCCTAAGACCGCGAATACCTGGATAATTCTTGGCGGTGCCGCCTTTTTGTTCGGTGTCGGCTTACTGGACGACCTCGTTTCAATAAAGCCATATCAGAAGTTGATCGGCCAGTTCATCGGAGTGGCATTGATCATAGGGGCTCCGACCCTGCTTGGTGAGCCTTTGCTGGTGCTCCAGTGGACAGGTTCGGAGATCGTAAACGCCTGGATTACGACGTTTTGGATCATCGGAATCACTAACGCTATAAACCTTCTCGATAATATGGATGGTCTTGCGGCAGGTGTTTCGGCGATTGCCGCGCTGACCCTGGCGATAATTCTCGCCGGATTGGGTAGCCAATTCGAACTCTTGCTGATCTGTGGGTTTATCGGTGCTCTGCTGGGATTCCTTGTCTTCAACATGAATCCCGCATCCATATTTATGGGTGACAGCGGTTCGATGTTTGTCGGGTTTTTTCTGGCGAGTTCAGTGCTTCTAAACCAGGTTGGCGGCAAATCCAGAGGAGTCTTTACGGTGCTGGCTGTTCCGGCTCTGATTTTGTTTGTCCCGATCTTCGATACCACGTTCGTAACCATTTTGAGAAAACTGTGGGGTCGAAAAGCGTCGGTGGGAGGGAGAGATCATACTTCGCACAGATTGGTGGCACTAGGCTTATCCGAGAAATCTGCTGTCTGGATGCTTTACGGTTTTTCAATTCTTGCCGGAGCGCTTTCTGTTTCCATTACCAGTCTGCCGGTAACCCAAAGCCTGGCACTCATCGCATTCTTCTCGTTAATACTAGTGATAATCGGCGTCTATCTTGCCAAGGTTAAGGTTTATAAGGAACAAGAGGAAGACCAGGCTGTCGCGGAAAACGCGGCGCATGCGTTCCTTTTAGATATTTCTTACAAGCGCAGGCTTTTTGAGGTTGTTCTGGACGCTGTCCTCATCACTCTTGCCTATTATGCCGCGAATTTGCTTATTGATCCCTATTTCGAATCAAATGCGAATTGGGATCTGTTCGTCCGGACCCTGCCTATTCTCATCGTGATGAATCTCGGTGCTTTTCTCGTCATCGGGGTTTACCGAGGGATCTGGCGCTATACAAGTGTCAATGATTTCGTGACGTTTGCGAAGGCCGTTGTGCTGGGTTCTATGCTCAGCGTTCTTGCGATCTTGCTGTTCTTCAGGTTCGAAGGGTTTTCACGGGCGGTATTCATCGTCAACGGTCTTCTGTTGCTCGCCAGCCTTGCTGGAAGCCGAATGGCATTCAAACTGTTCAGACAATTATTGCCCAACCCGATGAATGGCGAAGGTACGAAGGTTCTGATATATGGCGCGGGTGATGGCGGCGAAATGGTGTTAAGAGAACTAGAGAACAATCCTGACTGGCGATACAAACCTGTTGGGTTTGTAGACGATGATCCTCTTAAGAAGGACAAGGTAATTCACGGCCTAAAGGTTTTTGCCGGAAATGGTTCCCTTGGACAGGTCTGTGCCGAAAAGGGAATCGAAGAAGTCCTAATATCTTTCCGCGAAATCTCTCCGGAGCGATTGGAAGAAGTTAAGGAAGCCTGTAATGAGGCGAGGGTCAATGTAAAAAGGGCACTTATTAAGATCGAACCTCTCTAACTTTTCTTCACCCGAACCCCGAGGGTAATTCCAATCATTTTGATTTGAGTTGTCTTATCTAATAGAATTCGAATCAATCTCTGTATGTCTAAGAAAACTCTAAATTTAGAGCCCATTCCATATCGAATCGGGATGGTAGTCGGAGGAGTAATCGTAGTTACGATTTTGCTCCTGTCCGCAGTGCGGCTTATTGGGGATTCGATTGCCGTGAGCTCAGCGGTGCCCGAGGTAACTGAGTTTGCCAAGACCATGTCGCCCGGAAACCCCAAACCTTACTTTTCTTCTTCTTCACGCCTGGAGCAGTCTTTCAAAAATGAGGATTTGCAGTCTGCGATTTCGGATGCCCGGATTGCGATCTCGTACTCACCCGGTGATTTTTCCGGTTGGCTGGCACTTGGTCGTTTACTCGAGAGGGCCGGGGATCTTGAAGGCGCCGAGAAAGCGTTGCGTAGAGCTTCGGAACTGGCACCCAGTTTCGCGGCAGTCCAGTGGTCACTTGGAAATCTGTTGCTGCGTAAAGACAAAACAGAAGAAGCTTTTAAGCTCATAAGAAGTGCCGCAGAAAGCGATACTAAGTATGCCGGACCCGCGGCTTCGATTGCTTGGGACATTCATGAAGGCGACATGTCCAAGGTAAAGTCATCGATCGGGGAATCCGGACCGGTTAAGACCGCGCTCGCCGTCTATCTTTCCAAACAGAAACGCTACAGTGAGGCTTTGGATATCTGGAAGGCACTTTCCAAGCAAGAGAGAACGATCACCTATCTGAAAGAAGGGAAATCGATAGTAACGAATCTGGCGGCAGGCAAAAAATTTATCACCGCGGTACGCGTAGCTGCTGACCTGCGTCCAGCCGGCGCACTTATTCCTAAAGTAGGACAGGTTACGAACGGGGGGTTTGAGTCGCCATTGGAACCCGAGAGACCCGAGTTTTTTCAGTGGAAAATCGTCCAGGGTCGTATACCCGCAATCGGGATAGCTGTCGATGAAAAGAGGTCAGGCGCGAAAAGCCTTGCCGTGTTTTTTGAAGGGGTAATGGGTAAGGAATTCAGGACGGTTTCACAGACTGTTGCGCTGAAAGGTGGGCGGCGCTATTCGCTTCGGGTTCACTATAAATCGAGTTTGAAAACCGATGCGACTGTCGAATGGCAGGTCGCGGACACTGGCGGCGCAGGGTTGCTTTCGCAGACCGATCCGATCGAAAACAATACTGATTGGACAACCACCCAAACGACGTTCTCGGTGCCTACTGAGTCAGACGGAGTTGTGGTCCGTCTTGCACGGTCGGACTGCCAGAGATTGCGTTGTCCGATTTTTGGTAAGGTGTGGTTTGATGACATTGAACTTGTTGTTGCTGAAGAAGAGGCAAGAGAAGAGTCCGAATGAACCAAGAAATAGAACCAGTTTCGAGACTTAGCTCGGCCATGTTCATAGGGTTGATCGTAATCCTATTATTGACCAACCTCCTGTTCGGCGTCGCCAGTAATGGCGGTATGGGCCTGACAGCAGTGCTTTTCGTGCCGCTGGTGATTTTCTGGGTCGCTGACTCCCTGTTTCACCATAAGCTCAGTTTCTCTGACAATTGGCTGCAAATTCCGCTGATTGGGATGATCGTTATCGGTTTGATTCAACTTCTGCCTTTAGGTGGTGATGCTGAAGCCGGAGAACTTTTGCAAGTACCTGTGTCCGGCGCACTTACAATTATCCCGTTCGCAACTAAGCTAGCTGTATTTAAGCTGGTTATGTTCCTTATCTTTTTTGCTGCGGCCCTGGTTTACATCGATTCCCCGTACAGGATGCGTACCGTTGCGTTTGCTTTGATTATCTACGGCGCCGTCATTTCGTTTATCGGGATACTGCAGCAGCTGTCAAATCCAAGCTGGGTTCTTTGGATAAGGCAGGTTGACTATGCGACCCCATTTGCGACCTATGTGAACAGGCATCATTTTGCCGCATTTCTGCTGATGACAATCTCGGTGACGCTGGGACTTCTGTTTGCCGGTTCGACAAAGCCCGACAAACGACTGCTCCTGGTGATCGCTGCCTGCCTCATGGGTTTTGGAATAGTCTTCACATCATCGCGGGGTGCACTGATCAGTCTGATTGCATTATTAGGTATGCTTACGGCCTTGAGTTTTTTGTCCGGCCGGAAGATTGATTCAAAACGAAGGAAGAAGAATTTCTTTTCGAGGGTTTGGATTCTTGTGGGCGCCAACGCTGTGCTGGTCATATTTTTACTGATCTCAGTCGCGTGGATTGGCGGAAGCGATATTTCACTTCGAAGTGCGGGTTTGACTGAATCCGCCGATTTTTCCAACGGCCGTGTCGATTTCTGGGCAAATACGCTGAAGATCATACGGGATAATCCGATATTGGGAACGGGGCTGGATACTTTTGAGGTGGCGTATACCCGATATGACACCTGGAACGGCCAGCTAAGGGTCAATCACGCTCACAACGAGTATCTTCACGTGTTTAGCGAGGCCGGAATTCTTGGTCTGCTTTGTGTTTTTGGCTTTATCTTTCTTCTCTTCAGGCAAGGCTTAAAGATCATCAATTCAACGCTTCACCCGTTCAGAAGGGGCTTGGCTGCAGGTGCATTGGCTGGTTGTTTTGGGATCATGGTCCACAGCTTTTTTGATTTTCCACTCCGAACCAACGCGAACATGTTTTGCTTCCTGATTCTGGCTACGCTCGCAACCGCAAGGGTGGAGTTTCCTGTTCTTATAAGACGAAGAAAGAAGATCAAAGAAATTGTGGTTGAGCCCAAGTCTGACGCGGACGATTTCGGGGACGAATCAGACGACTCTGATCATCTCCTAGGCGACGGGTAAAGACTGGAGCGCAGGCGACTCGCCTGCCATGAGCGACAAATGTTGCGAACGCTTTTTCACTCGTCGATTGCGCTACGCGAAACGCGTTTTGTTCGTGTTCCGTGGCATGAATGCCACGGGTAGGAGACTGCCCGTCGCTACACGACGGGAAAGGATTCCCTGAGTTTCGAACTTTGAACATTGAACGTTGAACTTTAAACCCACGTTTTGTCGCTACGCGGCGGCAGAGGAATTTCGGATTCTGACTGGATCACGCCTAAAGGCGTAACTCTATACTCAGACCTCAGCACTCACTT
>JABDKD010000198.1 GCA_013003215.1 Pyrinomonadaceae bacterium
CTGTTGGGCGGTCCCGAGTATTCCCGTGTCGAAAATATCGCGGAGATAGTTGTGGAGCCAACTGCGGAATGTAAGGCGTTTAGGATTGAAAGGTAACGGGTAGCTTAGGTGAATAGTGAATCGTAAATAGTGAATAGTGAATAGTGAATAGTGAATAGTGAATAGTTATATGGATTTGAGTTGGTAACAGGAAATAGTCAGCGTTTTCAGCTAACTACTGTTATCGAATCAACGTTGTTCCAGCAGACAATTCACTATTCACAATTTACTATTTACTATTCACTATTGACTATTTACTAGTAACGAGTTCTACACGGTAATCCTCGATAACCGGATTTGCCAGCACATCTTTCGCAATCCTCTCGGCGGTCGAGGATGCTTCTTCGCGGCTGACGTCTTCATTAAATGCGATCTCAAAATACTTACCCTGACGAATCGCGGAATTCCCCTCGATACCCATCAGCTCCACCGAATGTTGGATCGCACTTCCCTGGGGATCAAGGACCCCCTCCTTTAACGTTACGTATACCTTAGCTAGCATTGAATCTCCGTATGAAAAATAAGAATTTTACGCAAATTCTTGTCAGATGCAACGTTCTTGTGTAGAATTCAGCCAAATTCAATTCTGGATGAGCTTTCAATTCAAAACTTAACCCCTTTATAAGGAGACACATAGAAACAGGATATGGAAAATACAGATGGTAAAACCGCTCTCGGTCTCGATCCGAATGTTGGTGCATTGATTTGCTACGTGGGCAACTTGGTTTGCTCGCTTGGTTTGATTTACAGCATCATTGTTCTCGTCACCGACAAAACAAATAAGCTTCCCAGATTTCACGCCTTTCAATCGATTCTCCTATCGGTTGTAGGTGTTGTTGTCGGTATCGGGTTGCAGGTTATTGGTGGGATTTTTGCAGCACTGGACATCGGAATCTTGAGCCTTCTGCTTCTCCCGATCATGCTGATTTTTGCTCTTGGGATGCTCGCTGCATTTATCTTCGCAGCAATCAAGGCTTTCCAAGGTGAGATTTTCAAGCTGCCGGTAATCGGAAACATGGCCGACCAATGGTCCGACTAGCCGCTGTTGAACACTCTTTCGAAAACTTTCCCAACGTTTCGTAAGTAGTGATTAAGATCAAAGGCGCGGGCAATATCTTCAGACTTCAGGTTTGACGATATGTCCGCGTCTTTTTCTATCAATTTACGATAGTCACCACCTTCGTCCCATACCTTCATCGCGTTTCGCTGCACCCATAGGTATGCGTCTTCCCTTGTAACACCGTTCTGCGTGAGCATAAGCAAGATCTGACCGCTGAAAGTCAGCCCTTTCGACCGCGCAATATTTTCGAGCATGTTTTCGGGGTAAACTACAAGACCGTCCAGCAAACCCGCTGTCTTGTCGAGCAGGTAGTGAAGCGTTACCGATGAGTCGGGCAAAACCATTCGTTCCGCAGACGAATGTGAGATATCTCTTTCGTGCCATAGCGCAACGTTTTCAAGCCCGACTACCGCATTGGCACGGACCGTTCTCGAAAGCCCGCAAATCTTCTCGGAGAGTATAGGGTTTCGCTTGTGCGGCATGGCAGATGAGCCTTTTTGGCCCTTCTTGAATTTCTCCTGTGCTTCCCGCAGTTCCGTCCGCTGCCAGTGCCGAACATTGAGCGCCATTTTCTCAAGACTCGAGGCCACGATTGCAAGGGTTGCGAGGTATTCCGCATAGCGATCCCGCTGAATGACCTGTGTGGAAATAGACGCGGCCTTAAGGCCAAGTCTTTCGCAGACCCGTTCCTCGACATCCGGATCGAGATGAGCGAATACGCCTACGGCGCCTGATATCTTTCCAACCGACACCGTCTCCAGAGCCCGTTCGAGCCTCGCACGGTTTCTGCGCATCTCCGAATACCAAAGAGCGAATGTCATACCGAAGGACGTGATCTCAGCATGAATTCCGTGAGTGCGGCCCATCTGAGGTGTGTTTTTGAATTCGTAGGCCCTTCGTTTTAGAACCTCAAGAAGCGCGTCTGTCTTTTCAATCAGCAAGTCGCAGGCTTCCTTGAGCAGCAGGGCGTTTGCAGTATCTACGACATCAGAAGAAGTCAGACCGTAATGAACAAACCTTGAAGCAGGGCCTATGTTCTCAGCCAGGTTTGTCGTGAATGCTATGACATCGTGATCGGTGATTTTTTCGATCTCGTGTATTCGTTCGACTGTAAACGCTGCCTTCGACGTTATCTTCTCAAGAGCGTCAGCCGGAATAGTTCCATCTTCTGCGTGCACCTCGCAGACAGCGATTTCAACATCCAGCCATTTCTGAAACTTGTTCTGAAGGGTCCAGATGGAACCCATTTCCTCTAGTGTGTAACGTTCAATCATAAATCAGTAGTTTCAAGTTCCAAGTTTCAAGTCAATACCTATCTTAAATATGCCCTTTACTTATGAAACATTCCTTCGCAAACAATAGAACATGGAACTTGGAACCCGATACTTGGAACATGGAACTTGAAACACCTATAGATACTTCTTCTCAACCAACAGTTCTGCATTTAGAACTGCCGCCCCGGCTGCGCCGCGCAATGTGTTATGACTCAACGAGACGAATCTGTAATCCAGAATATTGTCAGGGAAGATTCGGCCTACCGTAATCGTCATTCCATCGCCGTTTTCGCGATCAAGCTTGGGCTGAGGGTGCGCGGGCTCCTCGCTAACCTCCATAAACCTATCCGGCGATGAGTGCAGGTCAAGTCCCTTATATTCCGAAATAACGCGGATTACTTCTTCCAAAGGAGCATTTTCCGTAAGGTTTACCCGAACCGCGGCTGTATGCCCGTCTGTCACAGCCACCCGGAAGCACTGGACCGAAACCGTGAATTCCGCCTTCTCGATGGCCCCGTCAACCAATTTTCCGAGTATCTTCTGAGCCTCCGTTTCAGCCTTTGGCTCTTCGCCCGGAATGTGAGGCAGTACATTGTCGAGAATATCGAGACTCGGCACACCGGGATAGCCGGCACCGGAAACCGCCTGAAGAGTCGTAATTACCGCGGACTCAACCCCGAACGCTTCGTTCAACGCGGCGAGGGGCGGAGCAAAGCTGACAACCGCGCAGTTTGGGTTGGTTACGATAAAACCGCGATCAAAACCGCGTTTGTGCTGCTGAACTTCGATCAAATCAAGATGCTCGTGGTTAATCTCCGGAATGATCAGCGGAACATCCTCTTCCATTCGATAGCAAGAGGAATTGCTTATCACCGGATATCCGGCTCTGGCGAAAGCCTCTTCAGCTTCACGGGCGATACTTCCGGGCAGCGACGAAAAGACCAGGTCACAATCCAGGTCCGGCGAGATCGGAGATACAACAATTTCCTTAACCCTTTCAGGCATAGGAGTTTGCAGCTTCCAGGGGCACGCCTCGCTATACAGTTTTCCGGCGGACCGCTCGGATGCGGCAAGGGCCACGATCTCAAACTGCGGATGGTCTTCCAACAGCTGACAAAACCTCTGTCCCACCGTGCCGGTCGCACCTAATATTCCAACTCGTATTTTATTCATTTCAACTCTCAACTATCAGCACCTAACTAATGACAAGTCATATTTGATAGTTGTTATCTGTCATTGATTGCCTTCTTCATCCTCGCGATCCCCTCTTCAATATTCTCTTCGGAAGCGCAGTACGAAATCCTCAGGAATCCTTTTGCCTCATCACCGAAACCGGAACCGTTTACGGTTATCACCTTGTTTTCGAGGAATTTGTTGACCAGGTCCATTTCATCCCCGAGAGAAGAGACATCCATCATCGTGTAAAAAGCGCCTTCCGGCTCAAATGCAGGCAGACGAAGTTCGCTCTCTATCAATTCCATCAGCAGATCTTTCCGCCTCCGCCAGATCTCCCTGCAATGATCTTCGGCGTGCTTGCCGGCATCGGTCCAATACGCAAGCGAAGCTTTTTGGGTAATAGTCGAGGTACAGACCGTGTTGTAGCCGTGTACGACGAGCGCCCGCTTGATAGCTTCAGGAACCCCTAAAAGCCATCCCATGCGCCAGCCCGTCATCGACATGTTTTTGGAGAGACCGCCCACAACGAGTGTTTTGTCATAATATTCTGAAATCGACGCAGGCCTCTCGTCCGTGAAGTAGAGTTCCTTATAGATTTCATCTGAAATCGCATAGATTCCCGTGCCTTCAAGGATTCCCGCGATTTCTTTGAGGTCATCACGGGAAAGCGATCGGCCGGTTGGATTGGAAGGGCTCAAAATTATGGCGACCCGGGTTTTGTCGGTTATCTGTTTTTCAAACTCCTCCGCATCAAAACCGAATTCTTTCTCTTTGGGAAGTCTGTAGAGAACGGTTTCGGCTCCTGCCAGACGGTTAATCGCGGGGTAAGCCGGAAATGCCGGATTCGGGACCAATACCTCATCGCCTTCCTCACACAATGCCATCGTCGCACAATAAAGCGCCTCGTTTGACCCGACCGTAACGATACAGTCATCAGCCGTCAGACCCAGATGCGGATAGTCATCTACTATATGTTGGCGAAGCTCCGGCAGGCCCGCGTGCGACGTATATCCGTTTTCCTCTTTCTGTATAACCCGAACCGCTTCCTCCCTGATGCACCGCGGAGTCGACAGGTCCGGCTGGCCAAGACCGAAATTGATACTGCCGGGCAAAGCGGCGTCAAATATCTGCCGAATGTTAGATTTCTGCATTCCGCGCAGACGGCGGGGAACCCTAAACTCTTCTTTTTCAATTGCTTCCATAGATCACTACACAATTCCATTGAGCTTGTAAGTCACCTCAATGCTTCCGCTCTCATGTTTTTTTACATTCGCCGATTCGAATGCAGCGAACTCATCCGGGTTGGTGAACATGGGAATGCCCTTGCCAAGGATCACAGGTTGAATATTCAACCTGATCTCGTCTATTAACCCGGCATTCAAAAAATGCGCAGCGATTTCGCCACCGCCCATCAGCCAGATATTTTTTCCTTCGGATGCTTTAAGTTTTCGGACAAACTCCACCGCCTCTTCATTGATGAATTTAACGTTGGGAAAGTCGCTTTCCCGCACCGAACGCGAAAATACGTAATTCGTGTATCCCGTAAAACTCTCACCTGAAGGATCAAGCTCAAGCCCTTTTTCCCAGGTCTTCCGTCCAAACAAGACCGTATCGACCGAAGCCGCAAAAGCCTTCAATTCGTCGCCTGTTTCTTCAAGATCGTCTTCCCTGAGCCAATCGACGCTCCCATCCACGCGGGCAATGTATCCGTCGAGACTCGCTGCTAAAAAATAAATAACTTTTCGCATCTATCTTAAATAATCTTCAAGCTGTGTTGAAGCATCTGTTTTTTCATCACGGTATTTCACAATCATTGGTGCATACAGTGATAGACCATTTTCCTTTCCAAAACCGCTCGTAATCGCTCGCGAGCCCTGGACCACGACCGCGCCCGCCGGTATCTCCAACGGGCCGCCGTCGATACTTTTAATAATCTTTTCATTCGGGAGATCAAAAACCGGTGTCGAGCGCGTGAGGATCACGCCGGACGCGAGGACTGCCCGTTCCCTGACGATAGTACCTTCATAAACACCCGTATTTCCGCCAACCAACACATCGTCTTCGATCACAACCGGCACCGCGCCGACCGGTTCTAGCACGCCCCCGATCTGAGCCGCTGCCGACAGATGCACGTTTTTTCCGATCTGAGCGCAGGAACCTACTAACGCGTGCGAATCGACCATAGTCCCGCTGTCGACATAGGCTCCGACGTTTATATAACAAGGCGGCATACAAACCACGCCCTTGGCAACATACGAACCGTCGCGAATAGTAGATCCGCCGGGTACGATCCTCACGCCTTCTTCCAGGTCCATAGGCCGCAGCGGATAGGTCTCCTTGTCAAAAAACATAAACGAGCGGTCATCCGATGACATGTCGACCATCGCTCCCATTCGGAAACCAACAAGGATTCCTTGTTTGACCCAGGCATTTGCCGACCAATTCCCATCCGCATTCTTATCAGCCGCGCGGATATCGCCGTCACGCAGTGCCTTTTTGAAGGACTCGAACACTGCTCGGTCTGCCCCGTCAAACCGCTTTTTTGACGCGAGTTTTTCTACCTTGTTTTGCAATTCCATCAATTAAATCATGGCTGTCCAAACAGCCCTACGCTTCCTATTTCTTCAAACCAGCCATTACTGACTTCAATCTTCTCTTCGTTGCCGGTGTGACCGGAACCAAAGGCAATCGCAACTTCTCCTCCAGCAGTCCCATCTCCTTCATCACGAATTTGCATGGCGCCGGGGACGCCTCAAGGAAGTTGGCCTCCATCAACTCAAGTAT
>JABDKD010000201.1 GCA_013003215.1 Pyrinomonadaceae bacterium
GCCCGTAAGCATATTTACAACACTGATTATCGAGACAAAGATGAATGCGAATCCGCAAAGCTGAACGATTAAGATGACGAAATTTTTCATTGGTTTCTCCTGTTTTTTTAAAAAGAAGAACGGAGGGCCGACCCTCACTTGCAACCGGGATTGTTCGTTTAGTTTCGTCGCTTTGGGTTTCCGAAGTTGTAAGCCCGGTTTTTATCTCTGGCGTCTATCCCTTTCTCCCCCTTCACAAGAGCAAATGTTGCAGGGTCAGCACCTTCCATTTTCCGGGGCATATTGACAATGTTCACCGCGAAATAGACCGCGTTTTTGTCCTTCGCATAATTATCATTCAGCCCTTCGAAGGACTCGACATCAACACCTTCGATCGTCTTCCAGCCCCAATACGCTTTCTTTGAGTCTTTAGCGTATGCATCGGCGCCCCGAGACGGAAACTGAACAAAATTTGCCGCGTCATCACTAATCTGTCGGCCACGCCAATAAACGCGAGTGGAATCTTTGGAAAATGCTTTTGAAAGAATCTTGAAGTTGTCCGGATCATCGCTCAACTGCTTCATAGCGAAGTAGATATTCGATTGGTCACGATGATGAACATTATCGATTACACGGTGGGTTGCCCTATCGATGCCTTCGACCTTCACACCGAAATAGAATACTGAGTTCGCGTCATACGAATACCTTTCGTCAAACCGCTTAACAACTTCAAAACTTGAAGCATCGGCGCCCTTCACGACGCGCAAGGGTGTGTATACACGATTCCTGTCCCTGAAATAATCTGATCTTCCGAGCCTTTCAAACGTCGGCACATGTACGAGGTCAGGAAAGAACGGCTTATTTCCCATGAAGATCAGCTTTCCATCAGTCGAAAAAGTAGTCTCCGATACATTCGGTTTGGTTTTGAAAAGAATCTTAAAATCAGCGGGTCGGTCGGTCAGTATCTGTGCGGTGTAATAAATGTGATTCTTATCACCGCTAAATTGGCCTTCAATGAGTTTGAATGTGGGGCCGTCGCTGCCGTCAATTATTCTCCCGTCGTAATAGGCGTGGTTCTTGTCACGACCATACTTGCGGTCCAGCGCCTCAAAAGTGGTTGGGTCAGCTTCTTTGACCGCACTCGCCCTGGTAGTTCCGAGGCCCTTCATACCATGATGATAGATGACCTTTCCGTCAGACACCTCGTAACCGCCCGCGATGCGCTTGGGACAGCCCGCGAGCCATAACAAAGAGAGAACTACGCAAAAGATTTGGAAAACACGAAGATAGCAGAACCGCATTTAGGGAGATTCTAGCACACCTAGCCAATCCAAAGACCCTGTTGACAATGCTAATCGTATTCGGTTGTTCAAAGGATCGCGGGTCTTAGCCGGCGAGGCCAAAAGCAGCCGCAGCAATTCCGATTACGAAGACAATTACAAGAATGTTGATGATTATTCTGCTCATGACTTGAAGGGAGAATTCCCAGTCGTATTAGATTATGCCTCAAATATTCACTTCCGCCAACGTGGGTATCCACAACGAAAAAAAGGGCCGCGTCCAACGGCCCGGGAAAGGAGTTCGATTGTCATTTTCTTAACAGCTTTCCAAAAACTCATTTAAGCTTGCCTCGGTTGCCGCCCATGCGTTCTCCATCTTTATAGAATCGAGTTCGAGAGCCGCAACTGAGTCAGATGCAGGAAGGGAGTCAGGTGTCTCCATGTGTAGGCCCATTCCTTTCATCGTTACCAAATCGTCGGCAACATTTACGATGTGCGTAATAGCCAATGCCCGGGTGGCCAGTTTAGGCTTATGGTGCCAAAGTATCGTTGCTGCAACTGCGTCTCCAAGCCCCCAGCGTCTCGCAACGTAAAATCCAACCTGTGAATGGTTGAAACCAAAAATTTGTTCTTCCAGCTTGCTTGCTGCTTCCTCGACTTCCGCGACTTCGGTTTCTGTATATCTCATCGGGTCGGTCTGGAATAACAGGTTTTTGCCAATGTCATGCAGAAGGCCGCAAGTAAAGGCCTCCTCAGTGCCTCGCAGGGAAAGTTCCTTCGACAGGGCTCTTGCGGCAATAGCAGTTGCGACTGAATGCTCCCAGATTGAAACCCCGGTCTTCATTGAACGCATATCCGAAGAAAACGAATCCGCCGCTACACCCAGCATCACGATGTCATAGATAGAGCGAACACCGACCGCAGCGACTGCGGCCTGAACTGTCGCCACTTCTTTCTGCATCGCATACATCGGGGAATTTGCGAGTCTCATTACACGCGACGCGAGGACCGGGTCATATGCGATCACTTCGGCGAGATCGTGTGTCGATACGTTAACATCCTCAATCAATCCAAGGACACGCGTCGCGCTTCCTGGAAGTGGTAGCAGTTTCGCCTTTACAAGTGACTCGATATCCAGGATCTCTTCCGCGGTTGGTTCAAAAGTTTCTTCTACAGCAAATTCGTAAGTACTCATTTTCTTCTGGGGTAATGAAGAGCGTTAGGACAGGGGGTGCCCACAAAACATATCGGCAATACGAGTGAAAACATTAGTCAAAAAAAACCGGCATGCTTGACGCAAACCGGATTCGTCAAAGGAATGGAGTCGCCTCATAGAGATTCTTTCTTCTTCGCAGAGTCTCTTCGGGCTTCCAGCATCGGTTTCAGTTCTTTATACACGTTGTCAGTCATAATCTTTGCGCCTTTTGCATTCGGATGAATCCCATCCGCTTGATTCAGCTCCTTTTCGAGCGCAACTCCCTCCAGCAAGAACGGCAGGAATCTCACATCATGCTTTGTAGCCAATGCGGGAAACATATAGACGAAGGCCTTCTGGTATTTCGGACTGACATTCTGCGGTGCCAACATTCCACAAAACAATACCTCAACATTTTTTGCCTTGGCCTTTGTAATGATCTTGTCCAGATTTTCCCGAATCGTTTCCACCGGAACGCCACGCATAAGGTCATTGGCACCAAGCTCCAGAATCATAACTTTCACATTATCCTGACCAAGCACCCAATCCACCCTCTCTAGGCCCGCCAGCGTCGTGTCTCCCGATACTCCGGCGTTAACCACCTCGTATCTAAATCCATCTTTCTCAAGCATTTGCTGCAAGAGATATGGATAAGATTCCTTTTCGCTGAGCCCGAATCCCGCCGTAAGGCTGTCTCCGAAAGCGATAATTTTAGGTGTTTCCGCGCCTTTGTCCGGCCGTTTTATTTCAGTCGGAAGTTTTGTATGCTCGGGAGCCTCAGCGGCGCCTGAGAGCGTACATGAAGAAAGCAGGCTAAGCCCTAACAACACAATTACTAAAGCAATATTTTTTCTCATATCAATCAGGATTTATCCGACTGTTTCACTTCTATTGTAAACGCATGCTCAACAAGATATGTTTTATTAAATACGTAAATAGAAACAAACGCTTGGATTCCTCCGTTTTAATTCTAGGAAATTTGTTGAAATCGCACCTAGTTTGCGAAAAATACGAAAGTTTGCGGCACCAAAAATGATAACTCTTTCGAACGTTACCAAGACCGTCAAGTCAGGAACTGAAGACCTCACCATTTTAAATGATGTTTCTTTTCACGTTCCGGATGGTCAGTTTGTATCAATTACAGGCGCTTCGGGAAGCGGGAAATCCACATTGCTCGGTTTGATAGCGGGCCTCGATTCTCCATCCAGCGGCGAAATACTGGTCGATAACGACAGCATTGTTTCAATGAGCGAGGACGAACTGGCAGAAACGAGAAGTAAGAAAATCGGATTCGTTTTTCAGTCTTTTCACCTCATCCCTTCCCTCACAGCATTCGAAAACGTCATGATTCCGCTGGAAATCAATGGAGCTGAGAACCCAAGGGCCAGAGCTGAAGAGTTGCTTGCGGACGTGGAATTGACAAATCGAGGGCATCATTACCCCTCAGAATTATCAGGCGGTGAGCAGCAGCGCATAGCCATTGCCAGGGCATTCGCGAACCGGCCTGCGATCCTCCTCGCCGATGAACCGACCGGAAACCTGGATTCAAAAAACGGTTCGCATATTTTTGATCTTATGCTCCAAATGCACGAAACACACCAAATCACTTTGATCCTTGTAACGCACGACATGAATCTCGCAAAGAGAGCTCAAAGGCAGATCGTACTTGTTGACGGACGTATAGATTCCGATTCCGGATCCGCAACCTAGAGCCTATGGAATTCGTCCTCAACCTTACAAAACGAGAAATAAGGTCGTCATGGAAGCGGCTGCTGTTCTTCTTTCTGTGCATCGCAATCGGCGTCGGGTCGATCGTTGCCCTGCGGTCATTGATTCAGAATCTGGGTCACGCAGTCGCCGGTGACGCTCGAGCACTTCTGAATGCCGATATAGTAATCGATTCGAACAACGTCTTTTCGCCAAGCGAGATAGCGAGGATTGAGAATGTCATCGAGCAGTCTTCAATAGTTGAAGCACGAAACGAATTGGTAGAAGCGACAGCGATGGCGCGCCCGGTTGATGCAGATAACGAGTCGGTTGAGTTTGTCGCGATAAAGGCCGTCGAGCCCCCGTACCCGCTTGTTGGCGAGTTTGTAATGCCGGGCGGCAAGAATTTCGATTTTGAACTTCTGAAGAACCGTGGTGCGGTCGTTGCGCCAATTCTTCTGGAAGAACTGAAGATCAAAATCGGAGACAAGATCAGTATTGCCGATGCGGAGTTCGTAGTTACTGGAACATTTGACGAGGAACCGGGGGGCAGCGGTGGACTTCGACTTGGTGCCCGTGTTTTTGTGCTTAAGACTGCGTTCGAGGCCGCCGGGTTTGAACGCAACAGATCGCGGATCAGACGCCGGATTCTCTACCGGACATCAGCGAATCCGACACCCCTTGTAGAACAGCTTCGCGAAGCTCTTCGCGGGACCCCGGTGCGAGTGCTCTCTTACCGAGAAACACAAGAAAGACTGGGCGAGCAGTTTGAACGAACCGAAAACTACTTCTCGCTGACTGGCCTCCTGATTCTCGTTCTTGGCGGAGTAGGGGTCTGGAACGTCGCCCGTGTGTTTGTTGAGCAAAAAAGAAAGGCGGTCGCCGTTTTGAAATGCCTGGGGGCGAGTGGAAACATGATAATGCTTGCCTATCTGCTCCAAATTGGGGTGCTGGGGTTCCTGGGAAGCGCGTTCGGAGTGTTTCTCGCCCAACTCGGTCTTTGGTGGGCTCGCGCGGAGTTTAATGATGCGCTTCCGGATGCAATGAGCTACCTGGTTCCGCCATTAATTGGATTGCAGGGGATTCTGTTGGGCGTGTTCATTTCCCTTTTGTTTTCGACAATGTCGTTGCTCCAGGTGAGAAATATCAAGCCCCGTTTATTGCTGCATGATGACAACAATGACAAATTAAGACGACTGGACCCAGTGAAGGCAATCGTCGGACTTCTGTGCGTTCTCATGCTTTTGGCGCTGGCTTCATGGCAGGCAGGTTCCTTTCGTGTTGGGGCATTCTTTTTGGTTGGGATTGCAGTGACATCCGCCTGTCTTTACGCCGCATCATTCCTACTGGTTTGGTTTCTTCGCAAGATTCGAAAATTTGGTTCGTTTTCGATCAGCCAGGCGTTGAACTCCCTGCACCGGCCCGGAAATCAAACCAAGGTGATCTTACTGGCGGTAGGTCTGGGGGTATTCGTAGTACTAGCGGTTCAATCACTTCAAACAAACCTGCAGCGCGAATTTGATTTCTCGAGAAACGAAAAGCTGCCCAGCTTCTTTTTCTTCGATATACAAAGAAGCCAGGTCGAAGGGTTTGAAAAATTGGTTAAGACTGCGATCGGAGAGGAAGCCGAGATCATTCCGACAGTTCGCGCACGAATCTCACACATTAACGGTAAGGCCTTTGCGTACGACGACCGGGAGGTGAGGCAGCAGCAGGGACGGATCGGCCGGGAATTTGCCGTGACCTATCGACCCGATCTCGATGAGGGTGAAAACGTGGTAGACGGTCTTTGGTGGGACAAAGCGCCAAAGGGTCTGCCTCAGGTTTCAGTAATGGACTCTATGGCACGGCCGTTAAAAGTGAAACCCGGAGACTCGATCACGTTCGACATCTCCGGCCGCAAGCTGACAGCACAAGTAGCAAATATCAGGAAACTCGACATTCGGAATTCAAGAACAAACTTTCTTTTTGTTTTCCGGCCGGGTTATCTGGAAACGGCGCCTACATCTTACGCTGCAAATATCCTAAAGCGTCTGCCCGCAAAACAAAGACAAGCTCTCCAACGCGATGTGCTTGAGAGATATCCCAATGTTCAGATTGTCGATGTCGCGGAAATCGTGGCGGTAGTAAAGCAACTCGTTGAGAACTTTGTATTGGCGATCTCGTTTGTCGGGTCGTTTGTAATTCTCAGCGGGATCTTGATTTTGATTGGTTCCGTTACCCTTACAAAGTCACAAAGGGTTTACGAGAATGCGGTATTGAAGACTCTTGGTGCGAAGCGACGCACGCTGACGACTATCCTCGTGGCCGAGTACAGCATTCTTGGAACGATGGCCGGAGCTATAGGGGCACTGTTTGCGTGGCTGCTTTCATACGCAGTCTCAGTTCAGATTCTAAAAATCGATTGGGAGGGAAGCCCTTGGCTTTTGCTGACGGGTATCGGGATAACGATTCTTCTTGTAACGCTCTGCGGCACGATCGCGAGTTTTGACGTGCTTTTGAGGAAACCGCTAGGGACGCTCCGTTCTCAGTAGCAAGCTAGACAAACATTTCATGAGGATCGCACGCGAGCGGCTCAAACGGGTGGTTCGCAAGCACGACGCGCATATTCACCAGCCCTAACAAAGTCTCGAGGTATGCGCCGAATCGATGCAGGATCGGAACGAGGTCCTTCTTGTCGTCGGTAACAAGTACCTCTTCGATAAAACGGTCAACCGTTTCCATATCCTTGTAAAAAAGGTAATAGAGGTTTTGGTCCCTGAATGCCTCCATCTGTTCTCGCAGGTTACCGATAGGATAAACATCCGGCTCCTGCTCCGCCTCTTTTACGGACTGCAGCATGTTCCACATGTTTTCACGGAGAACAAGTGATTGCTCTTCCTTCGTTTGAAGTCCCGGAAAAATGTCGGTTGGCTCGATACTCGAATCGATGAGTCTTGCAAAGTTAATAAGCGTGAGCTGCAGACTGTCGTTTAATAGCGCGTACGCAGTTTCGATCTTGGCATAGATTTGAGGAGCCGGACGTATTTCCGCGAGCCCCTTTAGTTCCTGCTCATACACCTTACGGAGTTCGATTGAGGCGGTGTAGGCGGCGCCGTCCAGGGAGCCGAACAACGGATCCTTTTCATCCGGAAACCTCAAAAGGCGGTTATTGATGTAGGTCGTCATTTCTCGCATTTGTTCGTTGATTCGCGCGAAGAGCACAAGCGAAGTCTTAAGCGGCTTGTCCTCCCTAAGCATTTCACCAACAACATTCAGCCATTTCAAGATCTTAGCGAAGTGAGGAATCACAACCTGCAGATCCGCTTGCCACGCCGACGGCAGGTTCTTGTTTTCCAAGAGCTCTTTCAATCCTTCAGGTAAAAACTTTTCGCCCTCGCTTTCTGCATTCCTTATGAGCTGTTTTACTGCAGAAACATTCTTCAACTTGTCAGCCAAAGAGTTGCTCCAGGCAATCCATTCCTCGAAATTCAGCGGAGCCGCGCGCAATAGCCCTTCGCTTAGCAAAACAGACTCCCGAAGAGCAAATGCGAGTTCGAGGATGCCATCAGGATCTCCGGTCAGCCCCGCAGTAGTTTCTTTGTTTTCCTGTTTCTCTGATTTAAGGTCTTCTGAATATAAAGAGATCGCATTGGAAAACTTTAGTGAAAGCTGTGAGCACAACAAAAGTACAGAATGGGTGAGCCGAAACTCCTTTGACCAATCCTGTGAGTTCCTGCTCTCCTCAACAAGCGTGTTGCTCCGGAGTTTTAGGAAGCTTTCGAGACCGGAAAGCCAAAGGCCAAGCTGAAACTCGATATCGCTTGCTGTACCAACGGGCGCGGCAACCGTGAGATCGCTCGCGCCGGTAGGCACAGCTGGAGCTTCGTTTTCTTTTAATTCAGGGGTTCCGTTGTTCAAAGGGTAAGCCTCTCTCGAAATGGAGTTTGCTTGAGTGAATGCGGGCTTAACAAGAAGGACGCGGGCGAATTACCCGCTACTTAATTTATACATCTAATTCGACTATATTTCAATTTTTTTGGCGTAATTTAAACAATTTTGAACAAACCAAATTCAATCGCGACCGGAGAAAAAACGCAATTTCCGGCAAGATCAGTTTGCAGAATTTAAAAAGAAAGCTGGCTGATCAAGCTAAGTCCCTTATTTGCTTATATTTTGCCAATGATATTCTGGAAACCGTTTTGCTGCGATCGTAGCTTCCTGCTAATATCGCAACTCGGTTTTCTCCTTATGAAAAAACTACTTATTGCAACCACGAATCCGGGTAAAATCGGGGAACTCCGGCGTTTGCTTGGACACCTCCATTTCGAGATTATTTCTCTCTCAGATATTGATCCCATCCCTGAGCCCAAAGAGGACGGTCTGACCTTCGAAGAAAATGCGGAGAAGAAGGCTGTTGGCTATTCAGTTGCTTCGGGTTTGCATGCTGTCGCTGATGATTCGGGGCTTGAGGTCTTTTCCCTCGATTGTCGTCCGGGCGTATTTTCAGCCCGTTTTGCAGGTTTAAAGGCAAATGACTCGGCTAATAATGCAAAACTTTTAGGCCTTTTAGAGGGAATGAAAGGTAAAGAAAGGAAGGCCCGATTTCGCTGCGCGATCGCGATTGCGGATCCGCATGGGAATGTACTCACAACAGTATCTGCTGAATGTTGCGGGAGAATCGAGACTAAACCCTTTGGTTCCAATGGTTTCGGCTATGATCCGATTTTTGTCCCGGACGGATTTGATGAAACTTTTGGAATGCTGTCCGATAAAACTAAATCCGGCCTTAGTCATCGTGCTCTTGCAGCAAAAAAACTGGTAGATTTTCTTGAGAACAATTCGGGGCTGGTAACTTGACCATTTACGTTTTGGCCTATAAAATTCGGCTTTTGGTTGAGCATTGCGCATCAAACAATCAAAAAAACCGGGGCGTAGCACAGCCTGGCAGTGCGCACGGTTTGGGACCGTGAGGTCGCAAGTTCGAATCTTGCCGCCCCGACCACCCACGTGAGCAATGCAACACAAAGGCCCCTGACTTTTTGCCCGCGAAAGCGAGCAGTATTTCACTAAAATCACGTTTTCAAATTAACTGGAGGTTAAACTTAACAATGGCTCGTATGACACAGACTGAAATTGTTGGCCATATGGCTGACAAAACTGGCTTGACCAAAGCTCAAGCTAAGGACTTCTTTAACACGCTCTCTGATCTCGCAAAGAAAGAAGTAAGGACGAATGATGAATTCACCATTCCCGGTTTTGGAAAATTGGTAAAAGCACATCGTAAAGCTCGCGAAGGCAGAAACCCTGCTACGGGCCAGCCGATCAAAATCCCTGCAAAGACGACGGTTAAGTTCCGTGTTGGCAAGGCGATGAAAGATTCGGTTGCATAGGCTTAATTCCAAGCTTTTAAGGGGCCGCTGCGAATAGTCGCGGCGGCCTTTTTATCTAGGAAACAACGCACTTCGACCCCCGCAACCACAGGTCAAAAAAAATAGTGACAAACACTTAGCACTTTGTTAACATTGGAATTTCTTAGATTAAGCGTTCCGGTTCTGGAGACCTTAATATTCCGTAAAGTTTTACTAGTTGACCCCCTTTGGTCATTTGATTTTTGAATTTTTTCAGATTTTGGACTTTTACTACTAACCGAGTTTGAGATTTTTTTCACAAACTAGGTTGATTTTGTTTTCTAATAAAAGGAAGGAGAATAACAAACGTGGCAGCAGCAGCTAAACCGATGACCTTGCAAGACAGAATCTTGCAGATCGATCACATTCAGGCGCGCCGGTTTTCAAAACTTGCCGGTGAGCCGTTGGAAATTGCATCAGAAGGAATTGTCAGGCACCTAAAAGCCTGTGCAAGAATGGATGTTAATCCGGATGCATCGGCGGTAAGGGAAATCATTGATGACGCATTGAACGGCAGAAGGGTTTTTGCCGAAGTCTCAAACGATTTGTTGGCCGCTTAGCAATAATTATAGTTGAATAAACATGGGCTGTCGTATTTGTGACAGCCTATTTTTTTGTCGACACGGCACTCAAGTCGAAAACCAAATTCCCGTTTGCTTCTTTGATTAGCCTTTTCGTATACCAACGTGAAAGATTTTCAAATTCATTTTTTTGACCGGCCGGAACCACAAGATATTTGAGGTTTGGTTCATAGGCTTGCGTAGCTCCGAATCCTTCGACGAAAGTTCTGAATTTCTTCACCTCATCTTCGATTTCACCATAGGTTAGCGGAGTCGATTCCGCACTCAGCCGGCTAGTGTGCCTGCCCCAACCAAATAGCGCAATCGTTGCAACAAAGTTCCCTCGTTTTAACTGGTTATCCAACCATTCCGGGTCCAAATCCCGGAAATACAAGAATCGGTAAAACCTCTCTTTGCTCTCATTCCACGATAAACCGGCGAAGACGTGCTGATGCCTCGCCCAGAGCACATTTTGGGGCGCGATCGTCGGAGCATCATCACCATAGATATTCGAAACGGCGAAAACGGTATCATGAAAAGGATCCGGGGATTGAGCTGCACTTTCAGTAAGTAAACGGCCGACGGCCATTCCCTTGTCCCTTATCACATTCGCCTCATCCAGAACCCTTACCGTGTAATGACATTCCACGAAGCCCCAAACCACTGAAAGTACGGCAACAACAGTCAGAGTAGCAGTCACTGCATTGGACTCGGCGCTCTTTAGCTTCGCGAGCATAAGGCCCGCAACAAGCACGATCGCAAGGCCGGCAACATAGTTACCGACAAAAACCTGGTAGTGTATCGGTTGAAGCGACATTCCTGTGACCACCTGCTGGTTAAACAGAATCACAGAAACAAATATCGTGGCTGCGGCGAATGCAAACCTAAGTGAACTTTTATCCAATACCCGGGCTGCTACGGCAGCAACAAGACAAACTGCCAATACGATAGAAATGATCATTGGCATTCGATCCAAATCCAATGATCTCGAATGGACCAGCAGCTGCACGTTATCCATCGACTCCCCGCGTTGTGAAAGCAGGTAACCGTAAATGCCCAATGGAATCACGCAGGCTCCTGCGACAATCGACAATCGTTTGGTCATCGATTTCCAGCCATCGGGCCGAAAAACAAGGACAGCCAGCCCCAACGAAAACAGCCATGCCGCAGCCGTTGTCCAAATATAGAAATATGAGAAAACGAGATAGGAAAATGCCGCAGTTACGGAAAGAGTCCAAACAGCCACTCGCTTCCCGTCCTCAGACTTTAGAAGCTTCCAGGCCGAATAAAAAAGAAAGAACAAGACGGGAAAGGGCACCGCAGGCACATAGCGCCTTAGAAACGGAAAATAGGGATAAGGGAATCCGGTACCGGTAATCTCACCAATGGCCCCCTCTCCCGCGAACAAAGCGCCTCCGCACAGCACGAACAGTGCTCCGGCGAATCCGAGGACTGTATGGCCTGAAACCTCCCGTATGAGGATAAAGCATATAAACGCAGTCAAGAATGCCGCGATCACGCCAGCAAGGGTCATCGCAGTCGGTGCCGATATGCCGAATATCCGTGCAGGGATCGCGACCGAATAGGGGGCCGCGAACTGAATTGAGAACAAGGATTCGGGTTGGGGGTCTTCCAAAGAGTCATCACGTCCGGTGTAGGGATCATTTTTTCGCGGCCGTCCGTCAATCAATGCTTTCAAGTATGCGGCGTACGCCACCTCATCAATGTCGTTATAGGCGTAGTGCCCCTGCCAGGCATCGCCTTGATTTAGTTGGAGCTTGATCTGGGGGTAGGCAGAAAAAACCGCAAGGAAAAGCCCTGCGACACACCCGTAAAGCCAATACGTTCTGAAAATTGAAGATTTTGCTGTCAGCATCTATTATTGAGCAGACCTACTCGATTTGGAGTTGGTAAATAATAGAGCAAAACTGCTTTCTCGTAAATTATGAGCCTTAAAGAGAAGATAACCGAAGACATGAAATCGGCCATGAGAGCAAAAGAAAAGGAAGAGCTCTCCGTCCTTAGAATGGTCAAATCGTCGATAACAAAGCAAGAAAAAGACGGAGGAGAGGAACTTACCGATGAAGATGTCATCAAGTTGCTCAAGACCCTTGTCAAACAACGTCGTGACTCCGCTGAGCAGTATTCAAAGGGAGGGAGACCGGAACTGGCCGATGCTGAATTGGCCGAAATAGATGTTATCGATAATTATTTGCCCGCCGCGGCGACACCCGAAGAGATCAAGGAGGCCGTCGAGTCGGCTATCGCGGAATCTGGTGCAGAGTCTATGAAGGATATGGGCAAAGTAATGAAGCTGGCACTTGCCGGTCTCGAAGGAAAAAACGCGGACGGAAAGGCTGTTAGCGACGAAGTTCGCTCAAAGCTGGCTTAACAATGACCTACCAACGAAAAACTGGTGAATCGACTGCAGACAGGAAGCGCCGGGAGCGTGGTGAAAGAGCGGTGGAACGCCAATTGGACTACCAGGAAAAGAAGTCCGCCGCCATGACAGGCGACCCGCACATGACCGCGCTCACAATTAAGGCTCGCGCCCAAAAGATCCGGACAATGCTCGAAGAACACAAGCCCATCGAGCCGGACTCGAGAGTGCTTGAAGTCGGGAGCGGTGCACACGGGTTGATCTTTGGTTTTGAAGAGATGCTGGCGGTGGGAATTGATCCGCTGGCAGTAGAATACAAGAGCCTTTTTCCTTTATGGCAAAACGATGCGACAACCGTAGCCTCGATTGGCGAGGAACTCCCTTTTGACGACGCAATTTTTGATGTTGTGCTGAGTGATAACGTGATCGACCACGCGGCGGATCCGGAGAAGATTGTCGATGAGCTTGTTCGCGTCCTTAAACCGGAGGGTATTTTGTACTTCTCGGTCAATACGCATCACCCGATCTATCAGCCAATCTCTTCTTTGCATGGTTTCTGGAACAGTGCCGGGATCAAGTTCGAGATCGGTCCGTTTGCGGACCATACTGTTCACTTTACCGAAAAACGCGTGAAAGAGATTTTTACCCGTCTGCCAGTCGATGTACTCTGGAATAGCCCTTCTTTCGACAGATCTGCTCTCAAGGGTGCAAACACCAAAGGACTCGAGGCAAAAATAAAGAGGATATTCCCAAAGAACATCCTCTTCGAAATTATTGCCAAAAAGACTTCCGAATCCTAGCCAAAGATGTTGCGGACCCGGTCCATAAAGCCTTCTTCTTCAAACTCAACGTCCTCAATATCAGCAAGATTCTCAAAAAGAGCCCTCTGATCCTTGTTGAGCGACTTGGGCGTCATAACCGTAACAGCAACATATAGTTCGCCTTTTCCGCGTCCGCCCAGATCAGGCATTCCACCACCCTTAATTCTAAAGACCGTTCCGGTTTGAGTTCCGGCGGGAATTTTTAGTTCTTCCTCGCCCTCAAGCGTCTTGACCGTTATCTCAGCACCTAAAGCGGCCTGTGCGAAAGATATCGGAGCCGATGTGTAAAGATTCGTGCCCTGCCGCTCAAACGTGTCGTGCTCGGCAACGTGTACGAATACATACAAATCGCCGGTAGGACCCCCGTTAACACCTGCTTCGCCTTCTCCGCTCACGCGCAAGCGCGAACCAGTCTCAACCCCGGCCGGGATCTTGACCTCAAGGGTCTTGCTGCTTTGGATTCTTCCGGCTCCCTTACATTCTGAGCACGGGTTCTTGATGATTTGCCCCTTGCCTGAACAATTCGGACAAGTTCGCATGACACTAAAGAAACCCTGTTGGTAGCGCGTCTGCCCACTGCCGGAGCATGTGATGCAAGTCTCGGGTGAGCTTCCTTCGGCAGTTCCCTTCCCTTCGCACGGTTCACACTTCTCAAGCCTGGGAACGTCAATCTTGGCGTCCTTGCCCTGAGCGGCTTCCTCAAGAGTTATCTCAAGGTCATACCGAAGATCCGCACCGCGTTGGACAGTCGACCGGCGCCTGCCGCCGCCACCGAACATATCGCCAAAACCAAAGAGGTCAAAGATGTCTTCAATATTGGAGAAACCGGGGTCATAGCCGCCTTGGCCGCCAAGTCCCGAATGGCCAAACCGATCATACTGACTCTTCTTCTGTGCGTCAGAAAGGACTGAATAAGCCTCGGCGGCTTCCTTGAATTTCTCCTCGGCTTCTTTATCGTCCGGGTTCTTATCAGGATGGAACTTTACCGCCAACCGCCGGTAAGCCCGTTTGATTTCTGTTTCTGTGGCGTTTTTTTCAACGCCAAGTATCTCGTAATAATCTCGTTTCGTCATTACGTTTATAATTCCATCACCTAAAAATAAAAGAACGCCGGCCAATCGAACCAACGTTCTATAAATAATCGGTCATTGAACCGAAATTCTCAAGTGCGGAATGCTAAGCGAGTGCCATCAGCGCTTCGGTCAGTTCCGAAGCAGCAACCTCAACTTCCTTGAGCAGCGGCTCAAGTTGAACCAAATCCGCATCATCAACTTCTCCCTCGGCCTTCGCAAGAACTTCAGTGATCTTTACATGCTGGTCGCCCGGCAGCTCAGAACCGAATTCGGCCATACCTTTCCGGGTGTTTTCGATAAGAGAAATAATCTTGTTCCTGAGGTTAATAACCTCTCTCTCCTGGGCATCCGCTTCGCGGGACTTCTCTGCATCCATGATCAGGCGATCGATCTCGTCTGGCGCAAGGCCGGATGACGGCGTGACCTGCATTGCCTGTTCAAGTCCAGTCATCTTGTCCTTCGCGGAAACACTTACGATCCCGTTCGCATCGACTTCAAACTCAACATCGATCTGCGGAACGCCTCGTGCCGCCGGCGGAATACCAACCAATTCGAATTTACCGAGGCTCCGGTTTGCACTCGCGATCTCCCGTTCACCCTGAAGAATATGAATCTCTACAGACTGCTGATTATCAACAACCGTCGTAAAAGTCATCATGTTCTTGAGCGGAATAGTCGAGTTTCTCTCGATTAGTTTCACAAACAAGCCGCCGCGGGTTTCAAGACCGAGACTCAAAGGCAATACGTCCAGCAGGACGATGTCCTTAACGTCGCCAGTCAAAACACCACCTTGGATCGCAGCTCCCATGGCAACTACTTCGTCAGGGTTGATTTCAGCTGATGGCTCTTTTCCAAATACCTCTGTGACGGTCTTTGTGATAATTGGCGACCGGGTCTGTCCACCGACAAGAATCACCTTGTCAATATCCTCGGGCTGAAGTTTGGCGTCCCAAAGTGCCTTTTGGCATGGCTCGACCGATGACTCGACCAAGTCTTGAACCAACTCTTCAAATTTTTCTCGTGTCAGGACAGTGTTGACGTGCTTCGGGCCGGCGGAGTCCGCAGCAATAAACGGAAGGTTTATTGTCGTCTCACTAACGGAAGACAGTTCGCATTTCGCGCGTTCTGCACCTTCTTTAAGTCTTTGGAGTGCAAGACGGTCTTCTTTTAGATCGATACCGTGTTCCGTGTTGAAGTCTTCAACTAGCCAGTTAATGATCCTTTGGTCGAAGTCCTCCCCGCCGAGGAATGTGTTTCCCGAGGTCGAGAGCACTTCGAACACACCGTCGTTTATTTCGAGAATCGTGATATCAAACGTACCGCCGCCAAGGTCATATACAGCGACTCGTTCGGATATCTGTTTGTCAAAACCATATGCCAGTGCGGCAGCCGTAGGCTCATTGATAATTCTCTCAACTTCCAAACCGGCAATCTTACCGGCATCTCTAGTAGCCTGCCGCTGCATGTCATCAAAATACGCCGGAACCGTAATGATGGCCTCAGTTACAGTCGTACCCAAAAACTCTTCTGCGGAGTCTTTTAGCCTCTGAAGAACAATTGCGGAGATCTCAGGTGGACTGTGGACTTGCTCCACGACACGTATATGAGCGTCTCCGTTTGGTGCTTCAACAATCTCAAAAGGACTGTTTTCACGCATCTTTTCGACTTCAGGCGCATCGAATTTCCGCCCGATGAGTCTCTTCACCGCGAACAATGTATTGGTTGAGTTGGTTACAGCTTGGCGCTTGGCGATCTGCCCGACCAATCTTTCCCCTTTTTCGGTAAAACCTACGACAGAGGGCATCGTACGTCCACCCTCTTTATTGGGGATGATCTGAACGGTGCCGCCTTCCATTACAGAAACACAGCAGTTTGTTGTTCCTAGATCGATTCCGATTACTTTACTCATAAAATGGTCCTTGTGAAAAACCTGGGGATGAGCCGAGGCTACTCGACTTCAAGATCGGGAGAATCTTTTGGTGAGTGGGCTGCCGAGACTTTAACCATCGACGCACGAATAACGGTTTCATCAACGCGGTATCCTCTTAGCAGCTCCTGGGTAACGGTGTTAGGCGGATGCTTTTCGTCCGGTTCAGTCGCAACAGCCTCGTGAATATTGGGGTCAAACGGTTCTCCAACTGCCGGAATGGGCTGAACTCCCATACCTGTGAGAACCTCATTAAGTTGTTGGTTTACAAGCACGATGCCTTCCAAAAAGTCTTTAGGATCCATCGGCTTAGATTCTGTGTCACCAGAATATGAATCAAGGGCCCTGTTCAGGTTATCCAGTACCGGCAGCATTTGGGTCGCCAGCCTGCCTACCATGTTAATGAACATCTTCTCGCGCTCTCGTTCGATGCGCGATCGGTAACCCTCAAAATCTCTTTTTTGGCGGTGCAGGGCATCGCGGATATCATCACGATCAGCCTGCAGCGCGGAGAGCTTTTCTCTTAACTCCCTAACTTCCTCGCTTCCGGTTGCGTCAGATGCAGCACTGTTAATTACGGGCTCCGCTTCGACAACGGGTGCAGGTTCCTTCGGGATCTCGACGTCAGCCTGAGACACGAATGAATCATGTATGTTCTCGTGCTCAACTTCGGACTCACCGACCTCGATCACTAAATCCGATGAAATATCGAGATCTTTTTCCCGTTCTTCCAGCTGTTTAATGAACTCGTCCACGGACGGGAGATCGTCCGCATCAGTTTCAAGCACATCGCTTTTGGTTTTGTCTATCGGTTCCATCTGTGTGACTTACGAAGACTATCGACTTGAGGATTCTTTGAGCATGACCTCTTCTAATTTGCGGGCCAAATAGCTGACGACCGAAATCATCCTTGCGTATTCGATCCGGGTTGGGCCTAAGACGCTCAAAGTTCCCAGCGCTGAACCACCGTGTGTGCGGTACGGAGCTGTGATCAGCGCACAGTCCTGGAGGGTATCGGCTGAATTCTCACTTCCGATTAAAACACGGACGTGATTTTTCTCCGGAGAGTCATCTGAAACGCATTCGTTAAGAATCTTAACGAGCCGCGATTTCTCCTCGATCGTCCGGAGTAGTTCGCGAAGTTTGTCGAGGTCCGCAAAATCACTCTTTGTCAGAATGTTTGAGGCACCACCCACATAGACTTCGCCGTGCCGGTCTCCATCATCCTCGATACTCTGAGAGGTCAGGATCATGGCCATTTGAAGCAGCTCGTCAAAGAGCGATTTCTCCTCATGCATGAGCGTGAGAATCTCCGCTCGAATTGCCAGAAGGCTTCTTCCGGAAAACTCGCGGTTGAGATATCGCGCCGTGCGGTCGAGCTCGTCCTGCTTAAACGGTTCCGCCAAACGTATGATCTTGTTATGAACAATGTTTGGAGTCGCAACCAGGACTACCAGAACCCTGTTGTCAGCAAGGTTCACAAACTCAACGTGCTCCAGCCGGTCATGCGCCAATGAAGGCGAAACGACAATGCCGATATTATTTGAAAGAGCTGACAGAAGCTGCGAAGTCCGTTCAAGTAATTTGTCCGGAGTTTCTTCGCCCTGGAGTTCATCCAGCCCGAGCTCGCTGTTTATCAAACGAAGATCGGATTCAGACAAACTCAAAATCCCTAGAAGGTTATCAACGTAGTATCGATATCCTTCATCGGTAGGGACTCTTCCGGCTGACGTATGCGGTTGGACTAGGAGCCCCATGGACTCAAGATCCCCCATTACGTTTCTGATTGATGCAGAACTTAGGCCGGATTCGTTCGCGAACTTTTTGGCGAGTTTCTTGGAACCTACGGGCTCGCCTGTGATGAGATGTTCGCTTACGATAGCCGAGAGTATCATCTTTCCGCGAACATCAGGAAAGTCCGTATCCTTTGCGGATGTTGAGTTAATATCACGGGATGACATCTCGATTTGAGGACGCTTCAATGCATATCTTTATTGAGATATGCTGTCATTAATTGGATAGCATTTTGAGCTCTATCCTGTCAAGAAGAAAGTGTTTAACTATGTATAACATTCACGCGAATGCTTAAACCGGAAACCGCCAAAAAATTCTATGTCGAGGCCTTCAAGGCCTTGAGAAAAAATCATGCGGCACCCGAAATTGTCGTTGAATACTACCCTTACGTCAACACTAACCACACGATCAGAATTCGCAACGAGAAAATTTACGTCAGAATTTCAGACACTTTTGAGAATGCTCCGGAATCTGCCCATCGTGCACTCGCCTACATTCTTGTTGGTAAACTTCTAAACAAGAATATCCCTTCCGAGCTCAGAAACATCTACAAGAGATTTGTTCAGGAAGATTCGTTCGCGGCACTCGCTTTGGAGAAGAAACGTTTACGCGGCACGAAACGTATCACCTCGCCTGTCGGCGAAAGATTCGATCTCGAAGAGGTCTTTAGAAAACTAAACGCAGAGTACTTCGACCGCGATCTAGAAATGCCGGAACTATCCTGGTCAGAACGTCCGACGTTTAGGCGCCTCGGTCACCATGATGAGGCGCACAACACGATAATCATAAGCCGTTCCCTCGACAAACGCGGAGTTCCGGAATTCGTTCTCGAGTTCGTGATGTATCATGAGATGCTGCATGTCTTTCATCCCCCAGTCTATAAGAACGGTCGCCGGCATGTTCATACTCCAGCCTTCAAAGCGGATGAACAGCGATTTCTCTTTTATGAAGAAGCGGAGGAATGGATTGCCGAGAACGCAGGTAATTTTAGAAAATACGCACGGAGTTGACCTCAATCAGCAGAAAATGAAGAGACAAAACTCCCCGCGAATCCAAATTTCGATCTGTAGCTCCTTTCTATATTCCCCCCGGGGAAGCTGGTCTCAGTTAAATAGTAGCCACCATTGACCCGTTTCCTGCCAAACAAGTATTCATCGCCATCATTGGTAATAGTCATCGCTACCGAATCAGACTTTTTCAGTTCTTTGATCAGGTCCCACACCTCGGAAGGATGGCTGTGATCGGTAACAAGTGATGCCGAAACCGATTTTTTTTCACCAAGAATCAGTTTTTCAGATTCTATGAGGACGGCTGCCCAGTCATCCAGTGTCAGCCATGATTCTTCGGAATCCTTTCGGCCTGAAGCAGGATCCGTGGTGAATCCGCTGTTCAGAGACTGAATTATCAGCTCCCTGTCTTTGATCATTACTGCCACCGACGACTCGTCATCGGCCCGTTGCACCGTAAGAATGTCGCCCTTGACAGCCTTAAGAAACCTTTCGGGATCTGAAACTCCATAGGGTTCCAGCAAAGAGCTAGAAAAAGCTCCTATCAACCTACCGGTTACCGGGTCCGCTTTATTGGCTGCGGTGAGCAACAGGCTCCGGTAGGCCAAAACCGGACGCTTCAAACGATATCTGGAGGCAGAAACAAAACCGCTCGGAATGTGGTCGAGAGCGTCGTCCGCACCCTTTGCTCCGGGCTTCATGGTTTCGGAAAACACTTCGCGAACATCTTTTGTTGTATACACGCTCACGACATCCGTGAATTCTCCGTCCACGATTCGTGTGGTCCACGTGATCTCTTCAGCTGTCGACCTGAGGACCGAGGGAAGCACCCTCGCTATGAAGCTCCTGAACCCTTCATTTTCAGTCCCGCTTACCGCCGCCGATACACCAACGACCTCAGCAAAACTCTCGATCGCGGTTTTCGGAAAATACCCGACAATCATGGCTTCCGGATTTAAGTCGAGCCTTTCATCAAGAGTCTCTCCAAAAACTTTGCCTACGTCCGCTTTGCCATTCAAACCTTCGAGAGTGGACTCCAGTGCTTCGCGGGAATTGCCAAGAACGATTCGAGAACCTGAAATCGCCGCAAACGCGAGGTCTTCATCGGAGGCCCTCCATTTCACAACTTTTCCAAAGTTTCCGGAATATGTGCTTCGCTTGACGCCTTCTCCGTATCGGGACGAGATCAGATCATGTACCGGACCGTCCAGGACGCCATTGATCTGCCAGCTCCAGGCGTTCGTCTCTATCACGGAAACGAATTCCGGTTGAACGTTTACGATTGACGCATCGCTTGTTACCGCTTCCTCGGATGCTTTAAGGCCGGTTACCGCGATTCCAATTCTCACTCCATCGAGGAAATCATAGGCCCCAGCTTCCGGACTCTCTGCGTTCCGAAGCAGCTGTTCGTAGATCTTCCCCGCATCACGTACCTCCACATACGCTAAAGAGTCTTTTGGTATGGCATTTCTAAGAGGCGTCTGCGCTTTTCCAAAATAAGAAAACGAGAAGACAGCGGCCGCCGTAACAGCCACGAATCCGATTACCGAAATGATGATTTTCTTTTCAGCCACTAGATCTGCTTACACCTGGAAATCGCGCGTACCAACTTCAGAATTCAAGCATGAGTTTTGCCG
Organism: Pyrinomonadaceae bacterium; assembly: GCA_013003215.1. Taxonomy (GTDB): domain Bacteria; phylum Acidobacteriota; class Blastocatellia; order Pyrinomonadales; family Pyrinomonadaceae; genus Aridibacter. The sequence continues at coordinate 20,751 of JABDKD010000201.1, forward strand.
GGGCGATATGTTAATATTTCGCCATGGCCAATAAAGTATTTCGAGAGAATATCTTACAGGGTAAGGTTGCATTTGTAACTGGTGGAGGAACCGGGATCACCGGCGGGGTAGCCCGCGCATTGTCGAAAGCAGGCGCCAAGGTAGCCATTACTTCTCGCAAGACCGAAAACCTCGAACCAATGAAGAAGACCATTGAAGACGGTGGCGGAGAATGCTTCGCGGTGGCTTCAGATGTTCGCGATTACGAAGCGGTTGAATCAGCGATCGCAGCAACCATAGATCACTTCGGGAAGATCGATATTGTTGTAAATGGCGCCGCCGGAAACTTCCTGTGCAAGGCAAGTGAACTCTCGGCAAATGGTTTTGGCACCGTTGTCGATATAGATACAAAAGGTACCTTCAACGTCTGCCGGGCGTCTTACGAAGAACTGAAAAAGAATGGTGGTCAGATCATTAACATCTCGGCAACGCTGCATTACCTTGCAACGCCAATGCAAATCCACGTCTCAGCGGCGAAAGCAGGCGTTGACGCAATAACAAGAAACCTTGCAGTCGAATGGGGACGAAAAGGAATACGTGTAAACGGTATCGCACCCGGGCCGATCGAAGACACTGAAGGAATGAAACGGCTTCTCCCCCCGCAACTCAAAGAAGCCCTTACGCGCAAGATTCCGCTTCAGCGCTTTGGTCTGATCGAAGATATCGAAAACTCAGCCGTCTTCCTCGCGTCGGACGGAGCCTCCTATATCAACGGGGTTACGCTCGTGGTCGACGGCGGCCATTGGCTGACAGGTACAGGGCTCGGTTGAGCCGCATTATCACGGAGTGTCTAATGGTTTTGAGATTGGTTGTTATTTGTCTCGTATTTGGTGCGTTCGCGGGTCTTACAGGATGCGGGTCACCGGAGAAAGCCACACCGGAGATGTCAAAGAGTCTTCTTAAGATGCGCGGCTATAAGTTTACGAAAGATGAGTTTTTCAGGGCGATAAAGGGCGGCGACTCGGCAATCATTAACGGCTTTATGGATGGCGGTATGGATCCGAATACCAAGGATAAGGATGGATTCACCGCTTTGACCTTTGCACTTATGAACACGGAGTTGAAATCCGTTCGGGTCATTGCCAGAAGAGCAAACATCAATTTGCAGGATGAACAAGGCAACGGGCCGTTTCATTTGGCGGTAAGTCAGCAGAACGAAGGTGCGGTCAATTTTTTCCTAAAAGCGAAAGCGGATGTGAACGTAACCGGAAAAGACGGAAGGGTCACCAACCAATCCCCACTCTACGCAGCACTTCTTAATGCCGACTTGGACATGATGAAGCGCCTGGTAAAACTCGGTGCTGATCCGAATATAGCGGACAGCGATGGCGCGTTTCCGCTTTCTGAAGCCTGTGTCAGAAATCGAACCACGCTGGAGTTCGTCAAGTTACTTGTTGAAAATGGCGCGGAAGTGAACAAGGTCGAAAAAAATGGTGCTTCACCGCTAACATACGCCGCCCAGAACACTGGGATTGACGCGGAAACCCGGAAATCGATCGTCGAGTACCTGCTGGAAAAAGGTGCCGATAAGTCGCTCAAGGACAAGACCGGTAAAACCGCGCTGGATTGGGCGAAGGAATCTGGAAACAAGGAGTCAGTCGAACTGCTCAAATAGTTTTGTCACACCTATGCTTCTTGTGATCGACAACTACGATTCCTTCACGTTTAACCTTGTACAGTACCTCGGCGAACTCGGTGAAGAAATAGAGGTTCGTAAGAATGACGAGATCACCTGTGAGCAAATTGATAATGCCGATTCGATACGAAAGGTAGTTATCTCTCCGGGGCCAGGAACTCCTGATGACGCAGGAGTTTCAATGGAAGTCGTAAGACGCTTCAGCGGAAGGTTTCCGATCCTCGGCGTCTGTCTGGGGCACCAGGCGATCGCTCAGGTTTATGGTGGAAGGATCGAGCGAGCTGACTACCCTGTTCACGGTAAACCTTGGAGAGTAAATCATAATGGCAAAGGCCTCTTTCGCAATATTTCTGATTCGTTTGAAGTTGGGCGGTATCACTCGCTGGTAGTCTCAAAAACAAACTTTCCTGAGGACCTTGAAATAACAGCGGAGACTCGGGAAGGAGTCGTTATGGGTCTGCAGCATAAGGAGTTAGAGCTATTCGGCGTACAGTTCCATCCGGAATCGATCTTGACCCCCGAAGGAAAAAATCTCTTGCACAACTTCGTTTCAATTTGAGATACTTTATTTATCCCTGTCGAATGCAGGGGTTTCCACACTCTCGATCCGCACATCTCCCGGAATTCCGTATATAATTAAATTTATGTCAGACTGGCTGATAGACGCGCCGATGTCGGTGCCCGGCAAGAAGGCAGATACGCCTTTGCACGAGTTTCTCGTTCGACTTATGCGCGGCGAGAATCTCCCTTTTGCAGATTCAGCTCGCTTTTTCAAGGCACTTACCGCTCTGGATGCAAACCCGGCCCAGATCGCGGGGTGCCTTGTAGCACTCGTCAGCAAAGGCGAAACATACGAGGAACTTGCCGGTATGGCTCGTGTAATGCGAGAGCAGGCCATTCCAATAGAAACACATCACACAAAATTTATAGACCTAGCCGGAACGGGTTCCAGTCCAGTCAAGGCCTTCAATATTTCGACAGCAGCGGCATTTGTGGTCGCGGGCGCCGGTCTAGCGGTCGCCAAGCACACCAGCAGAGGTGTGACGAGCAAGATTGGCAGCGCCGATGCCCTTTCCGGTTTGGGCGTTAACATCTCAGGGGAACCGAAACTGGCCCAGGCATGCTTAAACGGCGCTGGATTAGGTTTTCTTTTTGCACCTTCTTTTCATCCGACTCTGCGCAGGGTCGCAGACACCCGTCGAAGCCTCGGGATCCGCACGACTCTAAACCTGCTGGGCGCCCTTTCGAACCCTTCAAAAGCTCCGTACCAGGTATTGGGAGTCTGGCACCGTTCACTGGTAGAACCGTTGGCACAGGCTCTTGCTTTGCTCGGGACACACAAGGCATGGGTTGTTCACGGTCAGGATGGGCTCGACGAGGTTACAATTAACGGACCAACCTATGTGGCCGAAGTATCGGGCAGAAAGATTCAGACATTCGATCTCACGCCCGCCGATTTCGGGCTGGCTTCCTCAGATTTCGAATCTGTAAAGGCTACTAACGCGAAAGAGAGCGCGGCAATCATTCGTGACGTGCTCGACAGCAAGCGTCGGGATGAAGCCCGATCACTAGTAATAGCGAACGCTGCCGCCGCTTTGATCGTAGGTGGGAAATCAGAGGACCCGCTTCACGCCGCGAGACTCGCCGAGCAAAGCATCGACAGCGGTTCTGCCCGCATCAAGTTGGACAGATTGATCCAGACTACAAACAAATAGCACTTTCGCTTTTGATTCTTTCGTCTCGCGAATGATAATTGTCGTATGCTAAACGGCGTAAGCTGGCTCTACGGCAAGATTATCGAATCGAGAAACTCGCTTTATAACCGCGGTGCGCTCAAGTCTCACAAACTACCTGCCCCGACGATTTCAGTTGGAAACATAACCGTGGGCGGTACCGGCAAGACTCCGCTAGTTGCGTATATTGCTGACTACCTTTTCGAGAAAGGGGAAACAGTTTGCATTATTTCCCGGGGATACAAACGTAAGAACGAATCGGAACGCGTTCTTGTAAGCGACCTTTCGAGGATACATTCGACCCCGGAAGAGGCGGGTGACGAACCGTTTGAGCTCGCAAAGAAACTGAAAAAGAAAGCAATCGTTATTTCTGATAAGAACCGTGTCGCGGCTGCAAAATGGGCAGCAAACAAGTTTGATGTTACAGCGATTGTTCTGGATGACGCATTTCAGCACCGAAAGGCAGGCCGTGAACTGGATCTTCTCGTCGTCGATAGCACAAACCCTTTTGGAAACAAACGAACGATTCCCGGGGGCATACTCCGTGAACCACTTAAAAACCTCGCGCGCGCCGATGCCGTTGTACTTTCAAGGACCGAACAGGTAGGCGATTCAGAAGGTGCGATCAGGGAAATCTCGGCGATCGCTCCAAACCTCCCGATCTTCTCTGCGAAGACCAGAATCCGATCATATGTATCACTTGCCGAATTCTATCGCGGTGATCTTGTATCCTCCAGTCTTCCGGATGAACGGACAATCGCGTTTTGCGGAATCGGAAATCCGGGCAGCTTTTCAACGCTCCTTGTGAAAGATGACATCAACCTCGTCGATACGCTTGAATTTGATAATCATCATAGTTACACAAAGGATGAAACCAGGAGTATAGAGAAGACCGCAGAACAAAAAGAGACCGGAGTGCTTGTAACGACGGCGAAAGATGCCGTCAAGCTACGTCCCGACCAGTTTTCGCTTCCATGTTTCGTTTGTCTGACCGATGTTTCCTTCGACAATGAAAAAGGCTTTGCCGATCTGATCGACAAAGCGCTTTCCTAAATATCCATGAAGGTGGATTATGTGTCCGCCTCGACACCTGATTTGATTGACTGGTTCTTAGAGGTCGGCTTTTCCGTCTTGGGATCCGGTTTTTTCGCCGGAGTCTCCTTTGGCTTCTCCGGTTTCGGGGTCGTTGCTTTAGGTGTCGGATTCGCCACCGGTTTCGTCGTCTTTGAAGGAGTCGGCGAAGGCGAGGCTGTATCCGGTGATTTTTCAGTCACCGGAGAGGTCTTGGCTTGAGGGGTCGGACTCTCTTCCGGAACATACTTAGGAACAAGAATCACACCGCTGCCATCCGGATTCGGCATAAACACACTGCCGTCACCACCTGGTATCGTGTAGACTTCTCCACCCGGCCCAACCGGAAGGTCCATCGTACTTCCACCACCTCTGGGAGGTGAAACATTTGCCCATGGGTCATAGCCATCGCCGCCTCCACCACCCACATCCGGGATCGTAGAGTCTCCTTGAACAAGTGTCCCTGGGGGAAGCGTCATTAGATTTCCCTGCTCATTTACGCCTGTAGCCGGATTGAGCGGCTGCACAGGACGGCTTTCCGCATCTACCGGGAGCTGGGTGACAGGATTGACGCGACGGGTTTGCGTCCAGTACATCATCCCGAACGCAAGCAGCGACATACCAGCTAGTACGATAAACGCGGTCTTCCACGTATTGTTACCCATTGAAGAATCAGGTTTGACCTTGGGAATTACAATCGTATTGTCTTCATCTTCACCTCGAACTGCTTCCGCAAGATCGTCGGCAAACGCCGCTGCCGACTGGTACCTCTTATCCGGGTTCTTCGCCAGCGCATTCAACAGTATCGGCTCGATCTCATCGGGAATATCCGAGCGAAATGCTGCTAGGGGCGGAGGAGGAACTTCCGCGTGCTTCAGCATCAGTTCAGGAGCGGTATCCGCCATGAATGGAAGTTCTCCGGTTAGCAATTCATAGAAGACGATCCCAAGCGAATAAATATCTGATCGTTCATCCGGCTCGGATTCCAGTGAGCATTGTTCCGGAGACAAGTAAGCGACCTGTTCTATAGGTGAATCGGTACTTGGTGCAGATCTGGCCGCAGTCGAAAACGAACCCAGGTCAATTAGCTTGACGATGTCCTGCCCCGAAGCGACAGATGACACCAGGATGCGTTCAGAGGATAGCGCGGTATGAACGATTCCATTTGAATGCGCGGCTGACAAAGCACCTGCCACCTGACGGGTCACGCGTACTGCCCGTTCAACTGACAAAGGTCCGCTATCGGAAACTAATTCCTTCGCAGTTTTCCCCTCGACATACTCCATCACGATAAACACCGAATCATTTAAATCGGTGCCAAAGTCCGTGACATTCAGGATGTTCGGATGGGAAAGCCTGGAAATCGTCTTCGCTTCAAAAGAAAACTTCTCGACAATTTTTTGATCCACAGAAAGAGCCGGAGCCAGAATCTTGATCGAAACGGGCATTTCCATCAGCAGATGAGTACCGCTGTAAACGGTTCCAAACTCATCCTCGCTGATAATCCCGTCGATGCGGTATTTGTCCGACAGGACCTGGCCTACCATCGAAAAATTTGCCCTGATGTTTGTCTCTGATGTCATGCTCTAACTTATTTACGAATCAAGTGAACGTTTCGATTCAAAATTTTAGCAGATAGTTGTAAATCAAGCGAAGAATCGGGTTTCATCCGAAATCGCGTCTTAGCGACCCATTACTTAATCTATTAAAGTTAATAAAGCCCTAATCCAGAGGTGATTTCGTTTTCTCCAATTCAAAACAGAAAGGGCAAGGCACGTCAGCCTTGCCCTTTCTAAATTTTCGCCCAAATTTTATTCGGGTGTACCCGGTGCAAGAACAACGAATACGATAACGAGTGCGAAGAGCACCAGTGACTCGATAAGAGCCAGACCGATAATCATCATCGTTTGAACCGTTCCGGCGGCTCCCGGGTTACGGGCAGCGCCTTCAACAGCGGCAGCACCAATTTTACCCTGGCCAATACCGCCGAGTCCTGCAGCTATACCAAATCCGAGACCGGCTGCAAGTGCCTTGTAAGCAGCAACCGAAAACTTGTTGTCACCTGCTGCGGCAGCGCCTTGCGCCATAGCCGGAATCGCCATCAATGCCAACGAAAGCACTGAGAAAAATGCGTATTTCAATTTTTTCATTATTCAAATCTCCTATCTATTTTGAGTTCTGAACAACCGTCCGACGTATCCGCAGAATGAGTTCGCCTCACTTCCGGTATGCACCTGATTTCTACTCTCGTTGGAGTCAGGGCTCCTGTAGCGTGCGGGCATATGCAATATGAACGCGAAAACGCCTAATTAGGTTGTCAATTTACTTTATAAAACAGCTATAAAGCCTTGCTATAAAATCTTATTTCGCTGAAATCGCTGCAGCAGCGGCAGCAGCGGCTTCAGAGGCAGCGTCACTAACTTCTTCTTCATCGTCATGCTCAGCATGCTCTTCTTCATGATCTTCATGCGGATGCGACACTTCACTTATGTAAATCATTGAAAGCAATGTAAATACGAGTGTTTGCACAAAGGACACAAAAACAGCGAGCGGCATTACCAGTACCGGGAAGAGGAACAATGACCAAGGTTCAAACAGATGTGCCGCCTGAAATGCTATCTGCTCATCAGCAAACATGTTCGCGAACAGTCGAAGACCAAGTGTCATCGGCCTGATCAGGTTGGAAACCAACTCAATTGTGAAGATCAGCGGAGTCATTACGAGCGCCATCAATAACGGAAGCTTCGGACCCGCAAAGTGCGCGAGATGGTTAATCACACCATTCTCACGAATTCCCACCGTGTTGTAGTAAAGGAACGATGTAAGACCAAGCGCAAACGTCACGTTTACATGCGCGGTCGGAGACATAAAGAGCGGAAAGAGCCCCATCAGGTTCGAGACAAGAACGAGGCAGGCGAATGTCGCAACGACCGGAAAATATCTGTAACCGTGTTCACCGATGATGCTGACGACCATGTCCTTTATCGCGAGAAAACCGGCCTCAAGAGTGAGCTGGCCTTTCGACGGATCATCCTGAGAAAGCTTCCCCTTGAAAACCCAGATTAGGGCAACCGTCAGAATACACGCGATGATGAACATTACCGTGTACCAAGGGATCGCTGTTTCCGGTGAATAAGCTACGCCGAAAACCTGTTCCGGGGTACCCTCGATGCCCAACTTATCAAAAATCCACACCCAGGTCGGGCGCGTGTAGGCCATCTGGAACCTGTACACCGGCTCTCCAAGATAGTGATTAACGAATTTAACGATTAGCGGGACGGGGTGTTCCCCGCCTCCTGCGGCAAATGCAAACATTTTTTTCCTTTAACGGGCTTTGGCCGATCCAAAAATACTTAGAATGCCTTCAGCGACTACCGCGAAAGCAAATCCGGCGAGCCCAAACAAAACCGCAATGACCGGTACGATTCCAGTCATATAAACCAAGACAAGAATGGCTCCCAGCAGCAGATACCTTGAAACGAATCTAACTGCTATCAGTCCGCCATTCCCACCCTCAACGGCTCTATCAAAAAACTTTTTAAGGGTTACCCGCAGCCAATGATAGTTCAAAACCGAGAAAAAGCCTCCGAGGAGAACTCCTGCCCCAAATCTCAGCGAAACCAACGTCGCCGTAACTATCGAACCGGCCAAAACAAGCAAGCCCATGATTTTCAAAATCCGCTCATGCGAAGCTCCCTTCACATCAAACGGTTCGTTGCCGGAAGGTATGTTTTCTTCCTCTATCACGAAACAAGCATTCTATAAACTTAAGGGTGAAATTTCAAAGGCAGAAAGCCCATTTTTTCTGACCAAAACACTTCCAGTCGCGATCCGGCCCGGGCAGCCAAAACGGTGGTTTTACGAAGGGCCATCGGAGGCATCGGAGATATCGTTATCGCCCGATTCTTTTTCCCCCGTTTTTGTCTTGTTCTCCGGAGTAGAGTCACCTTCCTTCACAGATGATTCGGCTGTGTCGCTTCCTACTTCTTCGCTTTGGGAAACCTTTTTTGACTCCTCAACCGCGCTCTTTAAAGAGACTTTCTCAAAATTATTTGGCCTGGGCCTAATTATTTGGGAAGTAATCCTGAAGAACTGCATGAATCCGATAACCGCACCTATTGCAATGCCCACCACTGTCCCCCAGGGCCTAATGCCTAGAAGCAGGTCTGCGAACCATCCCAAAATGAGCATAAATACGACCGAACCAAACAAGGCAATGGCAGCAGAGTAGGCAAGCCCGCTCTTTCTGATCGTCTCAGCCTTCGTTTCCGGAACGAAATCAAGCTTTTCGACTACTGGCTCCGGCTCCTTGGACTTTTCCGGGGGATACCCGACGGCATCATTCGTATCGCCGTCCAGTTTTGCAGCTTCTGAATCTGCATTTTCGACTGGTTTCGCCCCGTCTTCTGACGTCCCGGCATTTTCGCTCGCAGCGAGTTCCCTTTCAATCTCGGCGATTTCGCGTTCGAGTTCCGAAATCTTGGAGAGTGCTTCATCTGACAACGATGCTTTGGTAGACGATGTCGGCTCTTCACGACTGTCCGCTTCCCCGAATTGCGAGTCTTGACGGGGCGGGACAGCTGAATCCTGATCTGAGTCTCCGGATTCTTCCGGGGTGAGTTCCTGATCGGTTTCAGTTGGATGGGAGTCATTCAGCGCGGTGAAGATGCTTGAATCATCGGGCGCGTTTGCGTCCTTGGCAGGAGTTTCATCTTCTTCGAAAATACTCTTGATCATGACCATTTACCGCGTTTCAGATAATTGCCCGGAACTTCCTTCAGCAAACCTTTCCTGGAATGTTGCAGGGAGCTGTGTATAAAACAAACGTGGGTGCACCAACAGGCCTTACCGCCGTCAATCTTGACCAATTCCTGGGCCCTTGATTCGTGCTCCCAAAGCTTCGAGAAATCATAATTAAAATCACCTAGCGAAGCAAACTTTTCTAACAACTCACAGGCCCTTACGTCACCGTTGTAATCAATCACGGCAACGGTGTCGCCCGCGGTACATGGGAATTTCCATTCCGTCTTCTTTTCAAAGTTTGCATGCTGGTGTCGGTAATGCGTCATGATGGTCCCGACATATGCTACTTTCTTCACGAACTTCTTAACCGAATCATCCGCTTTAAACATCCTCTCCGCATACTTCTCAGTTATTTGGGCTGCTCTCGCATATACCCCCGGCAGCGCGTCCAAAGGAATCTGCTTGATTTCGTCGCCGGCCTTCGTCTCGCCCCGGATGATGTTGAAATATTGGCCGTCCAGCTCAAAATTATTTAGTAAATAGTCCGATAACTTATTTATTTCCTTATAGTTATCAGCGCAAATCACCGTATTCACATTGAGTCTCAGTCGATCTTCAAATCTACTTTTGAGCGGGTAAAGATGCTCAATACAATTCAATGCCTTGTCCCAGTTCCCCGGAACACCCCGAATCCGGTCGTGGGTTTCTCCAAAACCGTCCAGCGCGATGTTCAGATAAAGTTCGTTAATGCCGGGATTTCGACTCAGTGCCCCTTCGACCAAATCAGCAACCCTGTCCTTGATCAGCGCATTGGTCGGGACTATCAGGCGGCTAATTTTGTTGTTTTTTGCGAAAAGAGAAATGATCTCGAGAACGTCCTTCCTAAGTGTGGGCTCCCCGCCAGATAGCCAAAGATCCGTGATCTCGGGCATCGTTTCGGACACTTTTCTGATCTGGTCAAATGTCAGGTCGCCTTTCTGATTCAATTCTTCATGGTAAAAACATGTCTCACAAGCGGCGTTGCACCGCGAAGTCACGAAGAAGATAACAGTGCCGAGTTTCCTGTCACGCTTAGTCGACCGAATAAGGTCAGCGAATTGTGTTACCTTCCCAATCATCAGGCCCTTGCAAATCCAAAGTACGCGATCAATCCAAGATACTGCACCGCGGTGCTGAGTAGATAGTTGTTGATGTAATTCTCATCGATCGCCAACCGCTTAAGTTTGATAAACACAAATGCTGTGCCAAGCATCAAATAAAGCACCAGCACCAATGCGAAAACCGTGAATACTTCAGGCCCTTCATTTTTTGACGCTTCGCGGTAAACGAAATATCCGACCACAAAAGCGATCACGCCTGCCAGGCTTATGATCCTGTATCTGGACAGCCCCTCTGAAATCTTCGCCTGTTCCTCTTCACCAAGTTTTCTAATCGCACGATCGTTGATATAGCGGCCGACGAACAGGGCCGCAATAAAACACATTAAACCTAGGAAGGGATTATTCATTCGTCGAGAATACGTATCCGTTTGTCCGATACTAGTTCATATGCGATGCCCCTCCAAACAATCCGTCGGGAGAGTAGCGCCAAAAAATCAACCAAAAGAAAAAGCAGCGTCGAGATTGGCCATAGCAACACATGCCAAAAATACTGGCCGCCGATTGCGTGCGTATTATCACGGAGTACATTGGAAACTGCATAGACACGCAGCGCGGCCTTCATTGAGCCCAGCATCCAAATAGACAAACAGAGAGTCAGAAACGACCAAAAAACGATCCCGGTTGAGAAATATAGAGCCGCAACCATGCAGGCGACCGAAATCGCAAAGATCGAGGACCCGATCATCGACACGGCGAAGTGTTTCGGGGAATAGATCCTCGTTATTTTCATTTGTCTCGTTGTGAACTCCAATAATTCGGCGAAATCACAATTCCCGACAGATGCGGTCAGATTCTTTGGCTCAAAGTGGACGCGATAATCCGTAGCACCGAGGACATTGGTCAGTGTGAAATCGTCCGAAAGTGTCCCCTTCCACTTTTCAGCTATCTTCAATTCTTCGAAAACTTTCCTCCGAACCGCCATCGCACCGCCCCAACAGAAGTTGGAGCTTGTTTCATCGCCAAGCGAAGATGCGATCGACGCATTCCAGGCGGAACGCAAAAGGGTCGCCAGCCCGCCGGCTTCTTGCAGAAACCAACGGTATCCCGTTGAGCAGCCGATTCCCTCATCGACGAGTGGCTGCAACAAGGTATTAATCCAGCCCGGAGCAGGCCTGGCGTCCGAATCAACAAAAACAAACGCTTCCGATTCCTCCCCAACCGCTTTCACCGCCTGGATCAGGTTATGGACCTTTTGTCCCGAATCTGTCGCATTACCTGCAAAGATCAGTTGTGCGGACTTATCCTTTTCAATCAGTTTTTCAATGACCGGCACCGCTTCGTCAGATCCGGATTCGACGACGAACAGGAATTCAGTTTCGTCCCGCCCGCAATTCAACACCTTTTCAAGGTTTTCGCGTAGTCCTTCTTCGGCTCCTTTACAGGGCACGAATACCGAAACCGGCCCTTCGAATGAAGACCCTTTGAAATCTTTGCGTCTTTTTATATAGCGGTAAAACTTGATACCGCCCAGGAATGAAGAAAATGCCAGCAAAAGCTGAAGCAATAGGGGGACGGCCAGTAATTCAGGAAAAAGGCTAACCGTGCAGTACATTGCCGGAAACCTGTAGGAAGGGATTTAGATACTTAAGTGTTTTAGCTGTTGCGCCGCGATTATCTTTCATTACGCGAAATGCGTTCTCCGCGAGCTTCTCCTTTAGCTCCTTGTTGTCCAACAATTCGGTGAATTTAGCGGCGAGTCTATCGGATACTATGTCTTTTTCCAGCTCCGGCAATCGCACGAATGCCTCGCGTGCGGCAAACTCATTTGCGACCGCTTCAAAATTGGTTAGTGAATACCCCGTAACAATCGTCCGGCCGGCAATCGCAGGCTCAAGTATGCTTTGACCTCCATGCGGGATCAGGCTGCCCCCGACGAACACAATATCTGCGAGAGGGTATATGGATCTTAGTTCCCCAATCGTATCCAACAGAACCACGTCCGCCAGTTCGTCATCGATTCCGAACTCGCTTGTCCTCCGGACATAACTAAATCCAGTTTCCTCAATCAACCTACCGACCTCATCAAACCTTTCAGGATGCCTGGGCACGAGTACGAGGCGGGGTAGATTCTGCTTTCCGGACAGATACATCTGCTTGAAAGCGTCAAGTATCCATTTTTCTTCGGGAGTGTGAGTACTGGCGGCTACAATCAGGGGTGTTGAATCGTTAAAGCCAAACCTTTCCTTAAAATACGCCGTTAGCGAGAGCTCATTCTTGTCAACTTTCTGATCGAACTTGAAGTTTCCGGTTATCTTTACCTTTCTGCTGTTGATTCCAAGTGAAATAAGCCTGTGCGCGTCTTTGCTGGTTTGCATCAGGGCCAGATCAACCGACCGAAGCACCCGCTTCATAGTTTTCCTGATCAGTGCATACCGACCGGCGCTTTTTTCAGAAAGCCTCCCGTTGACTATCACAACCCTTGACCTATTCCGCCGAGCCGAACGGAAGAAGTTAAACCAGATCTCCGTTTCCATAATAAGAATCAGGGACGGCTTGATCTGGCGCATTACCTTGTTGACTATGAACGGAATATCAAACGGGATATAGAAGATCAATGCAGCGTCGTTTTTGTAGAGTTCCCGCGCAAGGTCGTAACCCGTTTTGGTAGTTACGGATACAACAAGAAGCAACTTCGGATATCGTTTCTTGATCGTTCGGACAAGGGGCCTCGAGGCATTAGTCTCTCCAACTGAGACACAATGTATCCAAACCACTGGTTTACCTTTAGAAGAAAACTCAGGAAGGAATCCAAGCCTCTGTTTGAAGCCTGAAAGATACTTCTTCCGATTCAGAACGAAGTACGGAAGGAGCGCGATCAATGAAATTGTATAAACGGCACTATATACAAAAAACATCGCTTAACCTTGGCGAATACGCTCTAAACAGAGGAAGACGAATTGAGCTGAAAAACTGGCGAAAGGGGAACTATTTGACCCGTTCCATATATTTCTCTTCTCTCGGGTTTACCCTTATTTTCTCACCTGCCGTCATAAACGGAGGGACGTAAAGGGTTACTCCATTCTCAAGCTTGGCAGGCTTATTCGAATTTGAAGCGGTCGCGCCTTTCATAACCGGCTCAGTCTCAATTATTTCAAGCTCCAGCGATTGGGGAAGCAATACTCCAATCGGTGTGCCCTCAAAAAACTCAATTTCAATAGTAAGGCCTTCCATCAACCACTTCGCAGCATCCCCGAGATCTTCGTCGCTAATCGCAATCTGCTCAAACGTCTCGGAATTCATAAAGTGGTGCATATCTCCATCCGAGTACAAATAATCCATGTCGTGCTGGTCAAGAACAGCCCGCTCGACATTCTCGTTTGACCTGAATCTGTGTTCGAAAGAATTTCCAGTGATCAGATTTCTGAGTCGTGTCTGCACAATCGCGCCGCCCTTTCCGGGTTGATTACGCTCAAATTCCATAACCTTGCAGGGAGCTCCGTCCAAAATGACGACATTACCCTTGCGGAGATCGTTAGCCGATTTACCCATAATGTTATTAATACTGCGTTTCCGCGGATTATACTATGCTTTTTACTTATTAAACTCCAACGGTGCAGGCTCTTCGCCTTCGCCGGGTACTTCGATGTTCATACTGTTGTAAATCGAGGTAATAACAGCAATTTGCTTTTTCGCATCCACGAGGCTGGGGTCATTCTTGATGGCCTTTCGGAAATCGCCGATCGCGGCGGCGTATTGCCGGGCCGAAGTTAGAGCAACACCTCTTTCGAAATATGCCTTTCCGAGAGCCTTCTTATCCGCACCTGCCGACTTCACGGCCGCATCAAGCTTGGTCGTGTCGATCGGATCACCGCTTCGGGACCATTTCCTTTTGGTCTTTGAAGGTTTGGGAACGGTCTCCGCGGGACCCGAGTTCGTATTATCAACAGGCTTTGCATCTTTCTTTCTCTCCAATGTATGCGAAGCGACCGTCTCTGAGACTCGTTTGCTTTGGTCCTTGGTATTTGTGACCGGTTTTTCAGCTACTTCAGGGGCAGAACCCGCACATGCGGACAGCAAAGCTACCGCGAACAAATAAATCAGATTTTTCATGGTTGTTTAACTATTGTCGATAAAAGGCCGGGCTTGAAAAATATAGATCTGACCGGCGGCATATCCCCATTCTATGTCTTGATGAACGCGGTTTCCAAACAACCGTTTGATCTTATTCGCCGCCGTGACGAGTCTTCGGGAAACTTCGTCAGTCAGGACATTTCGTTCTCCATCGATCGGCACTTCCTTAACACCGCCTTTTTCATCGAATGTTAGAAGGGTTTCTTCCGCAGAGCGCGTCAAAACCTGAATTGCGTTAGAGGACCTCCGATAAAGTATCTGTTCCGCAATCTTCTTCCCGTCAACCACCTTGATTCCCAAACCGCGCTTAGCGCTAATGTAGATCGCGCCTTTGTTCTCGGCGTCAAATGGGTCTTTTGTGATCATTACCCCGGAACTTTCTGTCTTCACACCGATTTGCATGAGGACTCCCATGTAGGTTCCTTCATGCGAAATAAAATTCCGTTCACGCGCTTCATATGCCTCAAAATTCCAGAGTGACCCCCAAACGGTTTTGACGGCCTCAATTATCGCATCCGGTTGTTTTACGTTGGCAACGGTCTCGTATAGGCCCGCACCACTGAAATCCGGCAGATCTTCCGCATTCGACGAGCTTCTGACGAACAAACCGAGTCCGCTCGCTTCCGTCTTCCACATCTGAAGAATCTTCTTCCTAAGTTCCGGATCAAATTTCGCTGCTTGTATCTTTTCGCGGAACTCTTTGAGCTTTTGACGTCTATAACGCGGGTTGTGTACGAAATCGAGATCATCACGAAGATCTTTCATCTCTTCGTAGAAGCCATGCTTCTTCATAAACTCATCGTAATTGTAGAACGGAATCGAGAACCCGTTTGGGACCGAGATCCCCCTCATGCCGGCGCCGGCAATCTCGCCCAGATTCGCGGCCTTCGCTCCATAGCTGATGCTTTGCGATTTTTTGGTCTTTCGCAGCAGCGCGAGATCCTTCACCGAAAGGTCCGATTCAGGTGTTCTTATGACTTCGCCCAGAGCTTCCCTTCGCTTTTTTTCCTCATCGAGGATTCGCTTATCCGCACGAACAATCTTGTAATCGGTGAGCGTCGTCTCAAATTTCACCCACCAGGTATCAAACTCCTTGAACAGCTTGTCCGCGTCCTTGATATAGGCGTTTGGAATACCCCATCCTTTCGCGAGTAGATTTACATGTGACAAAGGCGTTGAGGGCTTGGTCACGATGATTCCACGAACCGGAGGCAAAGAAATTGGGACTTCTTTTAGGACCAGGATCTCGTTATAGCCAATTTCTACCGTGTCATCGAGTTTGTCGATAATGTGAAGCCTGCCGACCCCGGTCGCGGTGTTCAAAGCAAGGTATTCCTGATTTTTCGAGATTTCAGACGAAGTTACGATGGGAATTCCCAACTTAGCACTGAGTTCTTCGTGCCGGTTCGAATTCGGCTTGAATGAGACCTTTTCATAAAACGAAGAGTTAATTACATCATGGGTGGTCTTGATCTGGTCCGCCGGGACCATGTCTCCTTCCCAATACTCGAAGGTAAATTTCCCGACTGTGGACTGCCATGCAATCGTTCCCACAATAAACCTCCTGTTTTCTTTGATATAGATGTTGTTAAAGAGATCTTCGCCCTTGAGGACAAGGTAGTTTCCTATTAAGAAGTCCTTATGAAACCTGTATTTTTGAGAATTGATGTAATAGATACGATTGTTCTTCTTCCGGTCAATTATAAACATCGCGTGCGGGAGCGCGTATGGCGTTTTTTGGTGATATACCCTGGCCATGAGGTCGAAGTCCTTACGCGAACCGATTTCCGAAAGATACCTCTTTTTGGAATCGGGTTTCTTATTCATCACGCCCTTAGGTTCCCGGGTTGGTGATGGTTTTCTCGTGTATTGCGCCAGTGCAGGCACCGACAGCGAGCACGCCAATATGAGCAATTTAATTGCCAGTTTCATATCTAGTCTCTTCTGTGAATTCCGAAAAAAATCGTTGAGCCTGAATTCTAAACCGAGTCAGCCTTCGCTCAAAACTTGTTCTATAGCGTCGCAAGCGGTTTCAGTCCCGCTTTCGGAGGCTATGATGCTCGCCAAAGCGCCCGCTTTTGCCTTGTAACTTTTGTCCGTCAATACCTTTTCCAGTTCTCTTGCTGCCAATTCGGCTGAGTATTCGGTTCTCCGAATGGTTCTCGCGACCCCTCGCCTGACACAGCGTGCTGCGTTATCCGGCTGGTCGTGAGAAAAAGGCACGATCAAATGCGGAACACCGGCCTTGAGAACCTGCGCCGTCGTCCCGACGCCTGCCTGATGAACAATGCACGCCGCTTTGGGAAACAACTCCCCGAAAGGTGCGTAGTCATAACCTACCCTCTCCGAATCCAGTCCGTGAGGCCTTTCATTAAAAATTCCATATAGGCAAACGGCCCGCTTTTCCAATAATTTCGCAGCCGCTATGCTCTTTTCGAAGTAGTCCCCTGGATCCATTACCGCGGCCGAACCTAAAGTAAACACGATCGGCGGCTCGCCATTCTCGATAAACCGCAATAGCTCGTCGGGCATCACGCCGAGATCCTTCCTTCCGTCGTAAAAGCAAAAACCTGTCTGAACGGTGCTTTCGGGCCAGTCAGGACGGGGTTTGCCGAATGCCTCTGAAAAAAGCGCCAGATGTAGATCTTTGGAAAACCGGCCCCACACCAAGGGATCATGGTCAGGATCCAGACCCAGTTCGGTTCTGAATGCGCGGTAATCTTCAAACCAACTCTTAATGACGCGGGTCATGACAGAAAACGTAAATCTCTGAAACAGAGGCCCCAGAAAGTTCAAGTACTTAAGATACTCCGCGTTGGGGAAAATATTTGGCTCGTAGGCTGAGAACATTGAGAGCGGAGCCATCGTTGTCGAAACAAGTTTTAGATTGAGTTTCTCCGCTACGGAGTGTGAGGCGAAGACGACCTCACCGGCTACCAAAACGTCCGCCCCATCACATGCTGCCAAAAGATCTTCATACGAGTCCCTGATTGCAGGCAGAAGGAACTCCGTAATAAGTGTTTCGGAGCCGCTTTTCGAGTCCATGACCCGTTTAGCCGCTTCCCTGTCTTCCGGATCGAGATCGGGACTAAGCGACGAGAACTCGAATCCCAGTGTGCCAATCTTTTCGCGGTAGGCTTCAAGCGTCACGATCTTTACATCGTGACCACGGTCCCTTAGTTCAATTGCAATTGCGAGTAACGGGTGTAGATCGCCAAGCGACCCGTATGGAGCGAGTACAATTTTTGACATCGTTATCGACTATTCAGTGAATTCGTTTTCGAACTGATTCTCAGCAGCAGGAGTTTGATCAGCACCGCCCAACTCACCGACTCTATTTCGCTCTCTATGAGCAAGACGCTCCTTGACCTGAAACCTGATGCCGACAAAGAAGCAGACAGAACCAACGACCGCGGCAACGAACATGAGGTCAGTATTCCCAACCAGATAGAAGTAAACGGCGGTCGCAATCAGCGCCGCCGCAAAAATCTGAGAAATTCTTTCGAGTGCTTTATTCGAAATCATATCTGATACTTCGAACTACGGTGCTTCGCGTGCCACTTCCTTGATTCCCGCACCCTTAATCAGCGCCCTTGTAGCACTGAGCATTCGGCGGATGGCACGAAAAACCTTCGGCGCGAACCAAAGAAAGAAAAGACCAAACATAACGAGTAGTATGGCGATCAAGATCGGAGCGAGTACCGCCAAGAGGGTTCCTACAAACGCAAGAATGTCTTCCGTTATCGAAAGAGTCCAGTTTGAGACGGGTTCGGGCGACATATTCGCCACCCCTCTGACTGCAGCCTTCGTTCCATGTGACGAAAGTGCCAGACCGCCACCCAAAAGCGTGGCAATCACGACTACAACTGAATCCATGTCGGTCGTCGCCGAGTAAGCGATTATCGCTCCCGCGGGAACACGGATAAAGGTATGAATAACGTCCCAGACGCTGTCTACGTAAGGAACCTTATCTGCAACAAATTCAACAATATAAAGCCCTCCGGCAATACCGATGATCACCCAGTTGTCGAGGACTTCCAGCCCTCCCGGCAATTCAATTGAGGTAAGTTTTTGCAGCAGTCCCAATACTGAAACGGTCGCATAAAGATTGATTCCCGATGTCCAGGCCGATCCAAGCGCCAAAGTTAATGTTGAGAACCATTCCATTTGTCTGACTCCTTCTTTCTAATCCCAGGTTGGTGAACTATTCGTCATCACCGTCCTTTTTAATGCCATATTTCTCCAGCCGGTACTGAAGCGTCCTAAAGGTGAGTCCCAACAACTTCGCGGACTTCGTAATATTGTTGTCCGTTCTATCCATTGCCTGCATGATAAGGCTTCGTTCAACATCTTCGAAGTTGACTCCATTGGGTGGCAGTTTGAACTGAACATCGGCGCTTCCGCCGGCATCTGAAAGCATCTCGGGGGGCAGGTCATCAACTGTGATCGTATCATTCTCGCAAAGTAGAATCGCACGCTCCACGGCAGACTCCAATTGTCTGACGTTTCCCGGATAACTGTAGTTCGCCATGACCTTATCCGCGTCCTTCGAAATCCTGATCTTACGATTTGTGTCCCGCGTATATTTGCGAATGAAATAATCCCTGAGAAGTGGAACATCCGAACCCCTGTCCCTCAGAGGCGGAATTTCCAGAGAAAGTACATTCAACCTATAGTACAGGTCTTCCCTGAACCTCCCTTCCTCGGTCATCTTCAATAGATCTCTGTTCGTCGCGGCGACAACTCGAACATCAATATTGATTTCCTTAGTCCCTCCGACTCTTCTGATCTGTTTTTCCTGCAGAGCCCGCAAGATTTTTGCCTGCAGGGAGATATCCAGCTCTCCGATCTCATCCAGGAAGAGGGTACCGCCGTCAGCAACTTCAAAGAGACCCTTTTTCTCGCCGACCGCTCCGGTAAACGATCCCTTTTCGTGACCGAACAATTCGCTCTCCAGCAAGTTTTCATTTATCGCGGCGCAATTCACCGCCTGAAAGATCTGATCGGCCCTCTCCGAGTTCTTGTGTATCGATCGTGCGATCAATTCTTTGCCCGTCCCGCTTTCACCTCGAATCAGCACCGTCGAATTCGATTTCGCGATCTTTAGAATCAGTTTTTTAACCCTGTCCATCTCGTCTGATTCGGAAACAATCTCCACATCGAGGGTCGAGAGTTTATTGAGGGCCCTCGAGATCGTTTCCAGAAGCTTCTCGGAGTCATAGGGTTTTTGGAGATAGTCGAAGGCACCGAGCCTAAGCGCGTCGACTGCTGAATCGACAGAGCCATGCGCCGTTAGAAGTACCACGATAATGCTTTTGTCGTAGTCAGTAAGTTGTTTGAGCAGGTCAAGACCCGACATGCCGGTCATTTTCAGATCGGTAAGGACAAGGTCAAAATGCCTGTCGGCCACGAACTTCATAGCCGCTTCACCTGACGAAGCTGTTGTCACGTCGTAACCTTCGCCCGAGAGAATCATCTCGAGAATCTCACGTTGACCTTTTTCGTCATCTACTACTAGGATCGATTTTCTGCTCATTTTTGTAATTCTATGTCGTCTTTCTTTGCTGACGGAACTCTCACTGTAATTGTTGTTCCTTCTCCGAGTCGCGAGTCAATCGAGATCTGTCCCGAATGATCGTCGATAATCTTTCTTACGATGGCAAGTCCCAATCCGGTTCCAGTTTCCTTTGTAGAGAAATATGGCTGAAATATCTTCTCCAGGTTTTCTTCCGGAATTCCAACACCGGTGTCCTTCACCTCGACAATCACCGTATCGCCGTCCTGATAAGTAATCACACTGAGCTTGCCCCCGGTTGATTCCATTGCCTGGACGGAGTTAATTAGTAGGTTATTAAAAACGGACCGAAGCACCTCTGAGTCACCGGTGATCTTCGAAATTCCGTCTCTTTCGACAAAACTCACTTTGATCGCGAGTTCTTTCGCCTGAGGCTCTACAATCCTCAAACTGTCTTCAATTACGGGCCTGATGTTCATAGGCTTCAGGTCCAGCTTCACGGGGCGCGAATAGCGCAGGAAATCAGAAACCTGACGATTGATCCTGTCTACTTCTATCTTCAGTTGTTCTGTTAGCTTCCGGAAGTTTTCCTTCTTTTCTTCCTCTTCCGGCGCGAATTTATTGCGTAAATGGTCAAGAGATAAATTGATGTAATTCAAGGGGTTCCGAATCTCGTGAGCAATTGCTGAGGCCAGCCTGCCGACCACGGCCGATTTTTCTGCTTCCTGAAGCTGTTTTTGGAGGTCACGGTTTTTCTCCAGTTCCTTTGTCATCACATTGAACTGGCTGGTGAGATGTCCGATCTCGTCGTTTCGGTCACTAAACGCTAACCGAAAGTCGTATTCGCCGCGGCCAACTCGTCGTGCAGCTTTTGAAAGCTCGGCGATAGGTCGAGTAAATCTCCAAACCAGCGCGATTGTAACGCCGATCGAGATCAGGAGAATCGCGAGCGTATACGCAAGAGGCTGGGCAGCCCGAAAAAACGAGCGAGTATTGTCCGGTTTGAGGATTACCATCACGTACCATCGCCCGTCGCTTGTTTCTATAGGAATCGCGTGAGCCTCTCCCTTGTCTTCATGAGGAGCAGTTTCCGCCCGATTCGGAAATTTAACGATATCGTCTCCAAGCCGGTCTCGTCCTTCCATTAGAGGCGGGAGGTCCTTGATGTCCATCAGGTTCAACATCACGATCTCGTCATCCTCCCCCTGTGTAGGAAGGTACTTGTCCGTTAGGCTGTCGTTAACCTGCCAATTCGAGTTGATAATGAGGATATCCTGAATCCGCTCGGTCGTTCGTTTGTCGTAAAAGGGCTGTCCTTCTTGTTTTACGAAGTCACGAAGACGATCATCTGAGGTAAGGCTGTTGAAGCCAAGGGCGATTCCCGCAAGGAATGCCTGCTCTTGTTGCTCGAGAAGCCTCGCGTTCTCATTTTGACGCTGAAGGTTAAGGTAGTACTGGACGCTGAGCGTTGTTATCAACAGCAAGGCGAGGATCAAAAGAAGCCGTCCCCGAAATGTACTTAGAAAATTCATCTAGTTAGCCTTGCCGTGTTGAGACACAAATTTCGCACCCATTTTCTTGTCGATCAAGCGAGTTGAATGTTATAGTTTTGAATAGCTCGAAATCAAATGAGCTGTTCTCTTCCACAGACCTCTCCTCAGATTTTTACATTAACCGTTCATCGATTCTTCCGAGGTATTGATTTCTGATGAATTACGCCCTTTCTTTCTGTTTTTCCCTGATCGTTCTGTTTTCGATCTTATTTTCTGCGACTGTACCTGCACGAGCGGCGGTATCAGACGCATATTTAAAAAGACAAACCAAAAAGAATATTGCCGAGGATGATCTGTCGGGTGAAGACCGGGTGATCCGCGCCGCAGCACTTGAAGCTCTTGGCACGGCGGCCGGAACTGTAGTCGTAATGAATGCGAAAACCGGTCGAATTTATTCGATCGTGAACCAGGACTGGGCAATAAGCGGTGGATTTAAGCCATGCTCTACGATCAAGCTTGTCACAGCGGTTGCAGGTGTTAATGAACGCCTGATCCATTCGAGTGGTGTTCTTGCAAAGGGATCACACCGTTTGAATCTAAATGATGCACTGGCATTTTCAAACAACACATATTTTCAAAAAGTCGGACTGAATCTTGGGACAAACAAGATGATCGACTATGCAAAGACTCTCGGACTCGGACACATTACCGGAATCAATGCGCCGGGAGAATTCCCCGGCAAGTTACCCTACGGAAACAGTAATCCTAGAATCTATTCTCATGCTGACGATTTTGAAGTCACCCCGCTGCAACTCGCCGTTATGGTGTCCGCTCTTACAAACGGCGGCAAAGTTTTGATTCCGCAAATCGCAAAGACTCAATACAGGAAAGCCAATTTTAGGGGATATCTGAACCGTTACATCGATCTTGCTCCAACAAAGTATGAACAAGTGATACCCGGGATGGTGGGAGCGGTCAAATACGGAACAGCTAAGAGAATCAAGGATTCCAGCCGACGGATCGCCGGTAAGACGGGCTCCTGCATATTTAAGAAGACCTGGATCGGCCTGTTCGCGTCGGTCGCGCCGATTCGCGACCCAAAATTCTCGGTAGTCGTTATTACACGTGGCAAATATGCGAGAGGAAAATACTCTGCAGCTATCGCCGGGAAGATCTATCGCGCACTCGAACCGAGATTTGGGCAAAAATTCAACACATCGCTGGCAAGAAAGACGGTGACCCCTTATACGTCACAACGAAAATCAGTAACCGTGGCTTCGGCCAATCAAAAGCCAAGGCGAAAGATCAGAAAGGTCAAACCGGGCATTCCGAAAGTGAAGAACACAGTGATTACTTACCGGCGTGATGCCGAGGCAAATCGACCACCGAAAAAGGCGGCCAAAAAGAAATCCGGCCGGATGACAGTTTATGTAAACGGGAACCCAGAGATCGTGAGACCGAGGGTGGTGAAAAAGAATTAGAGTCCTGAAATTTGTGTTGGCCGGCAACGTAAGACTGGAGAGCACAATAACTTACCGAACCAGGTATCCTGTCGCAAATGATTGAAGTTTCACTTGGCCGGCCACGGAATATTATCCCAAGCGCCGGTTTTTCCGTTTCCGAAAACTATCAATGGATAGCGTGAAACCTCGATTCTGCTTGACATTGGGGCTTTTTGTACGTGATCATTGGTTTTTGTGTCCCCAAACACAACATTAGCGCCCTGATACGCTAACTTATTAACAGAATGTGTTGAATATCGAGCAACGTTGCGACTCTGTGCCTCATCTGAGGAGTGCAGATCGCAAAAGCGCTTATGGGGTGCGCTTTCCGAATCACAAAAAAGATTTTAATTGCTTGGAGGGATTACTTTGATGAAGACTTTTTTCAGGGTTTCGATGCTTGGACTTCTGTTGTTCGCGTTCGTTGCCGTTTCAAACCAGACCGTTGTTGCACAGGAAGGTAAAGCTGAGCTTTACGCAAAGTTCACCGATAATTATGACGGTGACCTTGCCCAAAGAAAAATTGCTGTTGCAGCAGGAAAAGAATTTATAAGACTGTACGGAAATAGTGCGGACGACAAAGAAATCGTTGACTATTTGAAGAGCGCTGTGCCTGCGATCGAAGAAGGCATCAAAGAAGAAGAAGAAGCTATTCGCGAGCAAAAGAAAGCGGAAGAAGATGCCAAGAGACGGGCGGCCTTGTTCAAGCGTTTTGATGGAGCTTTCAACGCCAAGAACTGGACAGAAATGTTTTCGGCGGGTGATGCGATCTTAAAAGACCAGCCGGACTTTTACGATGTTGCGATCGTTCTTGCAACTGCAGGTTTTGATGAAGCTGCAAACAAGAACGACAGTCTCAACAACGAAACGATCCGATTTGCGAAGTTGGCGATCCAAAACCTGAAATCAGGTAAGAAGCCGAAAAGTCCGACCTGCGGCGGTAATTACTATCCGTACAACACCGATGGATATAAGGATTGCGTCAGCAACTCACTCGGTTGGATGAACTACTACATAGGCTGGATCAAGTTCTACCGGCAGCAACAGAAAGACGAAGCGGTCCCGTATTTCTTCGAAGCAACAAAGCACAATTCAGGTGCAGGGCAACTACCGGTTGTTTATCAGGCCGTGGGCTCATGGTACGTAGCCAAGGCTTCTGAGATCACAGCAAAGCGAAATAAAGTCTTAGCAGATCGAAACGCCGAAACGAAGGTTGAAGAACCGGATGAAGCAAAGATCGACATGCTCGACGCGGAAATTGACAAGATGATTGCAATTGAGCGCGGCTATGCCGAAAGAGCGATCGACGCGTACTCACGGGCATACAGCCTTGTAAGTTCAGCGGACCGAGCTAAAGATTACGGAAAGGGTATATTTACTACTCTTCAGCAGCTCTATAAGTTCAGGTACGAAAAGCCTGAAATGCAGACTGACACAAAGATCAACATGAATGTGTCCATGATCAAGACAAAAGCAATGCCTGATCCTGCATCCACTGTTGAGCCTGTTGTTGAGAAGAAGCCCGAAGCAAAGGACGGCGAGACCGCTCCGGCTGCCGGCTCGACGGATTCGGGAGCTTCTAGAAGCCGTACCGTTTCAAATAATAACTAAACGAATAATCCGAAACCCACCTGAAGAAGTTGAACGCATGCCGTTCGACTTCTTTTTTTTCTTCATTTAGCTAACCCGCATTTCTCAGAAGGGCGGAACAGGTACTTGAATACTGATGTTGGTAAGTAGTTTTTGGGGAACGGGCGATTAACTGCTTGTTCCTAAGGCATTCTCGAAAAATCCGGCTTCGGATTACCGCCCAAAACTCTAGAATCATAGGATAGCTAGGCTTTACGAGTTTTGGACGAAACTCCTTAGCCGTATTTCCCGATAAGACCTTTCCCTCGTGAGAAATACGGGCTAGAATCTTTCAATGCCTCTTCCGATTTCCGGTCTCGAAAGAAAGATCGGATACACATTTAAGAATGGAAAGCTTCTCGAACAGGCGATGACCCATCGTTCGTGGGCGTTTGAGAATGTCGAGGGTGCGACTGATTCGAGCGTTCGCGATATCGAAAACGAAACACTTGAATTCGTGGGTGACTCGGTAGTCGGTCTCGTAGTCGCTGAGGAACTGTTCAAACAAAATGATAAAGTCAGCGAGGGTGACCTTACGCTCATGAAACATCATCTCGTCAGCACCGAGAAGCTTGCCGAGATCGCGAAGGATATCGATCTCGGAGGATTTTTGCGTGTCGGCCGGGGTGAAGAAAAGACCGGCGGGCGAAGAAAGCAGGCCTTGCTTGCCAATACTTTTGAGGCGCTGATCGCTGCTGTTTTTTTTGACGGCGGATATATCGAAGCCCGAAACGTAATGAAGAGAATCTTCGTAAACGAGTTTAAATCTATAACTCCGAAGAAGTCACTTGACTACAAGACTCTGCTGCAGGAAACTCTGCAGGCTGAGAAACTTCCTGCACCGATATATAATCTTTTGAAAACCGAAGGGCCCTCACATCAGAGAGTATTCACAGTCGAGGCCGTTTGGAATGACGGTAAAAGCCGGGGTTCGGGCTCCTCGATCAAAGCGGCAGAAATGACAGCGGCGAGCCGGGCCCTGAAAATGTTGAATAAAGTTGAAAACCAATAGACGCGAAATTCGTATTACCTTTTATGAGCGAGAAGTCACCTAAGAAACGGGAGATCAAGACCAAAAAGGTTGAGCCTCCTAAACCTGTTTTTGTCGAGTATTTTGAGTCATTTACTGTGACTCTGATCATGGCATTGTTTGGCATGACCTTCGTGATTCAGGCGGTGACGGTCCCGACCGGCTCCATGCAGAACACGATACTTGTAGGGGATTATCTTCTCGTCAACAAATTTGTTTTCAACGCAGGGGGCAACCCGCTTCCTTTCCTTCCACAGAGGGAAATCGAACGCGGAGACATCATTGTGTTCAAGTACCCGGGGAACAAACTCAAGCCGAAGATGGACCAGGATCGGCCAACGCCGATAATTCCCTACAAAATCAACTATGTGAAACGCGTAATCGGTTTACCCGGTGAGACAGTCGAGTTCCGGCAAAATGAAGTATTCATAAATGGGGAAAAGCTGCCGGAACAAAGGGTCATGGGTGATTCACCGCCGGGACCAAACAGTGAGTTGTCCGCGTTGAAGACAAGGGAGTTTGAACAGCACCAACCCGGCGAGAGCAGTTACAAGGTCTATTACTCACAAAACTCGCTGGACGCAGTTGACCGGGGACAATCTGTAACCCGGCCTTCATTCGAGTACGGTGTACCCGGCAAACGCAACGTCGTTCCCCCGAACCACTTCTTTGTAATGGGTGACAGCCGGGACAACAGTGAAGACAGCCGTGTTTGGGGCTTTGTGCCACGGGAACTAATAGTCGGCAGGGCGATGTTTGTTTACTGGTCATGTGACCGCTACGCGAGCGGTGGAAGCTTTTTTGGCTGCCTGACCAACCCTCGGCTCGATAGGATCGGAAAATTCATCAAATAGATTCCTGATGAAGATTCAATACAATTCCGAGGTCACTGATGCCCTCAAACAGGATCTGCCAATTGTGGCACTCGAGTCCACCGTTATCTCCCACGGGCTCCCTTATCCTTTAAATATCAAAACAGCAAAACGAATGGAAGACACCGTTCGCGAACACGGTGCAGTGCCTGCGACTATTGCTGTTTTGGGCGGAATACCAACTGTTGGCCTGACAGAGGACCAGTTGGCGTTGCTAGCCGGGTCAGAAAACACAAGAAAGATTTCGACAAGAGACCTTCCAGTTGTTATTGGAAAGGAAGTGAACTGTGCGACCACTGTCGCGACGACCATGTTTTTCGCGTGGAAAGCCGGTATTGATGTATTTGCAACGGGTGGAATCGGCGGTGTTCACAGGGGCGATGGATCAGATGTTTCGGCGGATCTACCGGCAATCGCCGGAATTCCGATAACGACCGTTTGCGCAGGAGCAAAGAGTGTTTTGGACTTGTCCGCGACGAGAGAATGGCTCGAAACCAACGGGGTTTGCGTGGTCGGCTGGCGGACTTCGGAGTTCCCCGCTTTCTATTCGGAATCCAGCGGCTTGGAAGTCGATGAAAAAGTGGATTCTGCAACTGAAGTTGCTCGGATTATCAATGCCCGCGACCGATTGGGTTTGGACTCGTGTGTGTTGCTAACCGTCCCGGTGCCGGAATCAGATTCGATTGAAGCGGCCGAGATCGACGATTGGCTATCGCGGGCGTTGCAGGAGGCTTCAGAGCGCGGAATCAAAGGCAAGGAAACGACGCCCTTCCTGCTTTCGAGACTTGTTGAATTCAGCGATGGAAAAACGCTTGACGCCAACATAGCCCTGCTTATAAATAATGCCGGAGTCGCAGCGAAGGTCGCGGTGGAGTTGAACAGAAAATAGTTTTTCCCGAATCTGGTTTGGGATTTCGAAGTCCACGTCCACGGGTACCACGCGTTTAAGTCCGAATCCGAACTTCTTGAATTTTCCAAATATATAAACGCGTCCGTTGACCTCCCAATTCGACCTGGAATTTCGCAGTTCTCTGAACGCGCCCCTCAATACACCGCCGGCCGGTACATAAATCTCTAACGGCTCCGGGAGCGGCGCGACCGTGCCTTTTTCAAACTTGAATTGCTTCCGAAATTCGTCGATCTCAACCTCGATTCCATCTATCTTGAAATTTTCAAAGGTGATGAAATCAACCCTGCCGCCTTTGCGGTCAACAAGCACCCTTGCAGGAAACCTCAGTTTTATGCCGCCCAGGGAAACAGATGCCAACTCCGGCTCGCCAAACTCAAAATTGACGGAGAAATCGGCGTCGGAATCCGGTTTATTGACCGCAACATCAGCACGGTAAACCTTGTATCCACGTATTTTATCGGGAATCTCATCCTGCGCTACCGTGAAAGAGAAGAGGATTATAAAAGCAAGTAAAAGAAATGAGAAAATTCTAAGGTGAGCCGGCACGGGATTTCTCCCCTGTGTTAGTTTTTTTTTCTTCTTCCGAACCGGATTCTTTTACAACGTCGTCATCCCCAGACTTATCGCCCTTCAAGTCTTTCTTAATGGCGTCAAGAATTCCGTTAATAAACTGAGTTGCTTCGAAGGTTGAAAACCGGCGGGCTATTTCGAGTGCTTCGTTAATTATGACTGTATGGGGTGTCTCTTCGAACAAAAATTCGTTCACTGCAAGCCGCAAGATATTTCTATCGACGATCGCCATCCTTTCGATACGCCAATGTTCAGCACGCGTCTTTATAGTTTTGTCGATCTCTTTCACCCGGCGAAGAGTGCCCATCGCAAGATTGTTCGCAAAGTCGCGCGTCGACTCATCGGCATCGTAGTCACTCAATTCCTTCCAGAAATCTTGCGTCAACGTAGCCCTCGACATTTCCGAGACATCGGCTGCGAACAACATTTGTAACGCG
Organism: Pyrinomonadaceae bacterium; assembly: GCA_013003215.1. Classification (GTDB taxonomy): domain Bacteria; phylum Acidobacteriota; class Blastocatellia; order Pyrinomonadales; family Pyrinomonadaceae; genus Aridibacter. The sequence goes on from JABDKD010000201.1 coordinate 49,162, forward strand.
CACTCACGTGCCTTGCGCCTTGCACCCATAAAACTAAATTATCAAACCGCGTGCGGAAACGCCTTGTCGTCTTCAGGCTTTTTTCCGCCGCCAATTGCCTTGTATAAATTCGCTATCTGTACCGCTGTCTCAGCGGCTTCCACACCCTTGTTTCCGGACTTAATCCCGGACCTGTTCAATGCCTGTTCCAAATTGTCTGCTGTAATCACACCAAACGTGACAGGAGTTCCTGACTCCAATCCAACACTCGTGATTCCTGCAGCGGCTTCACCCGCAACAAAATCGAAATGAGGGGTTTCCCCACGGATTACTACGCCCAAACAAATTATCGCGTCGAACTTACCCATTTCCGCAACCTTTTTCGCGGTGAGAGGAAGTTCGTATGATCCGGGAACTTTAAACACCTCAACGTCTTCTTCCTTTACCCCACATTTTTCAAGGGTTTCAAGCGCACCGGCGGTCAATCGGGTTGTCAAAAAGTCATTCCATGAAGACTCTATAATCGCAAACTTAAACCCTTCGGCTTCCAGTTTCCCACTATGTGTTTTTGGTTCCAACATCTCTATTACTCCGGATTTCGGCCAAGTCGTTCAAGTATAGATATGCCGATTCCAAAACGCAATAAATAAACAGTTCGAATACTCCTTAGTTCCCCTTAAATGACGGTTTTTCTTTCGCAAGAAACGCTTTGGTTCCCAAACGCATATCGTTTGTCTCAAAGAGCCCTGCAAACAACTCGAGTTCTTTTTCGAAACCTTCTTCGGACCCTTTGAGCGACAGATTCCGGACGGACTCGAGAGTTGCCTTAATTGCCATCGGAGCCCGCTCCGCGATTGTTGACACGACCCGGTCCGCTATCGACACCGCGTCCCCCTGGCCCAGCGGACCATTGATCAAACCATTTGAAAGCAATTCAGTCGGAGCAACAATCCTTGGACGATTCGGGAAGCCCCCGAAATCTATCGACAAGGCCAGCGTCCTAAAATCAAAACTGGCGTCAGCTTCCGAAAAGCAAAGATGGGAAGACAGAGCCGCGATAAGCGCGTCGCCATCCACCTTTCCGGTTACCGTACTTACAACCGGGACATCAAGATCACCGAGTAAGTCCGCCGAAATCGACGTATCCCCGACGCCTTCAAAATCCCTTCTGAACAGCAGATGGATCACACGCAGCTCACCTGAACCCCTTTTTTCATTCAAAACAGCCTGCAGAGCCGGTCCGTTTTCGAACTCAGTCCTTAGAATGCCGTTTTTGATCAATTCCGAGTTCAAATATTGCCCGACTTTGCGTGCGCCTCTTGCAACTCTTTGACTTCAGACCACTTAAGCCCCCGCTTAATGATCAGTATGAAGCCGGCAAGCGCAAACACGATCACCCTTCCCTTGCGAACTATTGCAAGGGTTACGCCCATTCCAACTCCGATACCCAGTGCTTCCACAACGAACTCCGCACTAGCTTCATCAACTCCAAACAAAAAAGGAACGAGCTTGAAAACAACAGTAACTAGCCGATTCATCGACTCCAAAAAGAAGGGTGCCGTAATCGAGGGGATTACATCACCGATGCGACTCAAAATAAACCACACTTCGAGTACACCAAGAAAATGGAAAAGAACCTGAAGCCCGCACAACGGAAAGAACCTCTTCGGATGTGCCCGGTAGAACCCAAAGATAAGGTTTTCGAACATCCGCATATGCAAACGTCCGTTGCGAAGGATGCTAGTCAGAATACCTCTTTTGTAGAGCTCATCGCAGATTCTTGTCGCCCACTTCCATTGCCTGATAACAATTGCGGCTCCTATAACGATCGAAATGAGAATGACCGCCAGCACAAGGTCCACGAAATAATCGAAGGGGTATGGCAGTTCGTAACGTCGTATAAACAGGATCGCGCCAAAGCTAATAAAGAGGCCTGTTATTAATGAATAGAAAAGATTCTCCGTCGCAACAGATGCAAGAGCGGGGACGATAGGAACTTTGCGGCGGATCGCCAACGCCTTGGCTGTACCGCTTACAAGGATTCCGAGTGGAATAACGCTGCTCAGCGCTTCGCCGATCATTACTGCAGGCAAAGTTTCCTTGATACTTACCGAGTGAGGTTCATAAACAGTGAGGTGCCAGGCGATTGCGCGGGTCAAAAGTTTTAAGCCGTAAAGGCAAAGGATTATCAGGAAACCACCAAAGCCGATGCTCGCGATCCCATCAAGTACGCTCTGCGGGCCCACAGCATAGACGTAATATACAAATATCCCTACGCCGAACAGGGTCGCGACTACCCCGACCGCTTTAACCCTACCCATGTTCTTTGTACTTTTGATACTGCCGGCTGAGGTAGTATTTGCTTCGTCCAAACTCGGCTCCACGAACTTTGCCTTTGAATTAGTGCTCAACTAAAATGTTAGTTTAACTTCTATAAAATAAAAACTTAAGAAAGGAATTATTATGAGCGCAACACCTGCAGAATCAATTGACGCCCGCCCGGCACTGACTTCCCTCTCCGAAGAAGAAGAAATGTTCCAAGCCAGCTTTCGTGAGTTCGCGGAAGGAGAGGTAAGGCCGCGTGTGGACGATATGGAAAAGGCCGGAAAGCTGGATCCGGAACTTATAAAGCAATGTTTTGAGATCGGTTTGATGGCGATTGAAACCCCAGAGGAGTATGGCGGCGCCGGGAGCTCGTTTTTTAATGCGATCCTCGCGATCGAAGAACTGGCCCGGGTTGACGCTTCTACGGCGGTATTTGTCGATGTACAAAACACACTCGTCACCAACGCGTTAATCAAATGGGCGAATGAAGATCTGAAGAAGAAATATCTCCCTCAGATGGCCGAATCGAAGGTCGGAGCTTACGCATTGAGCGAGGCCGGAAGCGGTTCGGATGCCTTCGCATTGAAGACGCGGGCTGAAGACAAAGGCGACTATTTCGAACTTACGGGTCAGAAACTCTGGATCACAAACGGAAACGAGGCCGAGATCTTTGTTCTTTTCGCGACGATCGACCCGGACGCAGGTTATAAGGGAATAACCGCTTTCATCGTCGAAAAAGATTTTGAAGGATTCACCGTCGGTGAGAAAGAGGACAAACTCGGTATACGAGCAAGTTCGACGACCGAGTTGATCCTTGACGGCTGCAAAGTCCCCAAAGAGAACGTGCTAGGTGAGATCGGCAAGGGATACAAGGTCTCCATTGAAACGCTTAACGAGGGCAGGATCGGTATTGCGGCCCAGATGGTCGGCATCGCACAAGGTGCTTATGAAGCGGCCTTGGACTACGCAAATGAGCGTGAGCAGTTTGGAAGACCGATCAGCAAGTTCCAGGGTCTGCAGTTCCAGCTGGCTGAAATGGCAGTCGAGATTGAGGCCGCGCGGCTTTTGACCTATAACGCCGCTCGTTTGAAGGACGAGGGGAAGCCGTTCTTAAAGGAAGCCGCGATCTGCAAGCTCTATACGTCGCGCGTGGCTGAGCAGGTTTCTTCAAAGGCTATCGAGGTCTTTGGCGGCTATGGCTATGTGAAGGATTACCCGGTCGAGAAGTTCTGGCGTGATTCCAAGATCGGCGCTATATACGAAGGAACCTCCAACATGCAGCTGCAAACCATCGCGAAGATGATCACGAAATAGGACGTAAAGGATAGTGGACGAGGAATGGAAAACGGACAATGGACAATGGAAAATTTGAGTTTGATGCTTTGTTAGCAGTTACTCCGAAGTAAAAAGTGTGCGGGTTCTTGGCGTGAAATTGTCCATTGTCCTTTTTCCATTGTCCATTAGCTTTCCGTTTTCAGTCCTCAGTCCTCAGTTTTCTTGCCTTCTCGCCTCAGATGAATTATTGTTGCATGCATGCGACAAGTGGTTAATCCTCCCAATCCTTACGACAAATACTCGAGTGAGTTCTTGGGCGAACCGCCAAAGGCGAAGCTGGAGATTTATGAAGAGACAACGACGCGTTCGATGATCTCTAAGAGCTACAACGGTCCGGGTAAACATCGCCTTACCGTTAACTGCTATAGAGGCTGTATACACGCCTGCACCTATTGTTTCGCTCGTCGCTATCACGAATTTCTCGGTTACGGAGCCGGAACCGATTTTGAGACAAAGATTGTTGCGAAAGTTAACGCACCGGAGGCGTTGCGAGCAGAACTCAAGAAGACACGCGAGAAGATCGAACTACTCGAATTCTCTTTCGCCACCGATCCGTATATCCCAATCGAGGCAAACTACGAATTAACAAGGAAGTGCCTGGAAGTTTGCCTTGATTTCAAAATTCCGACAGTCATCGTGACCAAATCTCCTTTGGTGACAAGAGACATTGAGTTGATCAAAAAACTCGGGGCAGGCGTATTCTTTTCGATTCCATTCCTCAACAAAGAATCTTCCAAGCCCTTTGAGCAGTTCACGCCGATTCCGGACGCAAGATTCCGTGCGATGAAGAAGGTCAGCGATGCCGGAATCGAAACCGGACTCGCACTTGCACCTGTAATACCGGGCTACAACGAGTCCCAGATTCCCGGTCTCCTTGAAAAAGCAAAGGAATGCGGGGCCACAAGGGCATTTATGTCCATGCTGCATATTGACTCCGACTCGATCGAGAAATACTTCGTTGAAAAAACCCGTGCTCATATTCCGACGAAAGCAGAAAAAATAATAAACACGATGAAGAGGGAGAGAAACGGGAGGCTTCAGCACCGGACGTTTGCCGAGCGAAACACTGGCGGGACAAAGCAATGGAAAGCGGCAACCGAACTATTTGAGCTCCATTTCTCGAGGCTCGGTTTCCGGAAATTCGAGCGGCCGAGGAACGAACCTCCTGAAGAAACGACTGCAACTCAAGGAAGCCTCTTTTGATGGAAATAAGTATCGCGACAAGTGAACAAACAGAGCAGTTGGCGTTGTTCGGTTCAGAGACATTTTGGCAAGCGTACAGAAGCGAGTCCAAACTCGAAGCGAAATACATACGCGCCTATATGGCCAAAGCGTTTTCAGTTCAGCAGATCAAGAGCGAGATCGAAGATGAGCACATAGAGTTCTTGCTTGCCACGCAGGACTCCAAGCTGATCGGCTATTCAAAACTATCTTTCGCAAATAATCACGAGTCTCTGCAAGGGAAAAAACCGATGGAGCTGTGCCGGATTTATCTTGCCAAATCATATTGGGGTAAAGGCTTAGGGAAGGATCTTTTGGACGGATGTGTTGATCGGGCAATAGCGAGGTCGTGTGATTCTGTCTGGCTCGGCGTTTGGAAACAAAACGACAGAGCGATCGGTTTTTACAAGAAGCACGGATTCGAAATTGTCGGCGAAGTTGAGTTTGATCTTGCATCATCTATTCAGTCTGATCATGTAATGGAATTAGTCGTCGGCAATCCCTCCAAGTAATGAACGATGTCCGGTTGCGCTTTCTTTATTCGCGTGTATCATTTTTCTTTTGATTTAGCAGATAATGAGCATTCGAAGTTCCAAAGCTTACCGTTACACTCGAAAGGCAATAAAGATCCTTGTGCCGGTATCCCTTGGCCTGTATTTCATACCGAAAACCTTGATCGTTTTCTTTGCACTCGGCCTTTTAGACGCTTCTCGAAACCGGCCACTAAACTTCAGTGTGTTGTTCAGTTATTTCTTTGGAAACGGGGTTCTTACATGGTTGCTGGCACCATTCAATCTTCTACTCGATCTGCTTTCGCTTCCGTATAGAAATAGGGGCATTTATCAGCTGGACGATCTTCCCGCCGAATATAGGGAAGAAATTGAAGAGACGATTGCAATCTTCAAAAGGAACCCGGAGCTGATTGACAAGATCGTGGAATCGTCAAAGCGGCAGGAGAGAACAATGGTGTTTTTCCGCTGGTATGGCAGGTATTCCGATAAACCTTTTGAATTGAGTGAGTTTGACCGTCCATTTAAGTATCTGCGATCTGCCGGTATCTCGGTGTTTAATAAGAAAAGCTCGACCGGACTGCATTTCGGCCCGTTGCGAGTTACGATACGGGTACTCTACAACCTAAACAAAATGCGAAATGACGATGTATTTATCGAAGTTGGAGATTATAAGCAGAAGTGGAAGGATGATCCTCTTTTTATTTTTGACGATACATTGCGGCATCGCTCGGTAAACGAGTCAGGAGAGCTACGGGTATGCGTATTTGCGGATGTCTTGAGGCCGAGTTTGGTTCCAATAGTCTTTAGCTCGATTGTTAGGATCATTCGAACGATTTTCAAGCGCGCCAACTTTCTATTCTATAAAAACTGGAAACTCCTGAAATAGTATGAGCAACAGAATCGAAGTATTCGAAAATATGATTGCGGCCGATCCGGACAACACGATGGTCTTGTTCGGGCTCGCTAACGAGTACCTAAAGGACGGCAACAACGAAAAAGGCATCGAGACCCTTCTGAACTATCTCGAGAAAGGTGATGACGAGGGAGCGGCTTACGGAATGCTTGCAACTGCCTATGAAGAGACGGGAGAAACTGAAAAAGCTAGGGCTGCGCTGGAAAGAGGAATCGGGATATCTTTGTCGCACGGTCATCCAACCATGGCAGGCGAGTATCGTGAAAGACTGGAGAATTTCTAGAACACTTTCAGCTGATCCGCAAATTTCTTCGGATCAAACATCACCCGGAGACGTTTGATATTGTTACCGTCACTATCCAAAACCCATAGGTTTGGAAAACCCTCGACGTTTCGTTCCCGAATGAATTTTTGACCTTCTTCCTCTTCGTATTCGAGGCGTGAAAAAACAAACCGCTCGTTGAGCACCTTTTTGACCTCTTCATTGGAAAAGACCTCATTGTCGAGCCTGCGGCAGGTTCCGCACCAAATCGCGGAAACGTCTACAAAAACCAATTTGTTTTCTGATTTGGCTTTCGCAAGGGCGTCTTCTAGCCTATGTATCTCGAGACCCGTATCTGCAACAGCCTGCCTGCCCCAATAGCTTTGCAGCTCAACATTTCCGAAATAGACGGCACAACCGACTATCGCGAAAAACAAGACCGAGCCTATTGTTCCTGAAAATAACTTTCTCATCACCTGATTAAATACGAAGAGCTCTCTAGTTTATTCCGAACTCCGCTGCGGCCCTCCGACGGCGGCAAACAAGTATGTTAGATTTATCTTTATGAAATTCAAAGCCATCCTGACCCTAATCCTTTTGTTGTCAGCCTTTGCAGTTGCTCAACGAGAGCACCCAAAAAGGCCGACCCCTTCCGGCGGTCCATTGGAATACACTCAGGCCGCTTATAACGTTTTGTCATACGACATCACCGCAAGGGTTGAGCCGAAGACGAAAAGTATCTCCGGAACGACGATAATGGAGGCGCAGGTCGTTGCACCAACGCGTTGGATAACGATCGATCTGGACACACCATTTGAAGTAACGGATGTGCGTGTTTGGAAATACGATGCGTTCGAGAAAGTGAATTTCAAACGCAAGGGCGGCGAGATACATATCGAGTTTGACGCCTCCAAACAGACTGGGGAGACTTTTCAAACCTCCATTTCTTACGAAGGTAAACCGAGGATAGCTCCGAACCCACCATGGGTTGGCGGTTTTATGTGGGAAAAGACTGCTGATGGGTCCGATTGGATTGTAGTCGCATGCCAGAACGATGGTGGAGATCTTTGGTATCCGATAAAGGATCACCCATCAGACGAGCCCAATAATGTAAGCCTTCACATTACCGTTCCAGACAATTTGTATGTGGCAACTGTGGGAAAGCTCGTTAAATCGACACAGAACAATGACGGCACAAAAACTTTTGATTGGCACATGTCCAATCCCATCAACAATTACAACGTTGTCTTAAATATCGCTCCGTATCAGTTGGTCGAGGACAAGTACAAAAGTATCGCCGGCGAGGAGTTCCCGATCATCTTTTATTCGCTCCCCGAAAGCACTGACAAAGCCAGGGACATCGTTGACCAGACAAAGACATTTTTGGCGTTTTACGAGAAATATGCAGGTCCATTTCCATACCGAGCAGAGAAACTCGGCATCGTTGAGACACCCCATCTCGGTATGGAACATTCGACGATAATCGCTTACGGCAACAAGTTCAGAAAGGACGCGAGTGGATTTGACTGGCTCATGCTTCATGAGCTTGGACACGAATGGTGGGGAAACATGGTCACCGCCTCTGACTGGCGGGACATGTGGATACACGAGGGTTTCCAGTCCTTTTTCGATTCACTCTATCTGGAGGAGACAAAGGGTCGCGAAGCCTATCTCAGATCGATGCAAGGCAAGATGAAAAACACAAACAATATCCAGCCACTCGCACCGAGGGAACCGAGGTTCGCATACCAGATCTACTTCCAGCCACCCAAATACGAAACAAGCGACGGTGACGTTTACGGTAAAGGGGCCGCTGTGTTGCACACGCTCCGATATCTGATCGGCGACGAGGCGTTTTTCAAATCTGTGAGGCGTATGGCATATCCTGTAAAATCTATGGAATCAATAGTTACGGGCAAACAAAACCGGCTTGTAACGACCGATGACTTTAAGCAAATAGCTGAAGAAGAGTCTGGTATGGATCTCGAC
>JABDKD010000214.1 GCA_013003215.1 Pyrinomonadaceae bacterium
GAGTCATTTCGGCTCCGGTCTTCGTCAATGCGGCCGGTCTTGGTGCTTCGAAGTTTTCACCCGAACTCAGGATCTCTCCTAAGAAAGGGCATCTTGTTATAACCGACCGCTACGAGGGACTAATAGGACACCAAATAGCTGAACTGGGCTACGCGGCATCGGCACACAGTGCGACTGGGGAATCTGTCGCTTTTAATATCCAGCCGCGAATTACGGGTCAGGTTCTGATAGGTTCCTCCCGACAACCTGGTGTCTCTTCGACGGATACCGATCGAAGGATCGTCGGGAAAATGATCGACCGTGCCGCTCAATACATGCCGGCGCTTAGCGATTTGAAAGCGACGCGTGTTTGGACGGGAGTTCGACCCGCGACCCGCGATAATATTCCATACATTGGAAGAAGTACGACCAATAAGCACGTCGTTGTTGCGGCAGGTCACGAAGGATTGGGAATAACGACCGCAACCGGAACTGCGGAAATCGTAACGGACATGATCTTGGGCAGAGCCTCGAAAATCCCGGTGGAACCTTATTCAGTTGAGCGTGACGCCGGAACATAATGAAATCAGTTGGTCTGACAATCGATGGAGAGGAATTCGAATTCGCGGAGGGCACATCTGTCGCCGCGGCGGTTCTGAATTCCGGCCGTCATGAATTCCGGCGTTCTGTAACGGGTTCAGCCCGCTCGGCTTTCTGCGGAATGGGCGTTTGTTACGAATGCAGGGTTACTATCGACGGAGTCGGGATGGAGAAAAGCTGTCAGATCTACGTCGCCCAAGGTATGCGTATCCAGACTGATGGAAACTATTGATACAAAAGTACTTGTTGTCGGTGGCGGCGGAGCCGGAATGTCTGCTGCGGCGGCAGCCTCGCGAGACTGCCGCGTCACCATTGTTGATGATAATCCGCATTATGGGGGGCAGATCTGGAGACAAGGCGTTTCGGAGAAGGCCCCGCCCGAGGCGTTGGAGCTCATCAACAAACTTGAGAACCGGAGTGTCGGTTTTGCACCGGGAACCACGATCGTCGATAGTCCGGAACCGAAGGCGCTGATCGGATCAAGGGCGGGCAAACCAACCCTTTTCAGATTCGAAAAACTTGTGATCGCAACCGGGGCACGGGAACGCTTTATCCCATTTCCGGGTTGGACCAAACAAGGCGTCTACGGCGCAGGGGGCCTGCAGGCGCTAGTTAAGGCGGGACTCGATGTCGCGGGAAAGAGAATCATCGTGGCCGGAACCGGCCCGTTGCTGGTCGCGGTCGCTGAATACCTTCAACGAAAAGGCGCAAAGGTGTCGTTTGTTGCCGAACTGGCTGGCAAAGCGCGGCTTCTCAGGTTCGGAATCGGTTTGGTACAGTATCCCTCTAAGTTTCTGAAAGCATGTTCCTTTGCTCTGGCACCGTCTTCGATTTCGATTCGCACCTCGAGTTTGGTTGAAGAGGCCCGCGGCGGGCGGCGGGTAGAATCGATAAGGTTGAACAGGCACGGTAAGATTGAGGAACACGAGTGTGACATTCTTGCTATTGGTTATCATTTAGTGCCAAATCTGGAGCTACCGACACTCCTCGGTTGCGATATCGGATCTGAGGGAGCGATGGTCGATAGTTACCAGCGAACATCGGTCGCCGATGTATTCGCGGCGGGTGAGACGACCTCCATCGGTGGTATTGAGCTCTCGTGCGTTGAAGGGCAAATCGCCGGGTACGCAGCGACAGGTAATAAGGAGAGCGTTAAAAGGCTTGTTTCGAAGAGAAATAAACTTCGGGGTTTTTCCCGTATTCTTAAAAAAACGTTTGAGATCGATGACAGGCTTAAGTCCTCTGTAAAAGCAGAGACTATGGTATGCCGTTGCGAAGATGTTTCTTACGAAACACTGCTTGAGTTCGACAATTGGCGTGACGCAAAATTGCAGACGCGCTGCGGAATGGGTCCCTGCCAGGGAAGAATCTGCGGACCGGCAACCGAGTACTTGTTTGACTGGTCGCCTGACGGAGTAAGGCCTCCGCTTTTTCCGGTGAGAGTTAAAGAATTGGGAGATTTATAATGAGTTTCGAATGGAAAGGTGTGATGCCGGCGATCACTACGTGCTTTGACGATTCACTCGAGATCGATCACGAGTTTACGGCACGCCATGTGAACTGGCTTGTAGACAACGGTTCAACCGGAATAGTTACTAATGGAAGCCTGGGTGAAGGTGCCACTCTTTCGGTTGATGAAAAAGTTGCCCTTTGGAAAACCTGTGTTGAGGCAGTTGGGGACAGGGTACCGGTAATTGCATCTATCGCCTCTTTGAGTACAAGAGAGGGAGTGGACCTGGCGAAACGTGCGGAAGAGGCAGGCTGCAAGGGTTTGATGGTATTGCCGCCTTATGTACACAAAGGTGATAACCGGGAAATGCTGGCTCATGTTTCGACGATAGTTGCAGCAACAGGCCTTTCCTCAATGCTTTACAACAATCCCATCGCGTATGGCGTCGATTTCTCGGCTGAAGAGATATTCGAACTGGCAGACAAACACGAAAACCTTCACGCGGTAAAGGAATCCAGCGGCGACGTGAGGCGGATTTCGGCAATCCGTGAGCTGGACAAGGACCGGCTGGCGGTTTTTGTCGGACTGGACGATGCGATCGTTGAAGGAATTGCGGCAGGAGCCGTTGGCTGGGTCGCGGGTTTGGTGAATGCGTTGCCGAAGGAATCGGTACGGCTGTTTGAAACAGCATTGAACCGCGAGAACTGCGACAATTTATATCACTGGTTTCTGCCCCTTCTGAGGCTTGATGTCGTACCGAAGTTCGTACAGCTAATTAAGCTGGTTCAGCAGGAAGTGGGAATGGGCAACACGAACGTACGCCCTCCAAGACTTGAACTGACAGCAGTTGAACGCGAAGACGCAATGAGGATTATTTCGAAAGCTCTGGGACAAAAGGCGAACGCATGAACACAGGATCACAGACGAGTATCAAACTGGAAGGCGTTTCTTTAATCGGGAACGGCCGCGGGGAGCTTTCTGACCGAACATTTACCGCGTTTAACCCTCGCACGGGCGAAGCGATTGCCCCTGATTTTCACGGCGCGTCGCACACAGAGGTCGAACGAGCTGCCGGGCTGGCAAATGATGCAAGCAGGGAGTTTGCAGCCACTTCTAACGAAGAACGGGCCCGATTTCTACGTTCGATCGCTGACCATTTGGAAGACTCGAAATCTGACATTGTCGACCGTGCGTCAGAAGAATCCGGCCTTCCGCCGGCTCGTTTTGAAGGCGAACTCGGTAGGGCAGCCGGTCAAATCCGCATGTTCGCAAATGTCGTTGAAGAGGGGTCCTGGGTGGATGCCAGGATCGACCGCGCCGAACCGGATCGTGAACCATTGCCGAAACCAGACGTACGGTCGCTTTTAACACCGCTAGGGCCCGTTGCGGTGTTCTGCGCTTCAAACTTCCCGATTGCATTTTCGGTTGCCGGTGGAGACACGGCATCAGCTCTGGCTGCGGGGTGCCCGGTGGTTGTAATCGCTCATTCTGCGCATCCCGGAACGGCTGAACTCGCAGGTCTGGCGATAAGGAAAGCAGTCGAACAAGCGAATTTGCCGGAAGGAGTCTTCAGCCTGCTTTTTTCCGATGACTACTCAGCGGGTCAGGCACTCGTGAGAGACCCGAACATCAGTGCCGTTGGATTTACGGGCTCGCGCAAGGGCGGAACGGCGCTGGCGGAGATTGCCTCGAAACGAGAACGGCCGATCCCTGTCTTTGCTGAAATGTCAGCGGTCAACCCAGTATTCTTGCTAAAGGACGCGCTGGAAGAGCGTATCGAATCAATCGCGGAGGGACTATTCGGCTCTTTTACTCTCGGATTCGGGCAATTTTGTACAAAACCCGGTATCGTTGCGCTTCCGGAAGCGTCAATGGATGAGTTTGGCGAACTTCTGGGAGAACAGGTAAAAGCTGCCGGCCCGGTTCCGCTACTTACCCGTGGCATTCACGACGCCTTTGTTTCGGGGGTCAAGAAGAGGGGTTGTGAAGTTTCAGGGAATTCCGCAAATGACGACGGGTTTTACGCAGAAACTTCATTTGCCAGGGTTTCGGCCACTGACTTTCTTGCCAATCCCCGTCTCGCAAATGAGATATTTGGTCCCACGGCCCTGGTGGTTGGCTATGATTCTACCGAACAGCTTTATGAAGTCGCGGAGTCTTTTGAGGGACAGTTGACTGCGACGGTCCACGGAACGGCGGCAGAGCTTCGGAAACATGAGGCCCTGGTTGGCGTTTTGTCCGAGATAGCCGGCCGAATTGTGTTTAACGGTTTCCCAACCGGAGTTGAGGTTTGCGGAGCGATGGTCCATGGGGGCCCTTTTCCAGCAACCACTGACGCTCGAACCACCTCGGTTGGAAAAAGAGCGATAGAAAGATTTACCAAACTGACAGCTTTTCAGGGTTTCCCACAAGAATCGCTTCCAGATGCCCTAAAAGATGATAATCCCCTACACATCAACAGGATAGAGGACTAAGCTAATCTAACTTATGAAGCCCTTGGAAAGGCCTGGGGAAACTCACCCAGCGGGCGAGCTTCTTTGATATGAGTGACTGCTTTAAGCTTAGTCATTGCTTCAATTACATGACCCAGACTGCAGTTCACTCAGAACTCAGTCCGGCTGCTTTCATAGCGAACTTGGGCACCTTCGGTTCATCAGGTACTAATGCCTTCTTTCCCTCGTCCAATGCCTGAGATAGGCAATTCTCTTATCAAACTCCGCGAGCAGTCGTTTTGTTACGATCTCACCTTTTAGAATCTCGGACTTGTTCTCACACAGTTCGATATTGATTGCCCTGGTCACACCCTGCTCGAAGCCAGTTCCTCAATAGTTCAACCGCATTTTCGTTGAGCTCACCGTTCGAATAGAGTTTCTTTTCGTTTACAAAAGCAATTACAGGAGTTTGGGAGTTCTTGATGTGTCCAAGCAGTCGGCGGGTAATCGATTGGTGAATGCCTTTTGACTTTATGCTTGTTACAACGGGAAGATCATCGATCGTTACCGCCAGTTGACGGCCTGCCCGCGCCGAGGCCGGCAGGAAAACCAGACAGAGCAGGCAATAATCAAAATGCTGATCATTTGGCGAAAACCCTTTCGAAATCGCTAAATGCCTTAAATTCAAGGGCATTTCCGCTCGGATCTCGGAAAAACATGGTAGCTTGCTCGCCTATTTCCCCTTTGAAACGGACCCTCGGCTCGATCACAAACTCCACACCTGACTTCTTGAGCCTCGCGGCAAGCTTTTCCCATTCGTCCATTTCAAGAATGAGGCCGAAATGCGGCACCGGAACATCGTCAGTATCGACGGGATTCGTTGATTCAGATGAACCTGAGCCCGTCTTGTGGGCAACAATCTGGTGTCCGTAAAGATTAAAATCGACCCAAATATCCGAGCTACGGCCTTCTTCGCACCCCAAAAGCCCGCCATAAAATTCGCGGGCAGCTTCCAAATCATCAACCGGAAACGCCAGATGGAATAGGTTTTTCATTATTGTCTCCTTAGGAAGGGTCTTCACCTTTTTGGTTCCACGGATTTCGCGATCTGTCGGATTGCCCCTAAATGATAGGCACTGTGGGCGATTATCGCTACCATGTCCCCGATATTATTCTCATCCCAGTCACTCACACCCGCAATACTCAACAAAAGTTGTTCATAGGACTTTGCCACGGCCTGCTTCAAAAAAGACCACTCTTCCTCATTCACAGTCTCGATCAGCCAACTCTGTTCCCAGTTGACTTCATCAGCCCTCCCTTCCATGAATTCCCGTAGCCGATCGACATAGAACTTCAGGTGTTCAGTATGCGCGGCTATGGTAGAACCATTCACAGATGTAGAGGCATGGTCGGCATCTACCTCCTCGAGAGTAGAAAACAGACCTATTTCGCGGTCCAAATAGGCACTTGAAGCTCCGACGGGCGACCCCTCGAATGTTTCCCTAAGTATTACAAGACTTCCCTTTAGGTATTGTTCATTAACGATCGTTCCACTATTCATATTCGAAACTCCCGATTTAACCGCTCTTCGCCAACCGAAATTGGGTTGTGTTAATCTCTCAATCTGTAAATGCAAGACAAAAACAAACGAGAATTTATGCAAACGCTCTCTGCGAGTATTGCCGAAGGCAGTTTTGTAAAAGCAACTTTCGGAAATTATCGTGGAAACGACCCGCATTTGCAAAAACTTCTGATCCGCCGGCTGGACACAAAAAAAGGCCGCCGGCTTTTCGTCCTGTTTAGGTTTGATACAAGGGACACCGCAAAAAACTATGATATTCAGGACGGGATCTCGTTACTCGCAGAGAAACTAGGTACCGAATTCTATTCCGGACACCTCTTTACGTTAGAGAACGATTTTCAGTTAGAAATCGGCAAGAAGGGCAAATCGCGCTTGAATAGGGCGAAACCGACTTTCAACACGATGCCTGAAACTGCTCATGACCGTCAAAAAAACAATTCTGTCGATCCGAGCAGTTTTTTTCTGAAAGCGCTTGGAATCACAGGGGACTCAGGCAAAGTTAAGCCAAGACAGCATTCGAAATGGAAGCAGATAAACAAGTTTGTCGAAACAATAGGGAATTTGTTTGATGAAGCCAAAATCAATCCGAACCGACCTGTCAGAATGGTCGATATGGGTTCAGGCAAGGGATACCTGACGTTTGCAGCCTACAACTACTTTGTTAATAAGCGAGGGTTAACTGTTGAAATTATTGGAGTTGATGCAAACGCACAACTCGTTGAGCTGTCGAACTCGATTGCAACCTCATGTGATTTCTCAGGTCTCAGTTTCAGGACCGGAAAGATAGCAGATTTCGATATCGGCCGCGCCGATATATTGATTGCCCTGCATGCCTGCGATACAGCAACTGATGACGCGCTATTTAAGGGGATTTCCGCTAATGCTTCACTAATACTGGCTTCCCCATGTTGCCACAAAGAGATTCGCCCCCAGATGTCCCATAAGGGATCCTTCCTCCCGGTTCTGAAACACGGAGCGCTTTTGGAAACACAAGCGGAAATCGTTACAGACACACTTCGGGCGCTTTTACTTGAGTCAAATGGTTACAAAACAAGGGTTTTCGAGTTCGTACCGACCGAGCATACTCCAAAGAACAACATGATTGCAGCTGTCCGCAGAAACGATTCTGAAAAGGATAAGGCGGCAAAAGAGTCCTTTTTGGAGCTGAAATCAGAATTCGGCATCAAATCTCAAAAGCTCGAATCACTCCTAAGTTAAGTCCCACATATTTGGTTAAAGGCATTATCTCCGATAATTCTGGTCTGATTCTTGCCACTATACCAAGCGGTGGTAGCCTTATAAACCGTCACAAAAATTCGTACAAGACCCATTTTTGCTAATGATCAGCCACCTTCTCTACTTCCCGTGTACACGGAAAACTGGCATTTAATGTCAGTTGGCCGATGCCGTTTTTTGTCACTTCCAGTTAATTTTGGCTGATTTTGGCCATCCTAGGCCGCAAACCTTTGCAAAAGACATTACTATGAAACTTGAATTTGAATCGAACGCAGTCTCTTCCCCGTTGGTAAGCAATCAGATACCTGCCGAATTCGATGAGCCGCACAGTTCACCGGAAGTCCTGGAAGCTTTGAGAGCAGGCATTAAAGCCGCTCAGGATGGAGATCGTGCCGAGGCGCGAAACCTCCTGTTAGGGGTAACCGAATCTGACCCGAAAAACGAAAATGCGTGGTTGTGGTTGGCTTCGATAAGTGAGTATCCGGAGGAATTGCTGGTATTTCTAAACAATGTCCTGCAAATAAACCCGGAGAACGAAAGGGCGCTGGAATGGGCGGAAGCGACCAAATCGCTTATCGCGAAGACCTTTGTTCAAAGGGGTATTGACGCGGCAAAAGACGAGCAGAAGCAATTTGCAAAGCAATGCTTCCTTCAGGCCATCGTTCATGATGCACAAAGCGAACTTGCTTACCTATGGCTCGCTTCCGTGTCTGAATCATTTGAAGAAAAGATGTCCCACCTTCAGAGGGTACTGAGCATCAATCCCGAAAACGAAAACGCCTTGTCGTCACTAAGAAATGCGAAAGAAAGTAAGGCAAAAGGGCTGCTGCCAAAAGCAAATACGGCCGCCATTTCGGGTAAAAGAGAGGAAGCTAACGAACTCCTGCAAGAGATTTTCGCTGACGCACCCGATTTCGAGGACGCTTGGATGCTCAAAGCGCATATCTCCGAGTCATTCGATGAGAAGATCGCGGCCTTCGAGCGTGTGCTTGAGATCAACCCTGACAACCCTGTTGCAAAGGCGAATATCGATTCGCTAAAGGCATTTTCCGTAAATTCGGATGAAGAGCCGAGCGTCGAACGGTTTGAAGACAGCCACGAGATGTTCGCTGCTAAGGAACCAATGGAATCAGCGCTTGATACTTCTGAAGAGGAGGCAGTAGCCGAACCTGAAGCCGCAACTGAACAATACAGGGCGGATGATAAAGAGGCTCAAGATTTCCAGTATCACGAAGAAGAAGAAGTAAGTTTTGAAGAGGTTGCCGCGCAGGAAGAAAGCGAAGTCTTTGATGTTCCCGTCGCGAAGCCCGAGGAAGACTTAAGTCTCGAGGTTTCCGATGATGCTCCTGCTGATGAGCAATCTGCCGGCGAGGAAGAATCTGCGGACGAGGTCGAAGAATCAATGGAAGCTTCCGAAAGTGATGCTGACGTTGAAGCAAAAGACTTATCTGAAGATAAAGCAGAAGAGGTTGACCATGACTATGTGTCTGAAAACGTTGACTTTAGCGCCGACGAGTCTTCCGAAACAGAAATGTTGGATACTGAAGAAGCTGGTTCAGACGTACAGGCTGATAACTCACCTGACGAAGTTCACGAGGCATCTGCATCAGAGGAGGCGGAAGAATTACCCGCTAATGTTGAAAACGTGCCCGATGAGAATGCTCCTGTAATCGATGTTTCGAGTGAAGAGGACGAGCAGGCTGAAATGGCGAATCCCGAGGCATCGGAAGAAGTCGCTGACGTAGACCAGGCAATCCATGAATCAGGCGAACCGGAAATGCCGAGTTTTGAGACCGCAGAGTCGCTCTCGCCCGAGCTTCCGAACGAGTCAAAAGCAACGTCCAGAGCATGCGTATATTGTAATGAGACAAACGAAGCCCAGGCTTTTGCTTGCCAAAGCTGCAAGGCAATATTCACGATTTCCGATATTGAGATGATCGTTTCCCATAAGAAGGCGGACAAAGAGGTTATCTCGAAAGCCCTCGAAAGAATGGAAGCCGACAAATCACTGCACGGGGTCGACACAGACGATCTCAAGTATCTCGGCATCGGCTACCTGAACCTTAAGGAATACCGAAAAGGATTCGAATTTCTTCAGGAAGCAGCCAAGAAAGATCCTTCTGATGTAATCCTAGTTTCTCAGATGGACGCATTGGCAGTGCGGCTTGCAGAAATCGAAGACCAGGAAAAAGACACTGAAACAAAGGCTGAAGGAAAGAAGATTCTGGTTGTCGATGACAGCCCGACTGTCCGAAAGTTGATCTCCGGAAAGCTTGAGAAATGCGGACACGAGCCGATCTGTGCGGTCGATGGAATGGATGCGTTGGCGAAGATCAACGAAGAAGTGCCTGACCTAATACTTCTCGACATAACGATGCCGAGAATGGACGGTTATCAAGTTTGTAAATTGATCAGAAGCAACGAGGCCACCAAGGACGTGCCGGTTGTAATGATCTCCGGCAAAGACGGATTCTTTGACAAGGTTCGAGGAAGAATGGCCGGAACCTCGAATTACATTACCAAACCGTTTGGTCCTGAAACGCTCATGAAAACGGTCAACGAATACATTCAATAAGCCAAAAAGCGAAACACGGGTAACCCCCGTGTTTCTTCCCTTTTCTCTGCCTCCCTCCAGGCTAGCTCAAGCCTTTCCCGCGATCACCCCGCCCGATCATTACATTAGCTATGGCAGACAAACAAAAAGCCGACCTTTTTGACCTGGAAGCGATTTCAGCTGAGTCGACGACGGGCATTGTGGACCCGTTCCTGCAGGACGATCAGGAGACTTCCGAAAGTGGCGAGAAATTCGTTGTCTTTGAGATAGAAAACACACTTTACGCAATTCCGTCCGGTCGGGTTGCTGAGGTTGTCCGCATGCTTCCGGTAACAGTCATTCCAAACATTCCTGGCTGGTTCCTGGGTATTGCCAACCTGCGTGGAGACATTCTTTCTGTTATCGATCTCGCAGGAGTGATCGGAGACAAGCCGGCGGACTCTTCCACGAAATCAAAGCTGGTAGTGCTTTCGTCAGAAAACACCGAGACAAATCTTGCATTTAAAGTTGAACGCCTCCGGGAGATCGTTGCGCTCTCTGAAGAGCAAATTGAAAGCCCTTCCCCTGACCAGAAACACCTCGCCGGAATCGCGAACTACAAGTCCACTGAACTCAAACTCTTAGACGTTCAGGCGATAATCTCGACACTTTCACTTCGATAACCCATCCGTTCCGTCACTCGGAGAATTTTATGGCTCGACAATCAGGCAATTCACTCTTTAGCTCGCTGCGTGGAAAGATCTGGGTTTCAACCAGTGTACTCGCTTTCTTCATTTGTACCTTTGGACTTATTTCGTATCTTGTCGTTTCCCTTCTAATCAACGACGCATTCTACGGCGTGTTTATACCGTTCCTGTTCTTGGCCTTTACGGTTTTGATTTTTGGATGGTGGCTCTCAAACGAAGTTGTTAACCCTATTGAGAATGTGACTCTACTTGCCAAAAGCCTTGAGCGAAGCTCGTCAACGTCGATTCCGAGAACCTCCGGGTCTACAGAGACTGACCAACTGCTTCAAACCATCCAGCGAAACAACCAGCAGCTACAAAAGATCGTGACCCTTATGGACAAGGTCGCGAACGGAAACCTTGACGTTACCCCGATGCAGGGCTCTGACCGGCTCAGCACTTCTTTCCAGAAACTTCTCGCAAAGGTTTCCGAATCGATCCACGCAAAAGAAGAGCTGGATGAACTGCGAGACGCTGTAAACAGCCTAAAAATGGATGTTTCCGGCGTTCGAACAGGCAATCTAAACGTCGAGATTCGAAGTGACTCCGCGCTTACGAAAGACCTTTCTGAAACCTATCGTTACCTGATAGAAAACCTTGTGCGGCTGATCACAGCCGTAAAACATGGTTCTGTGGCCGCTGAATCATCCGCCGAAAAAGTTGAAGAAAAGATCGAGGCATTGATACAACGCGACGAGTCTCGCATCCAGGGCATGGGACAAGCCTCAGTCACTCTCAAACAGGTACCGAATCTTATAAACAAGATCTCTGACGACTTGATGGGATCCGCGAAATCCGCGCAGGCGACTATTCAGAAAGCTCGCCACGGTACGACTGTGGCCGACCAAAACTCCAGATCAGTTAGCAATTTACGCAAACAGGTCCGTGAGGATGTAAAACGTATTCAAAGTCTCAACGAACGCTCACACGATATCGAAAGAGTCGCTAAGACAGTCGAAGACCTCGCAAACAGGACGAACATGATCGCCCTCAACGCTTCGATCCAGGCTACCGAAATGGGCGAAGACGGACACGGCTTCGTACTCGTCGCTGAGGAGGTGGAACGGCTGGCCGCCCGTGCAAATGGAACAAATAAACAGATCTCGACGCTGAACAAGTCTATTCTCGCCGAGATTTCGAAAGTCGAAAACTCGATCGAAACAACTATCGGCGAAGTCGCAAGCCTTTCTAAGTTTGCGATCGAAACAGGTAACGTTCTGAATGAGATGGAAAGATATGTGACTCAATTCCTCAATCTGCAGGAAAGCCTGATCGCATATTCAAAGGACCAGTCAGAAGAAACCGATAATGCGTTCAAGACATTTGCCGAGTCTATCTCAGAAACGGAAGAGTCGGTGGAAGTACTCGTTACTTCAAACTCGGAACTCCGTGAAATGGCCAAGGTCATGAAGGAGCTCAAGTCCTCGATCAGCGAATTCAGGCTGCCAGACGAGTCAGAAACGGTTGTCGATGGCCCAGCTCCCAGCGACTTTAATTCCGAGATGAACGAAGACGAACACGAGCACACACACGAATCTCCGGGAGAGTACAATACCGAAGCCTTCAATGCGGTCCGAATGGACACGCAAGAGTTCAATTCGATGCAGGATCTGCAAGGCTATTCAGAAAGCGATGCTGATTTGGATCTGCAGTCGGAAGACGATGCTGATACCGGACAACAAAATGAGAATTTTCTCGATAACCCTGATTCGTTCGATTCGCTCGAACTTGCCGGTGACCAGTATCAGGAATTGACTGAAGACGGAGAACTTTCGATGCCGGTCGATGACGAATTTGATTCCCTCGAACTCTCCGATATGGATGAAGAATTCGACGAATTCCCCTCTGAGTTCCGCGATTCTCCGGAAAACATGAGTTCCAAAGACGCTGAATCAGCGCCGGAAGAATCCGGCGATGACGATGAGGTGCTCGATCTATACAATGCGTCCTTAACCAATGACCCGGAACCAAGTGTTTTCGACTCCGGCGAGTTCGCGGCCGACGAACTCATACAGGAGGTTGACGCAGAATCAGAAGAACTAAGCCCTCATTACAACGCCCCCGAGACAACCGCCCTCGACGCGGATGAACTGGACGATTTGCTCGACCCCGATTCATTCGACGAATCACCCTCCTCCGATAACCAACTACCCGCATAAATAATATGTCAAAGAATTCAATCTGGAACTTACTCTTAAAAGTGTTCTCGCTGCTGGCCGTAGCGTTTTTGGTTCTCGGAGCTGTTCTCGTAAACGCGAAGACGCTCGGACTTCCTGAGAATGAGACCGCGGCGACTGCAATCCTCATTATTGGAGTCCTTGCGGTGGTCGCTTCAGTTATTGCGGTGCATTTCTCAAATTTCTCACTCCAGAACGAAATGCTGGGGGCGAGCCGCCTTGCCAGCCAAATAGCGCAGGGAGACCTTCTTGAAGAAGACGAGGAACTGCCGAACAGCGAACTAATGCTATCGCTCGCTGACATCTCCAGCTACCTGAACGAAAAATCAGCGGTAGCCGATCAAATAGCCGTCGGAAATCTTTCAAACCTGATCGTATTGAGATCGGATTCCGACAAGTTCGGCCACTCGTTCCAAAACATGACCGATCAGCTTCGTGAACTGGTTCAGACCCAAGACAAGCGAGAACGTCTACAGAATTCGATCCTGAAACTCCTCGAAGAGGTTTCTGAGGTTGCTGCCGGTGATCTCACAGTTCATGCGGAAGTTTCTCCCGAAATGACGGGCGACATCGCTGAAGCTTTTAATTCGATGACAAAGGAACTTAGGTCATTGATTAAGCAGGTAAAGGGCGTAACTTATGAGGTAAGTCTTTCGGCGAACTCAATCAACGACACCACCGAGCAACTCGCTCGAGGAAGTGAGGCCCAGGCCTCGCAGATCTCCCGAACGACCTCAGCGATCTCCAATATGGCCGCGCAGATCCAGGAAGTATCCGGGAACGCATCGATGTCGGCGCAGGTCGCGGCGGAATCACTGAACAATGCTCGATACGGAAGTAAGGCGGTTCAGGACAACATCAATGCGATGAACGGGATACGAAAACAAGTGCAGGAGACCGCGAAACGAATCAAGAAGCTTGGTGAGCGCTCCCAGGAGATCTCGCAGATCGTAACCTTAATTGACGATCTTTCCGAAAGAACAAGCCTCCTTGCTTTGAACGCTTCCCTTCAGGCTTCTGCCGCGGGTGAATCGGGACGAGGATTCGCGTTTGTTGCGGAAGAAGTTGAGAGACTGGCCGAACGTTCCAACCACCTGACCCAGCAGATCGCTTCTCTGGCTCAATCGATACAGGTTGAGACAAAAGATGTTGTCGCATCAATGGAAGAGACGATCCACGAAGTAGTTGTGGGTTCAACACTTGCGGACAACGCCGGACAAGCACTTGTTGAGATCGAACAGGTTTCGACCAGGCTTGCTGAACTTATCGAGTCCATATCAGGGTCCGCCAAACAACAGGCCCAAACATCAGAGGACATCTCCAAAGCGATGACCAACATTTCCAAGGTGACCGAACTGGTCAATGTCGGATCCAACCGCGCCGCACACTCTGTAAAGAAGTTGGTTAATCTCTCTGACGAGCTACGGGGCTCCGTCGCGCCGTTCAAGCTGCCTGAGGACGGACTCCTCCAACAACGCCCTGTTAGTGAGGCCTCTGAAGTAAACGAAGCACCTGAAGCTTACGCCAACTAATAAAACCCACCCAAAAGGACCGAATATGGATTCCGAAATAATTAAAGGCTTTATTGACGAGGCGGAAAGCTATATTCCTGCAATACGCGGGGGCATACTTCTCCGTCGCGAGGGAAAAGATAGCGGTGGTGAACTCCAGTCCGCCATAAAGCAGGTTCATACGATCAAGGGCGCCGCAACGATGATCGGCATGAAGGAAATCGGTACATTCGCAGATAATCTCGAAAAGCGTTTGAAAGCAGTAGAAGACGGAAGTGTCGAGCTGTCGGGTCCGGCGGAAACCGAGTTACTCGATCTCATCGTAAAGCTTGAGGCCTCGATTGCTGATCTCAGACTCTCGTCCGAGGAGTTTGTAATTGACGCCGATAACCTCATTGAAGAAACATTCGAGACGCTTACGTCTGGCGAGTTTAACAAAGATGAGATTATCGAAGGACTTAGTTCTGACGAAGAAGATACAGAAGACAGTTTTGAAGACTTTGAAATCGATGACGAGATGCTTGAAATCTTCGCACTCGAAGCTGAGGATCATCTCAAAAACATTAATGACAATCTCGAGCTCCTTGAAAAAGACTCGAACGATCGCGAGGCCCTGCTGGAGATCCGCAGGAGTTCGCATACCCTAAAAGGCTCTGCCGGTATTGTCGGCCTGGCAAGACTTTCAAAACTCGCCCATAAGATTGAAGACCTTCTCGATTTCATTTCAGAAAACGAGATCGACAGTAACGAGGACATATTCCAGCTGCTGCTTGCGGCAACGGACTGCATATCAGCACTGATCCGAAACGAGAACATTTCGGAATACGAGGACCAGATAACACGCACTTCACGAAGATGCGACGAACTCTATGCGAGCCTCAAAGGTGAAGAGGTCGAAGAAGAAGACGCTGAGCCGAAGAAAAAAGAAGCGGCGGCCGTCCCGGCACCAGTTCAGCCGCCGAAACCGGTTGTCGAGGCGCCCAGGCCGGTTCAGCCCGCGCCTACAAATACGAGATCTGTCATTAGGGTTTCACTCGAGAAACTGGACGATCTGGTAAGTTTGGTCGGAGAACTAGTCTTCAACCGCTCGGTTTTTGAGCAACGACTATCGGATCTTGAGGATCAGATCGATGAGCTTCAACACAGCACGCGAAGACTTCAGAGATCCACCGGACGCCTGGAAACCGACTTTGAATCTGGAATGCCGGGTCCGAACAAGTTTGCTCAAAGCGGAGAGCCGCAGGCGGTACCCTCAATAAATATCTTTGAAAGGGAAGCGCCAAAATTCGGCAGCGTCGAATTCGACACGCTTGAATTTGATCGATATACGGGCTTTCACGAAACAACACGCGAACTGCTTGAGACTACAAGCGACACCTTCGCAATTAACTCAGAAATCGACACGGTCCACAGCTTCCTCGAACTGATTTTCGAGAACCAGAAGCGACTCATCGATGAGCTTCAAGACAAACTCCTGAGCCTGCGAATGGTCTCTTTCGGGACCCTTACGGCGCGTCTGCAGAGAACGGTTCGCGTAACGGCTGAAGAAGAGGAAAAGCAGGTTGATCTGCAAATTTCAGGCGAAAATCTGGATGTTGACACCCAGATACTGGATTCGCTCGTCGAGCCGCTGCTGCATCTCTTGAGAAACGCTGTCGCTCACGGAATTGAACCGCCCCAGACCCGCCGACTGCTTGGCAAGAAGGAGAAAGGCAAGATCTCGATGACGGTGTTCAGCGAGGGAACCCACATCATAATGACTGTTTCCGATGACGGCCGTGGAATCTCCTCTGAATCGTTAAAGGAAAAGGCACTCTCGCTTGGATTGATCGATGAAGACGAGGCTGCGGCATTGTCAGACGACGAAGCGCTTTCGTTGATGTTCCTTCCCGGATTAACGACGGCAGACAAGATCAGCCAGGTCTCGGGACGCGGTGTCGGAATGAACATCGTTAAGACAAATATCAACCGCCAGCAGGGCACGATCAACGTCTCTTCTGATCTGCAGCAAGGAACGACGTTTACGATCCGCCTGCCGATGGCTCTTGCGGTTACTCGCACATTGCTTGTCGAGGCAGACGGAAATAAGTATTCGTTCCCGCTGAAACTCGTCAAACACGTCAGCGAGATCGCACCCGAAAATCTCGAGAAAGCCCGGAAAGACAAGAAGATACGGCTGGGCGAGGTCAGCTACACGGTCTCACATTTGAATGAGTTGCTGGGATTGCCGGTGGCCCCCAAGAATGACGGCCGGGATGTTCCGCTGCTGCTTCTGGATACCATTAAGAAGCCGTGCGCACTTATCGTCGATCGAATCTTGAGGCCCGAAGAGGTGGTGATTAAGCCGCTCGGGAAGCCTCTGAAAGATCTTCCTGATCTGCTGGGGGCAACAGTCCTCGGAGATGGTACGGTGGTTCCCGTTCTGGATCTGGTTCATCTCTTGAATAACGAAAAGCCATCGAAGAGAAAGCAGAAAAAGGCGCCGGCTGCCAAAGTAAAACAAAAACTGCGAGTAATGATCGTTGACGACAGCCCGAGTGTCCGTCATGTGAATTCGAATCTCGTGAAGAATAACGACTGGGAACCGATGGTTGCGAAAGACGGACTTGAGGCCCTTGAAATGCTTCAGAACGCGGGAACACAGGTCCCCGACATAATCCTGACAGATGTCGAGATGCCCGAAATGGACGGCTACGAACTTCTCGCGTCCATAAAGCAGGATGAAGCTCTGTACAAGATTCCTGTAGTAATGATCACATCGCGCGCCAGCGATAAACATCGAAGAAAAGCTTTTGATCTTGGCGTATCGGAATACGTAACGAAACCATACGACGACTCGAAACTGGTTGAAATAATCAGGATGCTTACAAAGTGAGCAGTGAGCTGAGTTTTAAGAGCTGAGAGCTGAAGACTGAAGACTGAAGACTGAGAATACTGTACTTTCAGCATCTCCGCGTCCCCGCATCCCTTCATCTCCGTGTCACCGCGTCCCCGCATCCCAGCATCCCCGCATCTCCGCATCTCCGCGTCACTTAACCGGCGGTTTGCTTGGACGGAGTTCGACCTTGCTGGGAAGCGCATTCTCCGGAAACGCAAGGAGGTCCATTACGGTTCTCGCGACATCCGCAGGCTGAAGCTGCCAAGACTTCTCTTCCGAAATCGTATCTCCACCGAACTCAGTATTTACGGAACCCGGGCAGATATAGCTGACCTTTATACCGTCGTGTCGCACTTCCTGCATCAACGCCTCTGAAAAACCATTCAACCCGAACTTCGATGCATTATATGCAGCCATCCTCGGATGTGCGTTTTGGCCGGCCAGCGACGAAATGTTGAAGATGTATCCACCGCCTCCGTTTCTCATGATTGGTATCGAGTAATGGCAGGCATAAAAGGTGCCGTTGATATTCGTTTCGACGACCATCTGAAATTCTTCCGGTGTGATTTCGTCGACTGTTTTTCCGAACACTCCCACACCTGCGTTGTTCACGAGAATATTAAGCCCGCCAAACTTACGTTCGCATTCGTCAATCAATTCTTTGACCTGTGACTCGCTCCTGACATCGCAAGCTCTGCCCGCGACATTTCCCTTTCCGGAGAGTCTTCCAACAGCATCGCCCACTCCAGTCTCGTCTCTTCCGCAAATAAATACATTTGCTCCTGAGTCCAGTAGTGCCTCCGCGATTCCATATCCAATACCCTTAGTTCCACCCGTAATCAAGGCGGTCTTACCTGCAAGATTCATAATTCAAAATAAATAAGTGCCCGGCAGTGAAAACCGGACACTACGGTTATAAAATTTCAAAGTTACTTCTTTAGCACCGGGGCCTTTTTATCCTTTAGCTCTCTCCAAACCAAAGTAATGTCTTCGCCTGGGTTCATCGCGGCCACGCGAAACACAACGATCATGTCGCGTCGCTTATCGAACATAAGCTCATTATATGGCAACCCGCCTACGGTCTTAACTGCTTCTCCACGGTAGGCTATTGTTCTGAGAACATAGGTTCGACCCGGAATGGCCTTCATGATACTCGCGTACACAAAACCGTTGTCCTTGTAGCCCTTTGCGATCTTCCCCGCGTATGTACCCGCGTCGGCAAAGTTCCGTGCCGGCTTTATCTTTTGAAGGTGCTTCATTCCCTCCGATTCCAGAGTAACGCTTTCGATAGGGACATCACCGAGATAAAGAAGTATCCCGTGCGTAAGCGTTCCCAATGCTTCAAAGCGGTTTTTCGTAAAGTTGATATCCGCCAGGCGCACCAACCGATAGTCCTTCATTCTGAAGGAATAGGCCGAACCGCCGCCGGGCATCGAGTACTTGGCGCATTCCGCCTTTCCGCTGACCACGTCATCTTTGGCAACACAGCCTTTGTCGGCGATAAGTCTTACGATTCCGGTATTCTTCTTTTTCAAGAAGTCCGCGTACTGCGCCTTAACGCCGTCAGTAGGAGCAACTAGTTCCCGTTCTTCATCGGTCGATTTCCGATACTTCGGATTGATCTGGTTTCTGATTATCTTCCTTTCCTTGTCAGACGCGACTGGGAAAAGTTCAGTCATCCTCAAATCGTTTGACCGGCCCGTGATCTTCGCAGCCTCAGTGGCCGCGGGGAACGGATCCGGAGTGGGTGCAGGAGGAGCGTTCACAGGTGGGCCGACCTGCGCGATTCCAGATATTGCCAATGAGGCAATCAGCACGAACAATCCCAAAATATTCTTCATTCTTAACTCCTTTCAATGATTTTGCGGTTCCGGCCAACCCGCAAAAAACAAATTCTTTCACCGCACCCAATAGATCACGCGCAGACGTAAAACATTGCATTAGAACAATTTAACCTGTTCAAGAGTATGAGCAAAAGTTATAACTTTTCCCTTAGGACTTCATTTACGACTTTCGGGTTGGCTTTGCCTTGAGATTCTTTCATGACTTGTCCAACAAAAAAGCCAATCAGCTTCTGGTTCCCGCCCCTGTAAGCTTCTACTTGCGCCGCGTTTGACTCCATCACACCATCCACGAGTTTTTCGATCTCTGACTTGTCTGAGATCTGCTCAAGCCCTTTCTCCTTCACAACCTCAGAAGCACTCTTTCCGCTCGAGAACATCTCAATAAGGACATCCTTACCCTGCTTCCCGGAGATCTTCCCTGAGTCAATCAACCCGATAAGTTCACCAAGCCCCTTTGCCGACACCGGCGATTCCGCCGCACTCATATCGGCCGCATTCAGTTCGCGCAGGAGCTCCGAAAGAATCCAGTTTGCGGTAATCTTTGGATTTCCGGAGACCTTAGCCGCTTCCTCAAAAAACTCTGCCAGGTTTCTGTCAGTGACAAGTTGTGAAGCGTCGGCGAAACTCAATCCATATTCTTCCGTGAACCGTTGCTGCATCAATGTCGGAAGCTCCGGCATTGCTTCTTTCGCTGATTCGATGAATTCCGCGGAAACCGCCAGTGGCTTCAAGTCCGGCTCAGGAAAATACCTGTAGTCATGTGCATCTTCCTTTGAACGCATTACCTGTGTTCTGCTGTTTTTCTCATCCCAAAGTCTTGTTTCCTGGCTCACACCCTCGCCCGACTCATGGGCAGCAATTTGTCTTTCTATCTCGTATTCGATCGCTTTCTGCATGAACCTGACGGAGTTTAGGTTCTTGAGCTCCACCTTTGTGTTGAATTCTGCCTGCCCGGCCTTTCTTACCGAAACGTTCGCCTCGCACCTCAGATTCCCCTTCTCCATATCGGCGTCGGAAGCCCCAACCCACTGAAGCGCCTGCCGCACGTGGTTGACATAGTCATAGGCCTGCCACGAAGTTCGGAAGTCCGGATCGGTAACAATTTCGGCAAGCGGCGTGCCTGCTCGATTTAGATCTACATAGGAATACTTGTCCGTTTCGGGTAATCCTTCGTGAACGTTCTTTCCTGCATCCTCTTCCAGGTGCATACGTTCAACGCCAATCTCCATCGGCTGCCATTCTTTTGCATGCCCGCCCTCGTCGCGCTCCGCCGTCATTATGGTGAGCCGGCCATCACTGGAAAATGGTCTGTCGTATTGAGAGATCTGATAGCCCTTTGGAAGATCAGGGTAGAAGTAGTTCTTCCTGGAGAATATTGATTCCTCATTGATTGTCAGTCCAAGCGCCAGGGCTGCCCTGGACGCAAGGTCCACGACCCTTTTATTCAATACCGGCAATGCCCCCGGGAGCCCAAGGCATACCGGACAGGTATTTGAATTGGGTTCTTCGCCAAAACTTGTTGCGCAACCACAGAAAATCTTTGTTTCTGTCGCCAGCTGCGCGTGAATTTCCATGCCGATTACGGCTTCCCAACCTTCTTTCATGATTTTTCCAAGAGTTATCCGCCGACAAGTATAAACCGAAGCTGATCTGAAATCACATTTCCAGGATGATTTGGGAAACCTTCGCCTTCTTCTGTCGATAAATATAATGTGCGGTTTTTTGACAGAGGACCGCATTCAAAGACATAAGACACAACCTTCAGTAAGAGGCCCGGTATGCGAAAACACACCGGGCCTCATATTTTTGTTTAAGTGATCTTTTAGTTTCGGGTCCTAAGCCTCGTTCCGCGATTTGTACGATTGGTGCGGTACGTACGCCTCATAGGTGCACTTTGTCTCAGCCAGTTGTTCCGAATAATGGGGTTCGATATATAACCTGGCCCTCTCCGTTTAAAACGACGATATCTGTTGATATACCTGTTGCGGTAGCCGTTCCCATAATAGAACGGAACGCCGCCATAGAAATAATAGGGACTGAATTGCGGACGGCTACTCTGCGGATATACAACGACAAAGTCGGACGAAGGAACAGGATTCACTGCTGCAGCCCTTCTTCTTTCTGCTTGTACGCTCCTATATCTCGCCGATCTTCGTTCGAGATCCCGCGCACTTGCGAGCCTCTGACGCTCCATTTCTTCTGGAGATGGAAAACCAAGTTGCCGATAGTTCTCACGAAGTTCTTTTTCCGCTTTAAGACGCTTCGTACGAAACTTTTCAAGGTCCGCGTTTGTAATCGTCTTCGTTTGTGCAAATCCGAACGAGGCGAAAACCGCAATAGAAAGAATACTCAAAGTGAATCTCATAATCTGATTATACCACCGAAATTGAGATGCCAATCCACTTTAGGACTTTGCCCGTCATCAACTTAGAAGCGGATCCCTATGCCTCCCCGGGCAGTCCTTCCGGCCGTCCTGAATCCGTTTTCGAAGTATTCGTAATCGAACAAGTTCTCAATGGTACCGAAAAAACGAAGATTGGCCTTTTCGCCCAGGATCGGGAGCAAATAGCTGGCGGTTAGATCACCTTTTCGGTTTCCATCGAACCTATAGATCACCGTTGAGAACGAGCTCGAACTGAAAATCGGCACCAAATAGCTGCTCGACGCCTCGAAATCGAAGTTCATGGTCAACCTTCTCGCAATTCGCTGGGTTAGATTCAATGTAAACCTATGATCAGGAATCCCCAGTGTACGAAGCACGGTGCTTCCAGCTACCTGCGGCGAATTTTGATCGCTGTTTGTGTAAGTGTAGGAAGAAAAAATGGACAAACCGTCAAGCGGGCTTACGGAAGCCGAGAACTCAACGCCTCTCGCGATGCCGCCTTCGGTGTTCAAGTACCCTCCGAACGGTCGAGCAGTCGACCCTATTGGTGGAGCAAAATTTCCATAACCTATTGTATCTGTGAGCTTTGTGTAGAAATATGTCCCGGACAGCGTCAACCTTCCATCCGCCAGGACCTGATCGATTCCCGCGTCGATTGCAATCGATCGCTCAGGCTCAAGCCCCGGGTCCCCGATCGCCGTAAACGCGCCGCTAAAAGAACTGAAGAAGCTACCGAATCGTTCATATAGGCTGGGGACGCGGTAACCGTTTCCGGCGTGGAAGCGAAACTTGGTATCGGTACCCGGCAAAAAGTAAGAAATGGCACCATCCAGCGTGTATGCAGCGGGCGGATCCGATGATTGAAAACCTGCGTAGGGAGCGTTCGTTACACTAAATACCGGTGTTGAAAGCGAAAACGACTGGGCTCTGAAGCCCCCGGCAAACTGTAATCGCCGTTTGAATGCCGAATGCAAATACTGTGCGTAGAAAGTGCTTCCTTCCTGATCGACGCTCGTCAGGAAATCCGCTGCCGAAGTGGGACCGATGCCTTCGTTCGCATACTCTTCAACTTCGTATTCGTAACCGGCAATTAATCTCGAGGACGTGGAAACAGTCCAGTCAACCTTTGCATCGATGGTATGGATACTACCGTCAAACAGACTAAACTGTGTGCCTCCAAAAGGCTGAAAGCCCGGTCCTAGTCCCCCGTTTTCGTTTTCCCTTGAGGTCTTCAGCCCCTTGTATCCTGCTGAGAACACAGTCTTTGAGTTGATCAAATAGGAAGCGGTCACCTGTCCCGCTATGAAATCAGATCTCTGAAAATTGTCGGGATCGTTGATATCGGCTACAAAATTAACACCCTCAATCGCGTCGATGATCTGACCCGGAGGCTGGGCTCCAACTGTATCCGGGTTCGAGTTCAGCCGAACATACCCGTCCGATACGAACAGGCTTCCCGTAAGCGAAAGCCTCTCCGTCGGTTTACCGTCGAACCGCGTATTAAAAGAAGTGTTGTCAGCATCATCTGCACCGTCAACACCTCTCGTAACACCGTTTCTGGAAATGCCCGCAGTAGCACCGAATCTCCCGTCATTCGTTCCGAAGGCAGCGTCACCAAAAAACCTCGTGTAGCCCAGACCCCCCCCCTCGGAGGTAAATGAACCGTGAATCCCCCGACCGGCTCTCGCGGTCGAGAGATCGATTACCCCGCCGATCGCATTTGTCCCGTAGATCGAACTCCCTGAACCTCTCAGGATCTCGATTCTTCCTGTATTCACGCTGCTGACTTCGGAAATAAACGGAGAAGCGTCTCCGGTTATTGCCGTGGGATCCCTAAGCCTCTGGCCATTCAACAGAATTGCGGTGTCTTGATTACGAAGTCCCCGAGTCTTGATGCTCGCTGTTCTTCCGAATCCACCCAGCTGTTGAATTCTAAACCCGGGAACACTTCGAAGTGCATCCACCAGGCTGTTCTCATTGCGGTCTCGAAACTCATTTCCGCTGATCGTATCGACGGTTTTTGAAACTTCGGAAAATGGCTGTGTGACGCCCGTTGCAATGTCGACCCTTTCCGAAACTCCTCCGCTGAGCGTCAAAACAAGGTTGACCTCAGTGGTTCTGTGGATAACAAAAACCATATCCCTTGGTTCAGAATAACGGGTTACACCGCCCTCATTCTTGCTCGCACTAATTTTCCCGTTTCCCTGTGGGACGTTAAAAGAAAACCTGCCGTCCGAGCCGGTATTCCCCTTGTATACCTTCTCTGGATATGCTTCGGAAATGACCTTCACTTCCGCGCCTTCCACAGGATTTCCATCCGAATCGAAAACCCCACCTTCTACAGGCGAATTCGTGCCATTCTGGGCAACGACCGCGCCTGTGGCCATAAATATCACCAGCACTATGGTTACAATCTTCATACCAGTTCCTTAGTCACTTTCTATAATCCCGGCCGACCGGTGTAATCAGGAGTGATTCTTAACTTCCCGCTTCGAGGGTTGATATCCGTCAGAACACTCAATTCGAAGACTCTTGAGATCCTCTCTTCCGTCAAAATCTCTTCCGGCGGTCCTTCCGACTCGACTTTTCCGTCAACAAGCACCACGACGCGGTCCGCAAAAGCTGCGACTAGATTCAGGTCATGCGTAACAACAACCGCGGCCGAGCCGCATTTTTCGCAGCGCTCTTTTACCACCCGCAGCATCAAAGCCTGATTCGCAAGGTCCAGGTTGTTGGTCGGTTCGTCCAACAAAAGCAGTGCCGCTTCCGTAGCAAAAGCTCTCGCAAGCAATACACGCTGCCGTTCTCCACCCGAAAGCTCGTTCATGAGCCTTTCCGCGGCGCCCGTAAGCCCACATTCTTCAAGGCAACTTTCTGCTGCCTTGATATCCGCTTCCGACTCCCATCCAAAAGCTCCGCCGTGTGCAAACCTTCCCGCCAAGACGAACTCACGCACCGTCATCGGAAACTTTGTCTCGTTTTCCTGCGCAACAACCGAGATCTTTTTTGCTATTTGAGGCCGCGCAAGCTCGTTGATAGGAGTTCCATCGAGAACGGCACTGCCCCCGGTGACATCCACCGAACCGTTAAGAACCCTTACGAGGGTCGTCTTACCTGCGCCGTTTGGCCCGATCACAGCGGTCAATTCTCCGGCGTTGATATCGAGATCCAGGCCGCGTAATACGACCTTTGTCTCGTAACTGACAGTGATGTTTGAAGCATTCAGCATCTAGTTTCGCTTCAACAAGAAGATAAACAACGGCGCGCCGATCAGAGCCGTGATCGCCCCGACGGGAAGCTCCCTCGGCGCGATAACAGTTCTCGCCACCGTGTCTGCCGCGACAACAAATGCCGCTCCAAAAACCGCTGAAAACGGAAGGACGGTCCTGTTGTCACTTCCGGTTGCGAGCCGCACAAGGTGCGGAACTATCAGACCGACAAAACCGACAGACCCGCTCGCAGCTACCGACAAACCGACCATTGCAGAAGAAGTGAGAAACACTACGAGCCTTGTTCTACCCACCTCGACCCCAAAGTCCAAAGCGTCGCGTTCGCCGACCATCATCAGGTTCAGGGCGCGTGCCTGGGACATGAGCAGCAATGTTCCGGCCACTGCCGCAGCAAGTGTCAGGTAGAACCCGCCATACGTCGCCTGCGACAGATCGCCCAACAGCCAAAACGTAAAGCTTCTGAGTCGTGTCGCATCCAGGAGCGAGGTAAGTAGAATGATGATCGAGGACAGGAATGTCGTCACGATAACTCCTGAAAGCACAAGTCTTTCCACACTCATTCCCGCTCTCGATCGTGCAATACGGTAGACAGCTGCAGTCGCCAGGATTGCACCGCCGAATGCCATCACCGGCCTCGTTAACGAAAGAGTCGAAAAGAAAACGAATGCAAGCATTGTCCCCAGCGCCGCACCATTCGAAACCCCGAGAAGATACGGTTCCGCCAAGGGGTTTCTGAGCAATGCCTGCAGCGCCGCACCGGCACAGGCAAGACATGCCCCGACGCAGGCTCCGAGAAGCACTCTGGGTATCCGGATTTCTAAGAGGATCGCGTACTGAGCCTCCGAAGGATCAAAAAGATCGACGGTTTCACTCCCGAGCAAAATGCCAAACGCCAGGACCACTGCGAGCAGCAGGACCAAGAGCAATGCAGCCTTTCCTTTTTCAAGACGACCTGTCATCTATTCCTTTCTATTCGCACTTCGCCACTCGAGCTCGAGCTCGGCGATGTTCTCAAGTGCCTCAACGATTCGGGGGCCGGGCCTCGAAAGAGTATCCGCATCAATTCTGTAGATGCGTTTCTGCCTGACCGCTTTAGATTCTTCCATTGCATCGTTCGGCGCGTCGTTCCCGGGGCTATCCGAGATTACAATCACGTCGGGATCGAGAATTCTAGCTCTTTCCTTGGAAATCTTCGGATAGGGATTGTCGATGTCGGAAGTAACGGATTCTAATCCGATCTTCTTGAGCGCGTCGGATATGAATGATCCTTTCCCGATCGTGTAGAGTGATTTGTCGATTTGGACGAAAACGCGCGGCGGTTCCCCGTCTTGCGCCAGGGATTGTTTTGTCGCAGCGATCCGCTTCGTGAGGCTTTTTATGAGAGTTTCCGCTTCTTTCTTCTTTCCAAATACCTCCCCGATCTTTCCAATCCCTCGATAAACGCCCTCGAGGGTTGACGGGTTCGTTACAAAAACACTGATCCCCTGATCACTTAGAACCTTTGAAAACGCCTCAAGTTGAGAAGCCGTTGAAACAAATACGACCTGAGGTTTAAGAGACACGATTGACTCTATGTTCGGCTTTAAGGTGTCACCCACTTTTCGAATCTTCTTTGCCTCCTTAGGAAAATCGCAGAAGGTCGTTACCCCGACGAGTCGATCTCCGGCACCAACAGAGAAGACAATCTCCGTCAGATTCGGAGCCAGTGAAACTGCCCGGGTTACTTCTGCGGGAACCGCAACCTTGTTTCCCAGATCATCAACTACAACCCGCCCCGGTGTAGTCGCCTCGGATGCTCCACTATCGCAAGAGGCGAAAGCCACGCACGTCAAAACGGCGGATAGCGCGACAAGCCTCATCAATCGAATTCGTTTTAAAATCAAAAATCCCGTCCTTCACATCTGCGGCGAGACATGAAAAACGGGATTCCTGGATACCGTGTTCAACCAATTGTCTTGACGCGAGACGTTGGCCAAAATACCTGGTTCAGGTTCTCTGACTTACCTAACGTAAAAAACGTAGGATTACAGTGACGCGATCGTGCGGGATTTTCACCCGGCTTCCCCTGATTCACAAGCGTTTCAGACTTTTTAAAGATCTTCTATCAAATGTGGGCCGAAAGTAACACGCTTTTGAGGAGCGGTCAACAATTGTCCGGCGGCGTGTCTGAAGGCGTCATTGGAATCTTGCTTCCAACTCCATCATTTCAGGAGACTTGGTCAATTATCACTGTAATTTTCCCCCTGAAAAAGCTATTCTTGAGTTTCACCAAGAATATAAGATCTGAGGAATTATATGGGTCGAAAGGCAAAGGTAATGGCGATAATTTTGGGCGGTGGTGCCGGCACCCGCCTTTTCCCCCTGACGCGTGACCGTGCAAAGCCTGCTGTCCCGCTTGCCGGTAAATACCGTTTGATCGATGTTCCGATATCCAATTGCATCAATTCTGACATCCTCCACATATTGGTACTGACGCAGTTCAATTCCGCGTCGCTGAACAAGCACATCTCCCGAACTTACAGGTTTTCAAATTTCTCTTCGGGATTTGTTGAAGTAATGGCGGCCGAACAAACCCGGGAAAGTACCGAATGGTTTCAAGGAACCGCAGACGCTGTCAGGCAGGTAATCCAGCACATCGAGGATTGGGACATTGACACTATTTTAATCTTGTCCGGAGATCACCTTTACAGAATGAATTACGGTGAATTTCTGGAACGGCATTATGAGACCGATGCGGACGTAACTGTCTCGGTGATTCCGTGTACGCCCAAAGAAGCCGAGGGGTTTGGTCTTTTAAACACGGATTCGAAAGGCA
This sequence comes from Pyrinomonadaceae bacterium, assembly GCA_013003215.1. Classification (GTDB taxonomy): domain Bacteria; phylum Acidobacteriota; class Blastocatellia; order Pyrinomonadales; family Pyrinomonadaceae; genus Aridibacter. The sequence goes on from JABDKD010000214.1 coordinate 27,397, forward strand.
AGATCACTGAGTTCAAAGAAAAACCGAAAGGCGCGGAACTCGAATCAATGCGGGTCGATACGACTCGTTTCGGTTTGGAAGAGAAAGAAGCCGAGGCAAGACCCTATCTGGCTTCAATGGGGATCTACGTTTTTGATTATAAGAGCCTCTTAGCGCTACTGTCTGAGGACAAATCGAAAGTAGATTTTGGCGGCGAGATCATTCCATCCGCGATTAAATCTAAGAATGTACAGGCTCACGTTTTTGATCGCTACTGGGAAGACATTGGAACGATCAGGGCGTTCTACGATGCAAATCTTGACCTCGCTTCAGCGGTTCCCAGGTTTAATTTTTTCAACGCCGATGCACCGATCTATACGAATAGCCGGTATTTACCGCCATCGAAGATACAGGCGAGCGATATCAGTTACACGATGGTCAGTGAAGGTTGTATTCTCAATGGAGTCTATGCGCGCAATTCGATTTTGGGCTTGCGAAGCCGGATCGATAGCGGCGCAAGAATTGAGAACTCGATCATTATGGGCGCGGACTATTATGAGTCCCTTGAAGATATCAGTGAGCAACAGGCTGCCGGGACTCCTCATATTGGTATTGGTGAGAATTCCACGATCTCCGGAGCGATTGTCGATAAAAATGCCCGTATCGGGAAGAACGTTCAGCTTGTAAACAAGGAAGGGATCGAAGAAGCTCAAGGCGAGAACTACTTCATTCGCGAGGGGCTGATAATCGTTCCCAAGAACGGCATAATACCTGACGGTACGGTTATTTAGAGTCGGAATCAGATTTTAGGACATAACTGTCCCTTGCGCGGATCGATATCTTTTTGCGGTTCACGCGAACCTTGATTTTTCTTCGTTTCGACCTCTCCTCATCATCGGCAGGGTAGTACCCAAGGCTGTAGAACTCCCTCAGTTCCGCCGCGATCTTGGAAAACGCACGAGCCAACGACCTGTTGTTTTGGGCATCGTAGATCCTGCCACCCGTCCGGTAAGCCATCTGGTCCAGGTATTCGGAAGCTCTTTTGTAGTCCTCACGGCTTGTCCCCGTACCCGGCAGCGACCTGCCTGAACTGGGTTTTCCACCAACAGAAATCGTTGGCAGTGGAAACGGCAATGGGCTTTTCGAGCCCGGAATTTGTCCTCCGCCGACGGGCGGCGTAGTTCGCGGTTTTGTCGGATCGTTGATAATTACCTTTCCCTGCTCAATCGCCTGCACATCGGCATAGGTGTCGTATCGTATCGGGTAAATAAGTGCCTCCGACTCCAAAGTATCCCGAAGGTTGTCACGGTGGGTCGACGATTCGGAGGTGGTATCAACCCCGTCGGTGAAGAGTACGATTGCCTTTCGGCCTCTTACCTTTGCAAACCTCTTGTTAAGGACGAAATCGACAGAATCGTAGACGCTTGTACCCGACCCGATACTCGTGCGAATGATCGCGTTGTTTATCGTCTTTCGATCGCTGGTGATGTCGCACATGACCTGAACATCCTGCGAAAACCCGATTACCATCACACGGTCACGGGGTCGGAGTTCCGTCACGAATTGAAGCGCAGCCTGCTGGATCTCATCGATCTTGAATACGGTCGAGTAACTCATGTCGAGTAGCAATGCGACCGTGAACGGCATTTCCTCATTCGAGAAATACGCTATCTCCTGCGGTTTTTTGTTTTCAAGAACCGAGAAATCCTCTTTTTTCAGCCCCGGAACAAAACGGCCGTCGCGGTCAAGAACCTTTACCGGAATCGTGATCAGGTTTGTCTCGACCGTAATCTCGTCGTCCGATTCAATGAACTCACCGTCATCTCTTGTTGGTGTAGGAAGAGGTGTTGGCGTTGGTTTTGCAGGCCTGCGGTTGGCCTTCTTCGATGGTCGGGACGTGGGACTATTTGATTGCGCAAAACTGATCCCCGTAAGGATCAAAGATGCACAAACCACCGCAAATAGTATTCCAAGAGCCCTTCTATTCATTTAGAATCAAAATTCGGAAGCGGCCGAACACGGGCGCTTCCGAGCAATAAGTCATTGGAGGGAATCTTATCTTCCCTGACCGACAATATAACTTCTTTTTGTCCTCACCACCAGATTTCTCCGTTTGACCCGAACCCGTATACGTTTCCTGGTGCCTGCTTCTCCGCCGGACTCAGGATAATAGCCCAGCGAGTATTGTCTTCGTAACTCCTCGGCAATACTTCTAAACGCCGCATCCAGATTGTAGGTTGTATCAGCTTCGAATATCCGTCCTCCGCTCAAACTCGCAAGCTCGCCGAGATACTGCTTACCCCTCGCATATTCTTCCGGACTCTGGCCGCTTCCCCTTACGCCTGCGCCCCCGCCTGTGATGATTCCGGCAATAATGTCACCAAGAATACTGCCCGTCGTACCGCGCCTGCGTCCCGTTCGACGCCTGCCCTGGTTGTATTGGGCTGAGGTGTCGTATCTGATCGGGTAAATCAAAGCATCGGCCTCTTCAGCTTTTCGCATCGTCGAATCGTACCCGGAAACTTTTGAGGTGGTATCTACCCCGTCGGTAAACAAGACCACTGCCTTCCTGCCGTCCATCCGGCGTATCTCATTGTCAATAGTACGGTTAACCGCATCATAAAGGCTCGTCCCGTCTCCGAATTGGGCTCTTCGGATCGCTGAATGCAACATCACACGGTTGGTCGTAGGCCGGGCGAGTATGCGGTAGTTGCGGTCAAAAGATACAACCATGACCTGATCATTCGGTCTCAGCTGGTTCACAAAAGAAATGGCGGCACTCCTGATTTCTTCGATCTTGTATTGAGTCGACGGGCTCGTGTCGATCATCAAAACGACAGTAAACGGTTTTTCAACGGAAGCGAAATACTCAATGCGCTGCGGCACGCCATCCTCATATACCTGAAAATCCGCTTGCCTGAGATTCGGTACGAATCTACCCTGTCTGTCGAGGACCGTGACCGGCAAAGTCACAAAATCTGTGTTGATCTCGATTACTTCTTCGTCGCTCTTGTCAATTGTAAGTGGAGGCGGGGTTGCAACTGTTCGGGGTTTGGATGTCGTGTTGTCTATTAATACCGGGCTTTTACGCGTAGTCGTACCCGGGCCGCTATCATTTTGAATTTTTGGAAGGTCTCTTGGAACGGGAGTCGGTGTTTTTACTACCCTGGGTCTTGTCTTATTGCTAGCTTGCGCTAAAACAGCTCCCGTTAAAAGTGACATTGACAGCAAAGCCAACAAGACCTTTCTCATTTTTGATCTCCTAGAAGGTTAGTACAGCCAAAATGCCTCGGGGAAAGAGACTACGTTTTTCCCCCCTATGATTAGATTAGGAGTATTCGGGATGCCTAAAAAAAAACGCCCCTTGCTCAAGGGCGTTTTCTTTACAAATCGGAGTTTTGGTTTACTTTAGTTCTCGTCTTTCTTGACGATATAACTGTTCTTCGTTCTGACCGTAAGATTCGGCTTCTTTACAAGAACCCGTATATTCTTTCGTTCGCCCGCCTGGCCAACGATTTCAGGATAGTAACCGATCGCATACTGTCTCCGCAGCTCTTCTGCGATGCTGGTAAACGCGGCGTCCAGGTTTCTCGTGTTCTCTGCCTCAAAAAGCCTACCGCCACTTAGCCTCGTCATCTTCTTGAGGTAGTCCTTACCGCGGGCATATTCCTGCGGGCTGGAACCAACCGGATAAACGTATCCCGGTCTCGGATTCACCTGCGATTTATCAAAGGTGTTATACCTTACCGCGTAGACCAATGAATCAGCAGCCTCCACCTGGGCAAGCGTGCTTCGGAAATTCGGACCTATCGAAGTCGTATCAACACCATCGCTAAACAGGACCAGCGCCTTTCTACCTTCGATCGGCCTCAATAAGTTTTCAACCGCGTAATCGATCGCTTGATAAAGGCTCGTTCCGTCACCAAACTGCGCCTTTCTTATGTCTCTACGGATCCTGTGATAACTCCGCTTATTCTTGCTTAGAATAGTGAAATCCCTGCTAAATGAGGCCACGACCACCCGGTCCTGTGGTCTAAGTTCACTGACAAACGATATCGCCGCATCCTGGATCTCGTCGATCTTGTACTTGGTCGACGGACTCACATCGATCAACAAAACTACCGTAAACGGCTTTTCCAGAGAAGCAAAATACTCTATCTGCTGCTTCGCGCCATTTTCGTAAATATCAAAATCCAGTTCTCTGAGTCCTGAAATGAATCTGCCCTCACGGTCCAAAACGGAGACCGGGAGCGTTACGAGTTCGGTCTCGATCTTGATTTCTTCATCACTTTCAATGATGAGACTTGGCGGAGGAGCAAGGGGCTTTTTTGTGTCCGAAGGCGTCGGCGTAGGGGTAGGGTCAACGACTACTCTCGGACGTTGGACTTTCGTAGATTGTGAGAAGGTCAAAACGGAGCAAAGGCTTAAAAGAATCAAAGCCGGAACGATCTTTTTCATTGTGTTCTCCAGATAACTTGCTATGCGAGATTTCGCTGATGCGAAAAGGAGAGAGCTACTCTTTATAGTTTAAATAAAATTCGCAAAAGATGCCAAGAGATTTTTAATCTTGCTTTTTAAAGGCGCCGCCAGAAGTATCGGTGGCCAAGTCATTGAACTTCCGTCTAATCACTGCCAGATCGGCAAAAGGGGGCTTACGATTATGGGTCCGATTGGTCAGAAGTAAGTTGAAACGATTCGAATCGGGGTCGATCCAAAGAGATGTGCCGGTAAACCCCAGATGGCCAAAACTGCCTCCCGACATCCTTGTGCCCGCCGTTGAATCGGGTGTTTCCGCCATCTGAAACGCGAACGAACGTGATTGGTTTAAGGCTGGTGTCAGACCATGTGCAAAACTCTTGCAAGTGCCTGTAGAGAGTAGACTTGTCGTTGATGGAAGAAACTGCTGAGCGATCTTAAAAGTCTCCCCCGCGGTTGAAAAAAGTCCGGCATGTCCGGCGACTCCGCCCATATAAAAGCAGTTCCCGTCATGAACCTCGCCCCATACGATTCGCTCCCGAAATCTCGCATTTTCAGTCTCTGATGGAAAAAGCTCCCTGCACATGTTCTTTTCGTATTGATTGCCCTTTTCACTAGCCGCAATTTCTCTTTTTTCCGTATCGCCAGGGCAAAAACCTGTTTTATTGAGTGAAAGCGGGGCAAAAATAAATTTCCGAGCGGCCTCGTCGAGCCTCATTCCGGTAATTTTTTCGATCAGAAAGCCCAACAGAATGAAGTTGAAGTCGCTGTAGACGACTTTGGTGCCGCGTTGATATTCCAAATTGGACTCAACGATTTGTTTCAGGACACATTCATTGGCCGGCGCCCCGTCATCAAACAAATAAAAGGGCCTCCATGCCTGAAAACCGGATGTGTGCAATAACAAATCGCCAACATCCAGACCTTCATTCTGTACGGTCGCAAATTCTTCAATAATTGAAGCGACTCTTGTTTCGGGAGTGAGCTCACCTTGATCTATCAGAATCCCGGTTAGGAGTCCGGTTACAAGCGGTTTCGTAAGCGACGCCAGATCATAGATCGTCGAGATATCTGCCGAGATCTCTTCCGGGGTTTCAACAGCTCTGCCCAAGGCGCCCTCTGCGATGATCTTGTCCCCGCAGGCAACCAGATAAACGGCTGAAGGAAAACTTCCCTTCTCAATTTCTTCCAGTAGAAAATCGTTGAGTTCGTGGGTTGCCATTAAACGTCGAGCCTGCCGCGGTGCCTATCAATTTTCTCGAGGACTTCAATGGCCAGGGCAAGCGCCCTTCTTCCGTCTTGCGCTGTAACCGGGGGAGTTTCGTCGTTCGCGACACATTTCAAAAACGCCGCGAGTTCCGCACGCAGCGGCTCGACATCGTCAACTTCCAGCCGGTTGATATTAAGCCCGGCAAGTACATGCGCTGCCTCAGGATCGAGAGATGTGATCGAAGCAAAACGCGTGGCGTAATCCAATACGACGTAACTGTTGGTTTGATAAAACCTCGTCTTTCGTATCTTTTCGGTCCCTACCCGTGAGGAAGTTATATTCGCAACAGCGCCGTTTTCAAACTCGATTCGGGCATTTGCGGCATCGACCTTGTTCGAAATGATCGGAATTCCCACCGCATGAATTGCTGCGGGTTTGACTTGCTCGCCTACCAACCACTGAACAGCATCGAGATCATGGATCATTACATCCAGAACCACGTCGACATCGAGCGAACGGTTAGGGAACGGCGATACTCTGTGTATTTCGAAATATAGAGGATTTGTGACATGCGGCCGCAACGCGACCATCGCGGGATTAAACCTTTCAAGATGCCCTACCATTAGTTTTGCACCCGATTCCTCAGCCGCCTTGATCATCAGGTCGGCTTCTTCGAGCGTTCTCGCGATGGGTTTTTCGACAAGCACACTGGCCCCGGTTTCGAGAAATGCACAGGCGATCTCACAATGAGTCTCAGTAGGCGTTACAATCGAAACAGTATCAACCTTGCCGACCAGTTCACGCCAATCGGTCTCCGCTGAGACTTCGTACCTGCTGCCGATTTCGTTTGCCGTCTCGGGACTCGCATCACACACCGCAACAAATTCACAAAGAGATTCCCCCGCCAGATCGCGATAATTTCTCGCATGATGCTGACCGAGCGAACCGGTTCCTATAACCCCGACTCTCGGGAGCGAGGGTGTCTCCATTTTGTCCTGTGCTGTTTCCATCATTGATCGAAAGCGATAGTTCTTAGATACTTTATACTTTCCGCCTAAAGACTTGAAATGACAATCAAAGGAATGAGTTGGAGAGATTCAGAGAGGATCACGTGGCTGCTTTTCGCGGTGGCAGTCGTGGCGGTCTATTTCTTCGCACTTGATGTCCCCCTTCTCGGTCCTGACGAACCAAGGTACGCCCAGGTAGCCCGTGAGATGTTTGAACGAGGTGATCTCGTAACACCGACTCTGGGCGGTTACAACTGGTTCGAAAAACCCGCCCTGCTCTACTGGCTGCAGTATTTTTCGTTTTCTCTGTTTGGAATTGGGGAATTTGCAGCAAGGTTCGGTTCCGCGTTGTTCGGACTCGGTACCATCACCTCAATGTGGCTTCTGGGACGTGCAGTTTCGCACCCGCTGCCTCCGATCGACAGCCTCGGACCCCTGTCTGAACACGATGACCCAGCACTCAGCACTCAGCACTCAGACCTCAGCACTCATACGTCAGACCTCGGCTGGTGGCTCGCGCTGATCACCGCTACGTCGCTGGGGCTAATGGCATTTTCCAGAGGCGGGAGCTTTGATATCGTCATCACTTTTCCGGTTACCGCTTCCCTTGTCAGCTTCTATATCTACGAACATTCCGATGCTTCGAATCGCGCCCAGCGATACATTTCGTTGTCACTGTTTTATGCATTCATCGGCGTTGGGCTGATTGGAAAAGGGCTGATCGGCGCCGTGTTCCCCGGCGCGATTGTAGTGTTCTACTTTCTGTTGTGCAGGCGTTGGCCCCGAAAAGAACTTATTTTGAGCGCTCTTTGGGGTTCCGTGATCGTACTCATCGTTGCGGGGTTTTGGTACCTTCCAATGTTCTTGACCCACGGGTGGGAGTTTTGGGATGAGTTTTTTGTTCAACACCATTTCCAACGGTATACGTCTAACAAATACAAGCATCCGGGTCCTTTCTGGTTCTTCTTTTTGGTTTTGCCTCTGATGACTATCCCCTGGATACCGTTCTTTATTGCAGCAATATGGAAATCGGTCAGGCGATTCATATTTCGGAAGACCCCAGAAAGTGGCGATTTCATCGACTACCGACCCGATCTTGTGAAATTTGCGTTCTCGTGGCTTCTGGTGCCGCTAGTTTTCTTCTCGTTAAGCGGCTCGAAGCTGCCGGGATACATACTTCCGGCATTGCCTGCGGCGGCAGTGATTGCAGGACTTGCCGTTGTCCACTACGCAAAACGTTCGAATGCTCGTCAGCTCCTTATCAAATACCTGGCATTCATAACCCTTGTCGTTGTTGTTAGTGTTTTGCGATTCGCCCTCCCGGTATTCGCTCGAGATGATTCGATGAAGCATTTGGTTGAGGTCGCGGACGGTAAAGGTTATTCAAAGTCTGAGATTCTCAACCTGCACACGATAGTACATAGCCTGGAATTCTATGGTGCCGGAAGGCTGGTACGGGAAGATGATGGAAAGCAGTGGAAGTTTTTGGGCGACCGCGGAATTGTCGGGCACATAATGAAGAATGGCGGAAAACCGGTGTTGGTAGCGGTTCCGCCTCAATTCGAAGCACAACTCACAACGAGTCCATTCCTTAACTCAGAGGTACTGGGCCGAACATCGGAAATTACGATGGTCGGCGTATCACTTCGAAAAACCGGAGGTACTAAGAGATGAACTTTGATAAAGGAAGCGTGGTTATAGCGGTATTACAAAACCCGAGGGAAAAGGTCTTTGGGGTATTGAATGAAATCAACTCAGCCGGGCTCTCGATACGTGGAATTGATTTGAACTACTTTGATGAATGGACGGTGGCAATCAAGAACGGTGAGCCGCAGCTCCCGATGCAGGACAACTTCTTTCCAATGTGGAGAATTGAGCGAGTCACCATTGATGTCGGGGCCGAGGGCCTTCCTTCAATGAGTGAGTTGTTTCAGAAAAAGACCGGTCAGTTCATTGACGAGTTTGCTAAGATATAAATTCAGTTATTTATTTAATTTATGCACCGATTTGCCATCAAACTCGTCGTCGCTGTTCTGTCGTTTCAGGTATTCGCATTTGCGGAAACCCCTTTCAGAGAGTATTCCTACGGCGCCCAAAAAGCATTTATTCATAAGGAGTTAGGAAGAGTCTACCTCGGAATGACGATGTCCGCTTTCGCCGAGGAAATTGCAATGGGGAAAGCCGAAGTGACTGAAATGAGATTTGATTACTTCGAATTCAAAGTACCGGTCAATAAGAAAGCGGTTGAATCGATCCGTGTGCGGGTCCATGGTCTCTCGAAGACTGACAAAGCGGAAATGATCATCACTGAGAACAATACCGATGATGAGGATTTTGAAGTCGACCGGATCATTGTTGGAAGAATTCCCAATGATGCGGTCATCTATTCTATGTATGTGACTTTTCAGGATCGTTTTAAGTTCGAAAAGTACTTGACCAAGACATTTGGCGCTGGCGAAGTTAGGAAAGCGGATGATGAAAATCATTTCTTTGACACCCAGTGGACAAAGACGACTTCGGACGGCCTTTCCTGGTTGATCCGCGCCTTTCACCTCGACAAAAAGCGCGAATTGCAGCTTCTCGGCAGGATACCCGGCAGCGAGTGGGACAATTCCTGAAAATGTGAACGCTTAACACAAAATGGATATCAACAAAATGGATATCAAGATGTATTTTAGAATTCCTGCGAAGATCGTCGTTATTTCGGCGATCTTTTTGTGTTTTGTCTTCACTTCAGCCGCGTCCGATCCGGTTTGGAACTACAAAGGGGCTAAGTGGTACCAGCTTCTCGAGTCAGGCAACGTTGTCGTCGGTACAAAAAAGGGGCTGGAAATGCTCCATGGACCGACCGGCGAACGTATGTGGCGACGCTCGGATCTGCGCAGCGTCGATGAGGTCGAGGTATTTCAACTCGAAGGAACCCCCCTGCTTCTGGTAGCAGACAACACCGGCTCGAGAAAACGCAGAACCCGTCTTACCGCGGTCGATACGCTTTCCGGTGACACCGTTTGGCGGACCGACAAGATCAAGGGTTTCACCGCACTCGTCGCCCCTTTCTACGAACGCGACCTGCTTATATTTCTAACGATTCGGGACAATCGCCGGAATCGTGATCGGCCGGAAATCTATGCCCATCGACTTTCGACGGGTGAGCAGCTTTGGGATAACGAATATCCCGACACAGTTGAGCTCTACAGGGTCGGAGAGGGGCCGAGACACGGTTACGAGTCTTTTCGCAAAGGAGATGAAGACAAGGAGCGTTATGACCTGAGCGGCGAGAATCCGCCGGTTTTTGAAGGTGATTCAATGTTCCTTACTTACGCGGGCCTTCACCGTTACGACCTGAACACGGGCCGCCTGGTATGCAAAAACGAATATGACATCACGGATGGTTCGCTCAAAAACACAAACTCGCAGGCGATCGCCAGAGGCGAAATCGTATATACCTCCGCCAAGGGAATCGTGAGGGCGATTCGTAAGTCTGATTGTTCGACCCGCTGGAAATCGGACGACTATGGGGACGGCGGAATCCCTGAAATGATGGTTCACGGGAATGTTATTTACGGACGTACGGGCGGGCAGTTCTTTAGTATCAAAAGAAATGAATGGAAGACGACGGGCCCGGTAGGTGTTGTCGCTCTCGACGCGGGTACCGGAGAATCCGTTTGGCGTTACACAAAGGCAAAAGACTCGATCACAAACATGGTCCTCGATACCGCAAAGAACCGGCTGTTTGTCGCCGACAAAAAGTATTTGATCGGTCTCGATCTGAACGCACGCGGCAAGACAAAGGAGGCTCTGCGGGTCAAGCATAAACTTGACCGTGTTCCTGTTTCACTTGTTGCCCAGAGAAACGGAAATATTGTTGTCCGGGCAATACAGGATCTGGTTTCGTTTAACCCGAGCACGGGAAAGATCGGCTGGGCCCTAGAATTCGACGCTCCGGGCGTAAGCGGATGGCGGAAGTTTGCCATGTCGGCACTCGCGATTACGGCGGGAGTCGTCACCTATAAACTCCAGGCTGCCTATGTTCGCGAGGGTCATTTCAACAGCGTGTGGCGTACGAACAAGAGGTTCCTTAACTTCTTTTCAAAGTATCAACGGCTTATGCGCAAACGGTTTGCGACATCGCGACAGGTCGGGAATATTTTTTATATTCTCACCACTGTGAAAAGCGGGAAAAAGAAAGGTACGGGCGTTGTCGGTGTGGATATGCTCCGAGGCCGCACTGCTGCCCAGGTCTTATTTAAGGACAAGACACCTCGTTACCAGGTAGACGAATTCGACGGCAGGCTTTTCAATTTGAACAAGGGAAAGATCTCCGCCTACATGATCGAGCCATATCAGAGCCGAAAATAACAACGCCCTGGAGAAAATCATGATTCAACTATTTTGTCGCTTCCCAGTGCTTTTTGGACTGCTTTCACTCCTCACGCTTGCGGGCTGTGAAGCCGGTAATCAACCCGGAACAGATACTCAGAAACCCGCCGATTCAGAAGCCACTGTGGTCGATTTGTCCTATGATTTTTCCAAAGACACCGTCTATTGGGTAACTGCAAAACAGTTCGAAAAAGAGACCGTCGCTGAGGGCGAAACCGAGGCGGGATTCTATTACTCCGCTTACAATTATTCCGCGGCTGAACACGGCGGGACCCATATTGATTCCCCGATCCACTTTGCCGAGGGCAAGCTCACTGTCGACAAGATCCCGCTTGAGAAACTGATGGGTCCGGCGGTAATGATCGATGTCAGCGAAGAGGCGTCGAAAGACCGTAACTACCTTATTTCGATTGAAGATATAGAAGGTTGGGAAAAAGCCAATGGTGAGATCGCAAAGGGTACGATCATCCTGTTTCGAACCGGCTTTGGCGCATTTTATCCCGATGCGGAGAAATACCTAGGCACCGCGAACCGCGGCGATGACGCCGTTTCCGAACTGTCGTTTCCGGGTCTTGATCCGAAAGCAGCCAAGTGGCTCGTCGAAAACCGTTCGCCCAACGCCGTCGGCCTTGACACCGCAAGCATTGATCACGGTCCCTCGAAGGAATTCGCCGCCCATGTGGCGCTTATGACAAACGATATTCCCGCTTTTGAGAATGTCGCGAATCTCGACAAACTCCCTGCAAAAGGATTCCGCATCATCGCCCTCCCGATGAAGATCAAAGACGGCAGCGGCGCGCCGGTTAGGATAGTTGCTTTAGTTGAGAATGGATAATAACCCAATGGACAATGGACAATAGCCTCAAGTGGGTCCGCTCTCTCGTACTCTCGCCATCAGATCTGACAGGTCGCTGCTGCGCCCTGTGCTGTATTCCCGCTCTCCCGCTTTCTCGCACTCTCGCCTTCACACCCGCAGGTCGCTACCGCTTCCTGTACTGTATTCATTTTCCTTTTTGCATTTTTCATTTTGCATTCTCGCTTCAGGTCGCTAGCGCTCCCTGTACTGTAGGCTCAGGATTCTCCACTTTCCGTTTTCAGTTCTCAGTTCTCCGTTTCTTCCAATTGTCCATTGTCCGTTGTCCATTGGGTCATTAAAACTTGACCCTTCCCCCCAAACCCCTATACCCTTCATCCAATTCTCACTTATGGAGATCTCACTGTTGTTTCACACTTGAAACAACATTTCATAATATGGTACGCTTCTTTCCAGTCGACAAGACCACTCATGGAGGAGCGTTAAAAAATGACAACAGGGACGGTAAAAATGGAAAAAGGAAAAGCCATCGATGCGGCTTTATCTCAAATAGAAAAGAAGTTTGGCAAGGGTTCGATCATGCGTTTGGGAGAACGTACAGTTCAGGACGTAAAGGCGATCTCGACCCGCTGCCTCAGCCTCGACGCGGCAATCGGCGTGGGCGGTTTCCCCCGCGGACGCATTGTCGAGGTCTACGGTCCGGAAAGTTCAGGTAAAACAACGCTCGCGCTCCAGGTGGTCGCTTCCGCTCAGGCGGAAGGCGGCATCGCCGCCTTTATCGACGCCGAACACGCGCTCGACCCGGTCTATGCCGAAAACCTCGGCGTTGTTCTCGACGACATGCTTATCTCGCAGCCCGACTCGGGTGAACAGGCACTCGAGATCGCCGAAACACTTGCGCGTTCGAACAGTGTCGACATCATAGTTGTTGACTCGGTCGCCGCTTTGGTTCCCCGCGCGGAACTGGATGGCGAGATGGGCGATTCCCACATGGGACTCCAGGCGAGGCTCATGTCGCAGGCTTTGAGAAAGATCACGGCAATTGTCGCGCAGACCAATACAACCTTCGTATTTATCAACCAGCTCCGCCAGAAGATCGGTGTTTTCTTCGGTTCGCCCGAAACAACGACCGGTGGAAAGGCGCTCAAGTTCTACGCCAGCGTACGCCTCGACATACGCAGGATCGGCGCGATCAAGGAAGGCGAAAAGGTGGTTGGAAACAGGACCCGTGTAAAGGTCAAGAAAAACAAGGTCGCACCGCCGTTTGCGGAATGCGAGTTCGACATCATGTACGGCGAAGGTATTTCACAGGAAGGTGATCTTCTGGATCTGGCGGTCAATAACGGAATCGTCCAGAAGGCCGGTGCGTGGTTCTCCTACGGTGAGGAACGCCTCGGCCAGGGCCGCGAGAAGGTGCGTGCGCTTTTGAAGGAAGACCGCGATATCTTTGAAAGGATCGAGACTGAAGTTAAGACAAAGCTGGGCATGATTCCTTCTGAGGAGACTGCTGAAGAGGATGAGCCGAAGGCGAAGTCGGCCGGAGCCGATTGATGATCGAAGATTGAGAATGGAGAATTAAAGCCGTCTGCTCGGGCAGGCGGCATACCTACAGTCCAGAGTTCCGTGCAAACTAACGGACTTACGGTACAGGGAGCGGTAGCGACCTGTAAGTAGATAAATTAACCTCACGACCAATGATCAACGAAGACGATCTTCCACTCGCCTTCTTCATTACGTTTCGGACCTATGGAACCTGGTTACATGGAGACTCAAGAGGGTCAACGACTCGGTTCCGAAACCAATACCGGACCCCTCATATTGCCCCCCAATGAGAACTGGGAAAAGATCCAACGTAAAAGATTAAGGCGAAGCCCATTTAAACTGAATCAGCGCGCAAGAACTACGGTACGCGAATCAATATACGAAACGTGTGAGAAACGAAAATGGGAACTACACGCTGAAAACGTACGGACAAATCACGTCCACATTGTTGTTGATGCCGGCTCCAAAAAAGGCAAAGCGGTGCGCGCTGCGTTCAAGGCAAATGCCACCAGAGCGTTGAGAGAATCCGGACAATGGAATCATTCGTTCTCTCCATGGTCAGGCAAAGGGAGTATTAAATCGATTTGGGATCTTGAAGGCTTGGTTTCAGTTATTGATTACGTACGAAATGAACAAGGCGACGAAATCTAGTCAGTGGCCCTGCAGGTCGCTACCGCTCCCTGTACTGTCTGGCCGATCTCCAGCTCTCTCGTACTCGAGCCATCACACGTGCAAGTCCCTACGCTCCATGGACTGTAGGTGCAATTAATAAAGAGTCATCCATTGTCCATTGTCCATTCTCAATTCTCCATTTCTTAGTTTGCTTTGCGCGGCCGATTGATCGGTCCCGGCTTTTTACTCGCACCGGACGGCTTACCCGGGGCTGTATTTACAATATTCGGATTCTTTTTGAGCTCTTCGATCATGCGTTTGCGGGTCGCCTCATCCGGTATACCGGGAGTCGGAGTCGCGCCCTTTTGATTTGTGATATCCGCCTTGTTGGCTTCGGGAATTCCCGGGGTCGGGGTCGCGCCCGGCTTTGAGTTCGAAATATTGGCCTGCTTGGGATCGGGAATACCGGGTATTGGTTTGCCGTCTTTATCCAACGGTTGTGAATTGAACGTTTTTACATTCGGCCGGTTAGCCTGTTTCGTGTTCGTGTTATCTGTAACTTCGCCGCCGCAGGCACCAAGTGTCAATGCGGCAAAAATGATTGCGAGCTTCTTCATAATAAATATTTAAATTAGGACCATACATAGCTGTGCCAGCTTGAAGGTCAATTACCGGATGGCGGCAACCACGTTCAAACTGGCACGGGCAGGTCTTAAACGGGCTTCGGAAGGTCTTACGGCTGACATGGCATTGCAGCCGATAGAGAAAATTATAGACCTCTCATTCGGGATGTCAATAGGTATTTGAACCCATATTTGTGGGGTTTTTGCAAAATCGGCCAAAGGGTTGACATAGACACGACCCTTCTTTAAACTTATTCACTTGTTCGGGGAATTACCCCGAACATTTTTGTCGGACCGAAAGGTTTGAAAACAAACGGCTTGGTAGCTCAGTTGGTAGAGCAGCGGACTGAAAATCCGCGTGTCGGCAGTTCGATTCTGTCCCAAGCCACCATTAGAATACAATAGAAAAGGGCATCCAATGGATGCCCTCTTTTTGTTTAACGTTGAGACCAAAAGCTTTCGGTTTCGCAGACCTGGGATGCCCTTTGGGGAGACCCCAGCCTCTTAGCTGGAAAAAACTCAAGCTGGTTTTTCTACAACTAACAGCCGGGCTAAAACGAAAGACCGCAAGTTTCATCTACAAATCCGCTAGAATTTTCCAAAAAAGTCCGGTCTAAAGATCAAATCACCTATGTTTTCATCCACATTTACAACTTGTGGTGTAAACACGTGACCTTTTGCCCGGACCTCAAATATGTAGGTTTCACCAGCGGTTAGATCAGCAAATGAAAAATATCCGAAATGATTCGTTACCAGTTGGCGACGATTACCATTGGGTTCCACCATCATAACAACCGCCCTTGGAATTGCACTTCCAAACAGATTTGTCACCATTCCTCTTACACTTACACCTGCCGTAGTTGGAGGGAAATAGCCCGGAGCAGGATTTGATGAGTATGTGCCTGTTCCTGCCGCTGTAAAGCTCTCCAGAAATCCTCCCGCTCCGCTCGTAAAAGAAGTAAGTACCGATGAAAAGGAAAGAGCTAGATCCCTTTGGGTCGTGAGTCCAAATCCAAGAAAGTCAGAAGTAAATACAACATTGTTGCTTGGTGTTGCCGCAGACAACGTAGCGGAATTTCCACCGTTGCTACCTGATAGATTTGGGTCTCCTGCGGCACTGCTGAAAGTAGCCGTCACAAGATTCGTTCTTGACCCACCCCCAGTTCCGGGTGAAGCAGGCATATCTCTGATAATTTGAATTGTTGAAACAGCATCAAGAGGTTGTGTCAGGTTACTGCCACTCAACGTAGCTGGTGTCGATGTGGTGGTCGTAACTAGTAAATGGGCATTCTGAAAACCCTGTAATTCTGCGGGCAGACCACTTACATTCTGATACACAAAAAATATTGGCGACCCGCCGGGAACAGTTGAGAAAGTCCCACTCGTGGTATTGTTTGTAAAAACATAATCCTGAGTTCCATTTCTTTCCAGAAACTGCGCAAATGTAACCACTTGAGCGATTGCGGTCTGTCCGAAAACCAAGACCAAAAAACAGACTGATGCCAGGAGTGACATAAATCTAAAAGCTTTTATTGTTTTGTTCATTTCTCTTATTCCTCTTTCCACTCTTCGTAAGCGTAAATTCAATGACGCATGGTATTTAAGTCGGATTACACAAGCTCAAATTCAACAATTTCTGTTCTAATGACATCTGCAGCCCTTTCGTCAGATTCACTAAATACCTCACAATGTATTTTTCAAAGTGCAGTTACTCCCACAGACTTAGTTGAGAAAATGGCAGATTTGGTAATCAGTGTTTCGCTGAATGCTTCTTCGATCACGGGAGAACCCTCAAAAATCAGGTCGGATTAAGGGGCAATTGGTGTTCCGGATTTCTATTCGACAGACTACCTTCGGGATCACTTCTCGGGGATCCGCTGACATTCAGGAAACTCCGCTCAGAAATGAGCGATTGGGCACAGACTCACTTTGGCATTAACGATTAACTCATTTGCAGCAATGTTGATCCCGATCATTTATGCAACGGGCATCGCTCAGATGGCGAAAAGTAGAAATTGATGGCGGTTGCCTCGTTCCGCGTGAAAACTAAAACCAAACCGTTGGAGGCGATTAGTCTGGCAATCACACCATTTATTAATTGCGTGCTTTGCGAGAGATCAATGGAGGCAATTGGGAGTTCCAACGAATGGAACGACGAGCGACTTTGAATGACTTAAGCCACTAAATCTAAAGGCATAATATAACAGCTCGGTGATTTTATCTAGTCTTCTGTTCCAGAGTGCCGTGACAAATAGGTTATGCTTGGCGACAACTATCGGAAGAAACCAGACTTGGTAAATGCCGCACTGCTGAATCGGAAATTCCAGAGATCACCCGCAAGGCAGCTCGAATGGTGGTACTCGAAGGAGTCTATGTCAGTTCTGGCCCTAGAGCGGTATGTTTCCGCAGAGGGCCACCGAAGGATAGTAAGCAGTATTCTCGACCAGATGAATCCGCCCGTCCGCACTTCAATTCTGTCCCAAGCCACCAATTAATCTAAAGGTTCTGGGCGCTTGCGCGAGCGCCTTTTTCTTTTTGGGACACGTTGAAAAACCCGATTCTCAACGTGCCGTTTTTAAGGTCCATGCGAAACCGATAAAAAAGTACCCGGCTCGTTTGTAAGCCCCCACCCCTTCGGTTTTCTGATGATTGACATCGCCGGCTACACATCGTCAACTAGCTCAAATTCTTCCACCGATCAGCGAAATCTATTACGAACTCTTCCTGCATTCGAGTCTCGACCGTCCCCTTACGCGCCATGCGGACCATTTTGATGGCACTCATTCCATCTATCTCTCCTTCGGAAATCGCCACTATGATGCACGCGGCCGTCATACCGGTGCGCCCGAGCCCCGCCCGGCAATGAAGCGCAACAGTACGCCCTTCGTTCAAGAGGTCTCCGATACGTCCAACAAGCTGAGCAAATTCTTCAATGTTTTGGGGCGTCGAAAGATCCTCCACCGGGAACCTGACAAGATGGATCCCCTGACTCTTGCACGCTTCCGGGAGATCCGTTATTCCCAACAGATCGAGTTCGTGGGATTCGATTAGCGAAACCAACGTGTCGGTGTTGTATTGTTCTTTGAGATCGAAGAGATCCCGGTCGAGGTCCCTGTTCCATTGTCCGCCGATACCATATTGTTCCTTTTTTCCGGGAGCTAAAGTCATCCCCAGTCTGTTCAAACTCGGGAAGTCTTTCGTTTCGACAAAGTCGAGTCGGATCGGATGTGTTTTGGAGGTTTTCATATGCCGGTTTCAGATCAAAGTAGTTTCCGAATCAATGCAATAAGGACACGCCGAAAGCCTCAAACGTCAATTCTGCAACAGTTGGGAAAGAAATGAAACTACCGAATGCCGCCCAGGAATCGTAGATGCGTTGCTTTCAATAGCAATTTGGTAAAGCCAGGTAGTTTAGATTAGAATTCATGAATTCCAATCGCGACAGGTGAATAGACTTGGTTGAAATAAAGGACAACTTGGTTCTTTATAGATTTGTTGGATTATAGATCAGTTTTAAAAGAGGATATTGTATGAAGAACGTAATTATTATTGGCGCCGCTGGTAGAGATTTCCATAATTTTAACACCTATTATCGGGACAACGAAGATTACAGAGTGGTCGCCTTTACCGCCGCCCAGATTCCCGATATCGAAGGCAGAAAGTATCCGCCCGAATTGGCCGGCAGCATGTATCCCGATGGTATTCCTATCTTAGCGGAAGAAGAGCTCACCAAACTGATCAAGGATCTCGATGTTGATGACTGCGTGTTTTCCTACAGCGATGTGTCCTACCAATACGTCATGGCCCTTGGTGCCAAGGTAAATGCAGCCGGCGCAAATTTCGTTTTGCTTGGACCCGCGGATACCCAGATCAAAAGCAACAAGCCTTTGGTTTCCGTCGGCGCGATTCGCACCGGTTGCGGTAAAAGCCAGACTTCACGTCGCGTGATCGAGGTTCTGATGGAAAAGGGCCTAAAAGTCGTCGCAATTCGTCATCCGATGCCTTACGGAGATCTTGTCGCCCAAAGGGTTCAGCGTTTTGCCGAGATTGCAGATCTGGAAAAACATGACTGTACCGTAGAGGAAATGGAAGAGTACGAGCCACATATCGTCAGAGGTAATGTGATTTATGCGGGTGTGGATTATGAAGCTATCGTCCGCGCTGCAGAATCAGATCCTGAAGGTTGCGATGTCATCGTGTGGGACGGCGGCAACAATGACTTCCCTTTTTACGAATCTGATCTACATATCACCGTGGTCGATCCGCACCGACCCGGTCATGAATTGAGCTACTATCCGGGCAATATCACCTTGAGAATGTCGGATGTCGTCGTGATTAACAAGATGGATAGTGCCGACCCCGAGGGTATTGAGATCGTTCGGCGCAACATTGCATCCGAGGCACCGGAAGCGACAGTAATTGACTGTGATTCCGCGCTCACGGTCGATGACGCGAGTGTGATCGAGGGCAAGAAGGTATTGGTGGTCGAAGATGGCCCGACCCTTACTCACGGCGGGATGAAGATCGGCGCGGGCGTGGTTGCTGCACAGAAATTTGGCGCAGCCGGAATCGTTGACCCAAGACCTTATACGGTTGGCAAGCTGTCCGAAACCTTTGAGATCTATCCCGAGATCGGCGAGGTCCTTCCGGCCATGGGGTATGGCGAACAGCAATTAAGAGATCTTGAAACAACGATCAATAATACCGAGTGTGACGCCGTCGTAATCGGCACACCCATCGATCTCAACCGCATTATCAAGATCGAAAAGCCGAATACCCGCGTCTATTACAACCTTCAGGAAAGAGGGCGTCCCGATATGGTTATGGTGCTGGATGAGTTTGTTGAGAAACACATCCCGGGCACGAAAGGCGCGAGTACATCTTAGGTAGCCGGGCAAGACTTAGACTCCGCGTGTCGGCAGTTCGGTTCTGTCCCGAGCCACCAAAAGATTTTTAAGGTCATCCGTGAGGGTGGCCTTTTTTTCGTTTTCTGGTTCTCTACTGATGACTTGAGTAACTTTCAGTCTCCCAGGCCCTGGAGCAATATCGTTTTTATTTGATCTAGTTTTGTTCCGGGAACCAACCTGATTTCCGTCAGAGTTCGAACCCTACGCTTGGAATCCACGGTCGATTGCGGAATTTCTCGCAACGAAGTCCCCCTGTTGCCCCTCGGACATGCGTTATTGCTGTCCAACCGTTGGGTACGAGAGTTGCTGTTTTGGAGTAATGGGTGTGCTCGCTCACGCGCTGAAGAGCTTTTGAAAGGCTGTTTCACGTGACCATTAAGAGCACCGGACCCAAAGCCAAAGGAGAAGTTAGACATGGATGAAATATGTTTCTGGGACAAACGGCTGAAAGGCACGAAGGATCTGTTTAAGACTATAACCACTTTCGAACTGAGCACGAGTACATCAATTCACTCGGCTTTCAATTTTCTCAAAGCGCGGCAAAAGCTGATCGGAAGAAAAATAAACAAACTCTATATATTGAGTCACGGTGAGGTCGGTTCAAAGAAACTAAAGATCCTGGGTCATACACACGAGTACGATTATTACTTCACCGGCACGATTCAGCTGGGAAAAGAGAACCTTGACCTTTGGAATGTTTCGAAATGGAAGAGTATCCGGGGGCTCGTGGATATCATTGTCGTTTATTCGTGTATGGCCGCCCACACCGGGAAAGGAAAAACGGGCGAAATTAAGGACGGAAAGCTGTTGATGAGCAGGTTGGCAAAATTCACCGACGCCATCGTTTTTGCTGGAGAAAAAAGTGAGCTCTATGACAAGGAAGGATTGAATATGGGCAAATGGACCGGCCGGGTATTCCAGTTTGATCCCAACGGAACATACAAGCAGGTTTCAGGTGGGGCACTAAATGCATTGACGGGCAAGATCTAGGAACTTGTTGACGGATTGCCAGTATGCCGCCAACCTGTCCCAGGCAAATTGACCCGCAATCTGCGTGTTGGGAGCTCGATACCCTGCTGCAAGCCCACGATGAATTCGGGACCAAAAGGACTAAGGAGAATTTGTAAATGGATGAAGTTTGTTTTCGGGATAAGAGACTGGCCGGTTCGCTGGATCTGTTCAAACATATACATACGTTTGAACTCGATGGAAATACCTCTGTTTTTTCCGCATTTAATTTTCTTAAAGCGAGACAGAAACTGATTGGAAGAAAACTAAGCAAGCTTTACATTTTTTGTCATGGCATCACGAATTCGAGCAGCCTCACAATCTTGGGACATACCAAGAAATATGACAAATACTTCACAGGCAAGATCCAGTTGGGCAAGGAAATGCTAACCCTTTCGACAGTTCCGAATTGGATATTTATCCGAAACCTAGTCGATAACATAATTGTGTATGCCTGCATGGCTGGTCATACTTCCAAGACCAGAAAAGGTACTATCGCGGACGGCAAGATGTTAATGAAACTGTTGGCGATCAAAACAAACGCGTATGTATATGCTTCAGAAAGGAGTCAAGTCTATACTCCGGAATTGATGCAATTTAAGAAATGGGAAGGACGAGTATACCAATTCAATCCTAACGGAAAGATCGTACAGGTTTCTGGAGGAGCAGTTCAGGCATTGACGGGAAAAATCTAATTGTTCGAGCTCGTCCCGCGAGACGGTAGTGCCTGAAATTTCGGATGCCGTCCAGCGTGGATCTCAACCACGCTCTTGTGTTCTTTCTTCGCAGCCCTTTCAAACCACGGAATCACCCCAAAAATCTGCCGTGCTTTTTGCGTTGGGCTTTCATTATCTTGAGCTCGCGATCACCCGGGACCACTATGTTCGGATCGGGCTCGAAATCGAGCGACCGGCTTCGTCCCCGATAAGAATTCCTTGAAAGGATCAGCTTTATCGTCTCGCGCCGCGCCAGCATCTTGTCATCCGAGCGGATGATCCACCAGGGAGATTTCTCAGTGTGTGTTTTTTGAAGGAGCCGGTATTTCTTTTCGGTAAATTCATCCCAAAGCGCCTGCGCCTGCAGATCGACCTCACTTAGCTTCCACTGTCTCAACGGATCGTTCGCACGCCTTTCAAACCTTCGCTGCTGCTCTTCTTTTGAAACCGAAAAATAGAGCTTGATCAAATTCGTTGTGCCATCGGACAACATACGCTTTTCATAGCCGACCACCTGACGCATAAACTGACGATACTGTCTGGGTGTGCAGAACCCCATCACCGGTTCCACCATGGCGCGGTTATACCAACTTCGATCGAAAAGAACGATCTCCCCGGCGTGAGGAAAGCACTCGATATAGCGCTTCATATGGAGTTCGGTGCGTTGCTCTTCCGTGGGTTTTCCAAGCGCAACGACCCGGTAATGCTTCTCGTTCATATACCTCACGACCCGGCGAATCGTACCGCCTTTGCCTGATGCGTCCCTTCCATCGAACAAGATAATGATCTTTCTCCGGGTCTTCTCGATGTGCTGCATCAGTTTGATCAGCTCAGCCTGGTAGGGAATGAGCTCAGCCTTTGCAAAGTGGCGCTCAAGTGCACTTTGAATGATCCGCTTGCTTTCCTTTTTCTTTAGCTGACGACGTGCGGACCGGGCTGCTTCGACGGGTTCATCGGTGGGCAATGTATCCAGTACCCGTGATACGGCATCGCGTATTCTGCCGGTATAGCCCTGTAAATCCGATTCCGTGGTTTTTCTACTCGCCTTGTTAATATTCTTAGTCATAAGTGTTTTCGACGGCCCGTGGATGCCGTCAATTCAACCAAATCTGATATTAGATTCCCTAATTGATTTGTTCCTTAAGTTTAAGTTAGCTTAATTCTAACATACTCGTCCTTTCTTCTTCGCTAATGTCTTTTTAAACAACTCCCGGTTTTTTTGCTTGCTTGTCAGCACGATTCCTACATCAAATCCGATACATATCACTTTGTTCCGTCACTCAAAACTCAGCGCTTCGATCGGGTTGAGTTGGGCGGCTTTCCATGCCGGATAAAGGCCAAAAACAACTCCGACAAAAACCGATACACCGAGCCCGACTACGATTGCCCACCAAGGCACGAAGGCGGGCAGAGGAGAATACCTGTTCATGAGAAGGCTTGCCAACTCGCCGATCACGAGGCCGATCACTCCACCAGTGCTCGTGAGGACGACAGCCTCGATCAGGAATTGCGACACGATGTTCCGCTTTGTTGCCCCGACCGCCTTCCGGATTCCGATCTCCGCGGTCCTCTCGGTAACCGATACAAGCATGATGTTCATCACTCCGATCCCGCCGATCATCAGTGCGACGGCTGAAATCGCTGTGAGTACTAGATATGTCGCCCCCGTAAGCTGATTGTAGATTTCGAGGAGTGCGTCCTGGGAAGTGATGTAGAAACTATCGGGCTGATCGAGTTTAACTCCCCTCTGCCTTCGGAGGATCTCCCTCATCTCTTCGGTGGCGAGAGCGACTTTTGAGCGATCGGTCGGTCGGATAATTATCGCGAAGACCATTATCGGGTATGGAATGTCTTTCCAGTATTTCTGAAAGGTAGTGAGCGGAATAAAGACCGAGTTATCACGTGAAATCCCGAATATCGAACCGAGATCACCCATTACGCCCACGACATGAAAGGGACGGCCACCGATCTTTACGACCTTTCCGATAGGCTCTTGATTAGGGAACAACGCGTCAACGACATCCTTGCCCAGTACTACAACGCTCGTCCTGTAACGCAGGTCCAGATCGGTAACAAACCTCCCGCGGCCAATATATTGTGAATGGACTTCCTCGTATGCCGGTGTAACGCCAAACAAAAGCGGAGTATCGGTTTGCTTGGACTTATAAACAACGGTTTCGGAAAGAGTACGCTGAATAGGGGAAACGCCTATCACGTTTTTCATTTCCCTACGAAGCACTTCTGCCTCCTGAATCGTAAGGTCCTCCCGCATTCGCTCCTCTTGCGTCGGAACCCTGCCGAACGAAGAATCAAACTTCATAACATAGACAAGATTGGAACCGATGCTCTCCAGCTGTGCCGCAAACGAACGGTTGAGGCCTTGGATAATCGAAACCATGAACATTACGGTCACGACCCCGACCGTCACTCCAAGTATCGTGAGACCCGAACGAAGTTTGTTGGCACGAATAGTCTCGACCGCCATCAAAGCTGATTCCCTTGTGTCCGCAAAATTCATATCAGCCTTTCCTCATGGCCTCGATGGGATGAAGAATCGCCGCCTGCCACGCCGGATAGATCCCGCTAACTATTCCAACTACTGATGATACACCCACGCCGAGCACTACTGACCAAACATCAAACATCTGCGGAAAACCGATTGCAAATGAGATCAGGTTTGCAAGAAGAAACCCGGCCAGTGCGCCGATAAGCCCTCCCGCGGAAGCTACAAAAACCGCTTCCAGCAGAAATTGCCACATGATGTCCCGTCTCCGTGCGCCAACCGCTTTTCTCAATCCGATCTCCCGGGTCCGTTCAGTAACGGAAACGAGCATGATATTCATCACGACGATTCCACCAACGACGAGTGAGATCGCAGAAACTCCGATCGTAACGAGGTAGATGTTGTCGGTCGCGTCCTTGTATAGACCTATGAAGACATCTGCCGATTCGACCGTAAAGCCCTCGTCCTCCTGCCTCTCGTCGCCCACAAGAGTTGTGATCTTTCCGCGCCGTGCCCTCATTATCGTTTTGACCTGGTCTTTAGCACTTTCCAGGTCGAGCGGATCGCGCACCTCAATACTTACAACAAGAGATTCGCGCCTCGGGATGGCTTTTTGCGACGTTTGAAAAGGAATAAGAACAAAATTGTCCCTCGACACACCAAGTATGCTGCCGAGTGGAACAGCGATGCCGATAACCCGGAACACTGAGCCCCGAACACGAATCTTTTTCCCGATAATGTTTTTTGGAGCCGCGTCATCGAATACATTCTTAACAATGTCCGCCCCGATCACCGCCACCGGGTAAGCCGATCTGCCCTCGTTTGCGGACCATGTTCTGCCTGCCTCGATTTCAATTTCTTCGATATCGAAAACCGATCGCGATATTCCCCTTAGAGTAACGTTCTCAACCAGGTTGCCGGCGTACTTGGCCATCTCAAGACTTTGCATTGAATAACCGATGCGCCAACAAAAGGTACACATTCTTTCAACGGCTTGTGCGTCACTCTTTGTGATGTCCTTGCGCTTTTCGATCTTGATCATTTCCTCGCGGCTTGTAACCACCAAGGGGCTTTTTGACAGCGTGAAGACGTTGGAGCCTTTTGAATAGAATGTTTCAGCTACCGTTTGATTCAGGCCTTCGATTATCGTCACGACTGCGATGATCGCGGCGACGCCAACGATTATTCCCAGCAAGGTCAAGAAAGTGCGGAGCATGTTGCGTCTGAGGTTTTCAAGAGAGAGTGAAACGAGAGAACGAAAAAGTGTCGCCGACTGCTTTACTGAAAGCGGCGAGCCGAAAACCGACCGCCAGCCGCTTCGACCCTTCGAATCCGCGTGATTTGAATTTCCTAAACGCACTTAAATATCCAGCCGGAATCCAAAGACCTTAGTACCGGAAGCAAAGTTCCCTTACCTAAGGCCCGGTAGTGAAAAGACTAAAAACAAAGACCATTTTTCTCTCGCTGTGGTTAAAATCTCGCAACTGGTGTGCCGAAGAACAAATTGTTGCAATTAAAACACTTAAGTTGGGTAGAGGCGATTTCTCAGAGCTAAATCCAAGAAAAAGTGTGAATTTTTACGCGGTTGTCGATCGCCCTGTCCGGTTCCCCATCGGAACTTCATATCCTAAGATGTAATCAAAGAATTTCTCTGAGGTAATTTTAATGAAAAGAAGTCGCATTATATTTTTTATGATTTTCGTCCTGATGTCGTCGATTGTCGCCTGCGGGCAAGACGATCCTAAAACCGAGTTGGGAACGAAAGGGGCTAAGACCGGTTCGTCCCAATGCAAACCCATCAATATGGGTAAAGCGAACGCAGACGAGCAGAAACCCGCATTTCCGAACCAGACACGTGTCTGCGAGGTGGAATCAAAATCAGCCTATGAAGTGACCGTGATCGCCAAGGGACTCGAAAGACCGTGGGCCGTCGAGCCTCTTCCGAATGGAGGTTTCCTGATTACGGAAAAAACCGGCCAGCTGCGAATAGTCTCCGCGAAAGGCGAAGTCGGGGAGCCCCTGAGAGGTGTATTGCCCGTTGGTCAAGGCGGTGTAACAGAAGCCAGCCGTGAGGGCGGACTCCCACCCATAACGGCGCGGGGTCAGGGCGGTCTTTTGGATGTTGCGCTCAGCCCTGACTTCAAGAACGACTACACGATCTTCTGGAGTTTTTCCGAACGGCGAGAAGGAGGAAGCGGAACCAGCGTCGCGCGCGGGGTTCTCTCAGAAGACCGCACATCTCTCGAAAATGTGCGTGTAATTTTTCGTGCCTTACCAACTGACTCCAACGGACTCCACTTCGGATCGCGACTCGCTTTTGACCCGGACGGTAAACTCTTCATCACAACCGGTGACCGGTTTGACCGAAGAAACAGGCCGAAAGTTCAGAAGTTCGACAATCACCTCGGAAAAGTGCTTCGCATCAATCCTGACGGGACGGTTCCTGAGGACAATCCGTTTACTAATAAGAATGGGGCAAAACCGGAGATATGGGATCTCGGCCACCGAAACATTCAGTCTGCCGCGATCGACGAAAAAGGGCGTCTTTGGACGGTAGAGCACGGTGCACGGGGCGGGGATGAACTCAACCTGATCGAGAAGGGAAAGAATTATGGTTGGCCCGTCGTGACATATGGCCAGGAGTACTCAGGCAGTCCCATACCGGGAGCGGTGACTCAAAAAGAGGGCTATGTTCAGCCCGTTTACTACTGGGATCCCGTGATTGCACCTTCGGGAATGGAAGTTTATGAGGGCGACGCTTTCCCGGAATGGAAGGGAAACATCTTCATTGGCGGCCTGGCTTCGCAAAGACTTGTCCGGCTTGTAATTGAAAATGACCGTGTGGTCGGAGAAGAACATTTGCTGAGAGAAAGGCGGGCCAGGATTCGCGATGTGCGGGAGGGCCCCGACGGAGCACTTTATGTAGTTACGGATGCGCGAAACGGCGAGTTACTAAAGATCTCGCCAAGGAAATAGATCGAAACGCGGCTTTGCGGGCCCTAAAACCGAAAAACAAAGATCGATTCGACAGGGCTTATTCGGCGGTTTCTTGCAATACGGGATAAAAGCCGGTTGTCGAATATTTCGAACACATTTGTATGCTACTTCGAGCGCCGCCAACGGGCCCATCTTGGCTGGAAGAACATATAAATACCGGTTAGCCAGAGCGCCAGCAAACAAATACCTGCCGGTAGGAATAGCCAGAGCTTCACATAGTCGTGGAAGAAGGAACCATCGTGGATAGACTCGATTATATCCGAACGACGGTATGCTGACTGCAGGACTTCCCCGTTACTTAGATCGATCTGGATTTCCCAGTCATTTTCAGCCCGTACCTTCACCATTCCCTTAGAAGGACGAACATCGAGACGGTTAACATCGTCCCATGTCTCGATCTTTGCTTCGGGAACTGTTTTGGCGGATTCGAGGATCTTTTGAAGAGAAATTTCCGGGGATTTACCGCTGCCTTTTACCTCTGCGGGCTGGATCCAAGCAACCTGCTTCTTCACCTGAAGGAGCAGGCCGCTGGCAATGATCACAATGATGGGTACGGCGACAATTATCGACACCCAGCTATGGATCTTTCGGTTTAGCAGGTTAAACTTCAACTTCGGTTAAACGCTCCAGAATCCAATACTTAATCCTTCCAGATTCCACCGATGCCCGCCTGCCAAAGCGATCTGTTAAACGCCGGTATGTCTTTGCCGTTGATCTCATCTGCACGAGACTTCAAAGCAGCCCATTCCCGATCCATCTCGGCCTTCAGATCGACAGATGACTTGTTGACCCTTGGGATCTCACTCTCTGTCTGGTTTACAAGGAACATGTAATTCGCGGAGAACTTGTTCTGGAAGTTCTCGACATCGTCATAGGCTTTCGTCTTGCGCTCGACCATGTCTTCATCCCATGCCTGCATCTTCTTCAAAAGCGCTTCGCCTTGCGTTTTGACAGACGCGAACTTGCCATCGCTCGAGATCGATTTGAGCAGGGCCTTTAGTTGCTTTTGTTTCGCATGCATCGAGTTGATCATGTTATGCATTGTGGTGACCTTCGCCTCCATGTCGCTCATGATCTCGTCAAATTCCTTATACTCCGCGGCCGTCGTGGGATAGCGAGGGTTGGGGAGAATCGAGGCCTGTGTGGATACCGTCTGTCCGTTATGCATCAACGTATACGTATACATACCCGGTGATGCTTTGTGTCCGCGGTAGCTCGCCTCGATATACACATTAGGGACACCGGGGACGATGTCGTGGCGCATATCCCAGACAAACCTGTTAAGTCCATTTGATTTCGGCAAGCGCGGTGACGGCGGAGGCCCGCCTGCCCAACGCCTGTACGAAGGATCTCCTTTCGAGGAAATCTTCCTCACGATTGAACCCCGTGCATCTTTAATCTCGAGGGTGACCTCATCACCCTTTTTTGTTTCAGGCAGCTTGTAATAAAGGACAACACCATTTGCCGGGTTAACACCTTGATACGTGCTTGTACCGTCAAAATTCGGGTTTGATGAATTCAGCTGGCTAAACCCGTTTTCAAGCATGGCATCTGAAGGCTTAAAGACATGGAACGCCGGGTTCCTCGAATTGTACTGACGCAAAACACTCAGGTCGTCAAGGATCCAGAACGAACGTCCTGAAGTCGCAGCGATCAGGTTTCCTTTGTGAACACGCAGGTCTAAAAGCGGCGTGATCGGAAGATTCAGCTGGAATGGTTCCCAGTTCCTTCCGTCATCCCAGGACATGAACATACCGATCTCTGTTCCCGCGAAGAGCATGCCTTTCCGAACTTCGTCTTCGCGAACTACCCTAGTAAAGGCATTGTTTGGAATTCCGTTATCGATCTTTGTCCAACTGGCGCCGTAATCCGTCGTCTTGTAGAGTCCAGGACGATGGTCATTAAACTTGTACCTCGTCGTCGCGATGTAAACCGTGCCTTTGTCATGCGGCGAGATCTCGATAGCGTTGACAAGACATTCCGCAAGGCCCCGGGGCGTTACGTTCGTCCAGTTCTTGCCGCCGTCTCGAGTCAGATGAACAAGTCCATCATCGCTGCCAACCCAAATAACACCTTTTTCATGCTGCGATTCCGCGACATAGGCAATGGTTCCGTAGTTCTCGGCCCCTACTGCCTCGTTGGTATAGGGCCCGCCGCCCTTACCCTGCTTTTCCTTTTCATTCCGCGTCAGGTCAGGCGAGACCTCGGTCCAGGTCTTACCCATGTCCGTGGTTTTCAGTAGATACTGCGCGGCGTGATAGTACGTATTTGGTTCGTGCCGGCTCCAGATTATGGGTGCGTTCCAGTTGTACCTGTACTTAAGATCCTTTGCATCCATACCGAGCGCCTGGAACGGATGAGACATGATCTTGGTGCCGGCATTTGCCTTCGTATCCAGCACCTCAATTGTCCCTTGATAACTACCGCCAAGAACATATCGCGGATTATCGGGATCAAACGCAAGGAACGCGCTTTCGCCGCCCGCAGATGCCGACCAACTATTGGTAGTTATTGCAAAACCACCAACCTCACGGCTCGCGATCTTGACCGAAGTATTATCTTGCTGACCGCCATAAATGTTGTAGGGATCGAGGTTATCGACATTAATGCGGTAGATCTGCGCAGTCGGCATCGTGGATTGTGTGGTCCAGGTCATTCCTCGGTTAAACGTGATCGCCGCACCGCCGTCATTGGCGATCACCATGTTCTTGGGGTTTTTCGGATTGATCCAAAGGTCGTGAAAGTCCCCATGGGTTCCCGTAATACGTTCCCACGTTTTTCCACCGTCTTTCGATCGGAGGGCCGGCGCGCTCAACACATAGACCATGTTTTCGTCTTTAGGATCGACAAAGACTTCGATGTAATACCAGGCGCGTTGTGTTAGTCGGTTATCACCCGATGCCTTCGACCAGTTCTCCCCGCCATTGTTGGAAACGAACAAACCGCCGAGGTCCTTTTGAGTATCGCTTTCGATCAGGGCATAGACTTTCTGAGGATTCGAAGGACTTGCGGCAATCGCCATTTTACCCATTTCTTTCGGGAGACCTTTTGAGAGTGGCTTCCATGTGTCACCTCCGTCGATGGACTTGTAGAGCCCGCTTCCCGATCCACCGCTTATGACTTTCCAGGGCAATCTTTGATGCTCCCACATCGCTGCGTAGATAACCCTGGAGTTCGTGGCATCCATAGAAAGCTCAACACCACCAGTTCTGTCATTGACGTAGAGAACGTTTTTCCATGTCTTACCGCCGTCCGTCGTTTTGAAGATTCCCCTTTCCTTTGAGCGGCTGTACAGCGCTCCCTGGGCTCCTACGATTGCCGTATTCGGATCATCCGGATGGATAAGAATCCTTGAAATATGCTGGGTCGCTGTCAGCCCCATGTGTTTCCAGGTCTTTCCGGCATTTGTTGATTTATAGACACCGTCGCCGTGATGTGTCATCACACCCCTGGGTGCGTGCTCACCCATTCCTACATAAACGACATTTGTGTCACTCGGCGCAACCGCAACCGCCCCCACTGAGCCGGTTTTGAAGTACCCGTCTGAGATGTTCTGCCAACTCACTCCAATGTCTGTAGTCTTCCAAAGACCGCCTCCTGTGGTACCCATGTAATAGGTCTTTATGTCGCCCGGCACACCGGTCGCCGCGACGGAGCGTCCCCCTCGAAACGGCCCTATAGAACGCCATTTCATCGGTTTGAAGAAGCCCGGTTTCTCTTTGGATTCTGAACTTGAATTCTGTGCAGAGAGTGAGATCGCACTTAAACACACGACCAGAAGAAGAAGCAGCAATTTTTTCGACATACGGAAGTCCTCAACATTCGCCCGGAATTCCCGGGTCTTTGTGATACTCGGAGTTTGGAAGTAACCCAATACTCGTTTACGCACGAATCGGTTTCGGATTAGTCCAATACCCTCAACTAATAGAAATGGGAATTTTTCGAATAAGGTGAATTATAGTTTGCTATTGAGATTTCTACAAAGTTTGGCGGAAAGTCATCAAATTCATACGGGAATTTCATTTTCAAAGTGGAGATAAGTCTCCCAGCTCGTTTGGTTTGACATTCCCAGCGCAACTTCAAAACGCTTACGCACTGAAGGGGTCCGGCCTTTACGTTTCTAGAAGCCAGTTTCGCGATATAAACAGGGTTTCTGAGTGAATCTAAATCAAAAGTACTCTTGACGATCTTATTGGCAGAACACGTTACATCCGTATTAAAACCAGTACGAGCTCTATTGATTTCGCCTTAAATTCTGATTATATTTTCGGCGACACATTCTGTTCAATTTTTCGGCACCTCGGCGAATAGGAATGCGGAAAGCCACGAACTGTCGCCGCATTTTTGCCCGTCAAGCTATTTAAGTATCAATGGACACAGCATTTCAAGCGTTCGGTTGGGGAGTCGTTAGCGCGATCTCACTGCCTTTGGGTGCACTGCTTGGAGTTGTCCTTCGTCCCGGCCGAAAAATTAATTCTGCGTTTATGGCGTTCGGTGCCGGAGCCCTGCTATTCGCCCTCACCATCGAGCTGTTCGGCGAGTCGATCCACGCGTCTTCCGGTTCCGGTATCGGCATTTTGCTCGCAATGATGATCGGCGCAGTTGTCGGTGGCCTGCTATTTGACGCGTTAAATCATTTGCTTAACTCAAAGGGAGCATTCGCACGCTCACTTTCAACGGCCCGCAGATATATTCTCTCCCTCAAGAGATCTAAAACCGAGCGCCTTGTTAGGCAGTTGAGCAAAATCGAACTTCTTGCGTCAATCCCGCCGGAAGCGATAGCCGAACTCATTCCCAGTTTGACCCTTGAAGCGTATCGCGCCGGCGACATTATCTTTCGGCAAGGCGAACCCGGGGACGCATTGTATTTCGTCGCATCAGGGTCAATATCGATTTCCGCATTTAGAAACGGAGAATCACACGAAGTTGCCCGTATGGGAGAGAACGATGTTTTTGGCGAGATAGCGCTGTTTTCAAACGTGCCGCGAACCGCGACGGCCCGTTGCCTTGAAGACACACAGGTCTATCGACTCGCCCACTGGGAATTCGTTCGGCTAATGGAGACAGAACCGGATCTAAAAAACAAATTCGCCCACCTCGCCAAGCAGCGGGTTGACGATTTACATGAGAAGATTCAATCCAAGGGATCCCTGGAGTGGTCCGAAGCTGTTCAGGAGAGACTGAACAAACTGAGACTACCGGTCAGCGACGAGTATATTCAAAGCGAGACCGAAAAAGTTTTGACAAAGGGTCACGGTGCCGCATTCGCAATCTGGCTTGGTATTTTGATAGACGCAATACCCGAGTCCCTTGTAATCGGAATGCTCACAAAAAGCGCCGCGGGCATTAGTTTCTCGCTTATCGCCGGTGTCTTTCTTGCAAACTTTCCCGAGGCGATGTCCAGCTCCAAAACAATGAGCGACGGTGGAATGAACACCCGCCGTATCATTCTAATGTGGTCTTCACTGATGCTCATTACAGGCATCGGAGCCCTTTTTGGAGCGGCGCTGTTTCCAGCCGACCCTCAAGGTGAGGTCGCTTTTTTGGTCGCCGGCATTCGAGGGGTTGCCGCAGGCGCGATGCTTACAATGATCGCTGAAACTATGCTCCCGGAAGCATTTGACCAGGGAGGAGCGATAGTTGGAATGTCGACACTCTTCGGTTTCCTTACCGCGCTTGCCGTTAAGATACTTGTATAGCGAACGTCCAGACGAAGATTCCCGAAAAGAATCCAAATGGCCGGATGCGACCCGAGAATCCTTTTTTTGACCCGCGTTTTTTGGCACAAATCGAATCGAGCCGGCCCCAAAAAACTTGTTTCTGAATTCGACAATGGATTACTCTAGATGCTCGTCGCTGACTTAAAGCAAAACCCTGTGGGCTAATGATCATGTATCGAAGTAGATTGCTCATATATATCTGTATTGTTTTCGCCGCTGCTGCTGCTGCCGGAATCGCGCAGACCCCGCAACCTACACCGACCCCATTCGGTCAGAACGAAACTCCACTCGAAAAAATCCGTCGTCAAGATAGGGAGCATCAACGCCTTCAACAGGAGGTCTATAACAATCTCTACGGACAGGATGCCCTTGGCAATTCCTCGCGATTCACCAAATTGTGGCGGGCAAAAATGGTCGAACTCTACCGTGAGCCCGGAAAAAAAGAGACCAGGATGCTGGCGCCTGAAAACCGTTACACCTCGCGGTATTCCGAATTTTTGAAAAATGATGACGCCGGGATCTTTAGGCTGATCCCTGATCAGGGCTGTGACCAAAAAGGAAGTGTGAGTGCGGCGCCCAAGTGCCTCAAATACAATTTCCCCGGGGCCGGGTCCTCGTATTCATTTCGGCTTGGCAGTTACCGGCTGCGTAGACTTGCTGACATCTCCTATTTTAGGACGACCATTCTGACTCGCGGAGTTTTGAGCGGAGCGATTTTTGTAGCACTCGGCGATATACCGGTCGAGGCGGTTACCCTCGAAACACGGGGTATTTCGTTTCTTTCCGAATACAAACCGGCGAAGACTGCAGAAAAGGCACTCGAAGCAGCAAAGAGGTTTGCGAAAGGAGTTAAAAACGGCGGTTTCGTTTATGGACGTGGAGTTTACGCGACCCCAAACACCACATTTGCGATGCGTTTGATCGCATACCGCGGAAAGTACCTGCGTGTCGAAGATGGCGTCAAGTACAACGAACTCGATTTTGATAAAAGGCGCGACATAATAGTTACCTTTCGGGTTTTGGATGTCGACCGGGACGGAACGGCGACGATCGTCTGGAAGATCCTGCGTGAATCAAAAGCGCCCAAAATTAAAATGCCGCGTCCAAAGTCTAAATAGGATTTTGCAGTCTATTCAGACTCTTCCCCATCAAACACCAGCCGCTTCCCGGCATTCTTA
The DNA here is from genome assembly GCA_013003215.1 of Pyrinomonadaceae bacterium. Lineage (GTDB taxonomy): Bacteria > Acidobacteriota > Blastocatellia > Pyrinomonadales > Pyrinomonadaceae > Aridibacter. The sequence goes on from JABDKD010000214.1 coordinate 61,069, forward strand.
TCGTACAAATCTCCTACGTAATAGGTTCGTGTAGTTGAGTTAGTGGCCTTTGCCTTCAGGAGCGAAAGCGCATAGTCGTATTTCCGTTGTGATTTCGGGTACCCCAAAAGGTCCAGGACGGTGGCAAAAATGTTGGAATGCGAGGCGCGGTACGAAACATCGGCAACGGGAAGTTTGTTCCTGGCCGCGATTAAGAGAAGGGGCACCGTAGCTTCCGCTTTTGTGGGCCCGCAGTGGGTGGACTTCATAACCGAATCATCAAAATTTCGACCGTGATCCGATGTGTAAAGATAGATCGTGTTAGGGTCCGGGCCGCTTGCATCCAGCAATTCCCCAAAGAAAGAATCCGAATTGTACTTCAATGCCCTATCGTATTTCTCAATCTCAGAGTCTCCGCCAGTTTCGTATGAATGTATATGAGACTGATGAAGCCCGTATTTGGTTATAAAGATAAAGTTACCGGTTGAAGTCGAAACGATCTTCTTGATGCGTCGCGCGATTTCTCTGTCGATGTCTTTCACGTGGCCCGCAGCCGACTTCAGTTCGTTATATCCGGTCCAGGAGCCGTAGTCTCTGACATCGCGCGGCTTCCCATTCCAGAATGTGTTTGCCTGGCCGTCAAGGTAATGAACCCTGAATCCCGATGCCCTTGCAAACTGGAAAAGCGTGGGCTGCCTGAGTGTCTTGTATTCAAGGTCGGGCAAGACCCGGACGCCGGTTAGTAACAACGCGTTGGATGTTACGCTGCAGGTCGTGCCGGAGACAGCAATTCCCCAGTTTCGCAGGTAACCGTCCTGCGAAAGACCATCCAGCGCTCCGGTCGTCGGTTTCTTGTAACCATTAATGCTTAGATGATCGGCGCGCACCGACTCGTCCACGATCAGTACGACGTTTTTCTCCGGTTCGTTTGGAACAGGCCGCGGAAGATCGCGCTCTGCTCCGTAGTAGCGATTCCTCGGCGGTTCGTTGTAGGTCCCGATTGACCAAACGACCGGAATACTGACAAGCGTTCTCAATCCACTGCTAAATGAATGTACGTAGAAAGTATTGCTGGTGAAATATGTTGAAACGAGGTTAAACGTAATAAGGAGAAGGGACACCGCAACCAATCTCAACATGGCAGATTTCAAACGGGCATTGGAACTGAACACGGCAACGGCAAAATAAATGACCGGAATCAAAGAAAGAAAGCTGAAGTAAGACTTAACGGAGTTTGCAATGACCCCGCTATTGACTGCGAACATTGCGATTTCCAAATCGTTTCGCGTGGCGAATCCGCCAAGGGCGCTGTAGTACCCGAACTGGGTAAATGTAACTACAGCAAAAACAACCAGATACAAGATCTTGTAGAAAATTCCGGATGAAAGTGCGGAGTGCACGAAGAGGCCGAAAATCGCGATTGCAGCAGCTGACAGCGCAAGCGATACGGCAAAGCGGGTGACATTTCCCGATTCGAAATGCCGATATAGGACACCGAAACCCGACCTCGTGCGTGGCAAAAAAATGAGCTCAAACACTACGAGTGAAACGGTGACCGCTACAGTCTGAACTATCAGACCAAGCCTGAATGGCCTGTTTTCGTGTTGCTCGGTTCCTGAATTCTCCATTCCGATAGTCCAGATATTACATCACGCCGCTGTCCCTTAGAAAAAAATAGCCGGGTAATCACCCGGCTATTGCTAAATTCAATTATCAGACTTCCGACTGCTACGGCTTACCGTTCAACAACACGGGCTCGCCAAAACCCACATCCTTCATTCTGGGAAGCTGGGTTTTTGCGTCACCAACAACCAACCAATACATCTTGTCCGAATCGATGTATTTCTTCGAAAGAGCCTTGATCTTGTCTACGGTCATACCGCGAACGATCGTCTCCCTTTTCTTCAGGTAGTCATATGGCCAGCCATAAGAACTCACATCTTCAAGCATGTTAAGCTTCGAACCCGCTGTTTCAAATGCGCGAGCCTGGCTCTTGATCAGGAATCCTTTCGTAGTCGCGAGATCCCTTTCCGAGTAATCTTTCGGATACTTTTGAATTATCTCCTTTATCAGCTGCAGGGACTCCAGCGTTACGTTTGACCTAACCCTGCTAAAGATCTGAAAAGAACCGCCGCGGCTTGTGCCTGAGAAATTCGAAAAGATCCCGTAGGTGTATCCCTTGCCTTCACGCAACTGCTGGGTGAGTTGCGACGCAAAACCCCCGCCGCCGAGAATATAGTTAGCGACCGTAGCCGGGAAGAAATCCTCTTCAGATTCGGCCAGCGCCGGATAACCGATCATCACGACGGACTGTTTTGCATTCGGAACATCGTAGAAATAAATCTTCGCTGATTCTGGCTTTTTCGGAGTCGGCAGCTTGCTCATGGTTACCTTCTTCTTCTTCCATTTCTTGGTCAGCGTCTTCAACGGCGTTTTGACTTCTTTGCGATTGAGGTCGCCGACGACATGCATTCTCGCCAGGGCCGACGAAAAATTCTTTTTGTAGAACGATTTCAGGTCATCCATCTTTATCGATTCAACCGATTCGATAGTTCCCAAAATGTTCTTGGAACGAATGTCATTTTTGTCGTAGAAGAGCGAACGGAAGTTGTTCTGGGCGATCACGACCGGGTTGGCGCCCTGCTGGCGAATCTGGTTAACAATACTTTTCTTGATCAGGTCAAATTCTTTCTGATCCCAGCGCGGGCTGACGACCATTTCGGTTAGTAGCGTGATGGTCTTGTCGTAGTTTCTGGCAAGAGTGTTTCCGCTGATCCTGATCGACTCAGCTTGTGCGGAAACATTTATTGACGCCCCGAGCTGCTCGATCGCTTCCTCGAGCTCCTGAGGCGTTTTGTATTTGGTCCCCTGTGTCATCATCCGGGCCGTAAAGTTCGCGACTCCCGGCTTCTTAACACTGTCCTGAAGCTGCCCTCCGTCCACGACAATATTGAAGTTCACCAGAGGAACTTCAGTGCTCTCGATTCCGTAAAGGCGTATTCCGTTTTTCAGTTTTTCTTCCCAAATTGAAGGAGTCTTGATCTCAGGTGCCTTTCCATACGGGGGTTCTTTTGTGCGGTCAAAAGTCGAAGGAGTCCTTTTGTATTCCGCTTTCTTTGTTGGATCCACCTCGGCCTCCGCGCCCTGAACGATCTTCTCTTCAGGAACATTTGCCTTCGCGGACCCTTCGAGTGCCATGTCCAATTGCCCTTTCGGTACGAAACTCGTGGCGATGTAATTCTTGCCCTTGTAGTATTTATTGTAGACCCGCATCACATCGTCGGTCGTAACCGCAAGAATATTCTTGATGTCTTTTTCAACAAATCCGGGATCGTTGGCAAAGATGTTGTACTGCGCCAGTTGGAATCCTTTTCCAAGCACGCTGGAAAGGCCGTTGTAAAACTGGGTTTCCTGACCGGCCTTAATCCGGCTCAGGTCTTTTTCGGAAATCCCTTCCTTTTCAAACCGCTTGAACGCCTCCTTTACCGCGGCATGGGTCTCGTCAAGGTCTTTCCCGTTGAAATTGCGTATGGTCAGATATGTCTGTCCGGCCAATTCATCGGAACGGTCAAACATATTGACACCCGCCGTCAACGACTTTTCTTCGACCAGAACTTTATACAGCGGAGCTTTCTTACCTTGCGCCAAATACTGGGTCAAAACCGCAATCGGATATGAATCGGGATGGAACTGCTCCACAGTTGGCCAAACCATAGTGAGTTGCGGAACCCTCGCAAAGTTGTCCTCGTGGTAGAGCTTCTTCGTTTTCTTAACCACACCTGAACGTTTTTTCAGCGGAACGACGTCATCGCCGGGCTTTATCTCATCGAAATACTTTTTCACCCATTTACGCGCCTGTTCGGTGTCAAAATCACCTGCGATAACAAGCGTTACGTTGTTAGTCACGTACCATTGGTTGAAGAACTCTTTTACGTCAGCTAGCGTCGCGTTCTGCAAATCCTCAAGCGAACCGATAACCTGCCAGTTGTATGGGTGATCCTCGGGATAAAGAGCTTTGTCAATCACGTAGAAGTTATGGCCGTAAGGTGCATTATCCACGCCCTGCCGTTTCTCGTTCTTAACAACCTGCTTTTCCTTGGCGAGTACCGGATCAGTGACAGTATTGATAAACCAACCCAATTTGTCGGCCTCGGCCCAGATCATCTTTTCCAGGGCGTCATTCGGCACAGTCTGGAAATAGTTGGTTCTGTCTCTCGACGTCGAGCCGTTCGCACCGGAACCTCCAATTCTGGCGCTCATTTTGTCCAGCCCACCCTTTCCAAGGTTCTCGGATTCAAGAAACAAAAGGTGCTCGAACAGGTGCGCGAAACCGGTCCTTCCCGCCTTCTCACGAGAAGATCCAACGTGCGCCGTAAGCGCTACCGCTACAACAGGATCCGAACGATCGACATGAAAGATCACATCGAGGCCGTTTTCCAGCTCAAACTTCTCGAAATCAATGTTAAAATCGGAATCCGCTGCGGGTCCCTGAGCCGTTACGCTTAGGGTCGCAATAAGAGACAACACCAGTCCGAACGCAAAAATATTTATAATCTTTTTCATAACTTCTACCGAGTATTTGATTGAATTGAGAAATGACGAGTTCGCCAAATTATTAGTACGGATCATGCACACCTTTTGTTTTCTTTAGTTAGTATTTCTAGTTTAAAGGTCGTACAGATACAGAATCTACGGGTTGAATATCTCGAGTAGTCGAAAGATCGATTTGTTGGAGGAACATTTCGGTGATGGCGCACTCGATTTGTGCATCGAGTGGCACGCGAGTTCTGAAACGACTCCAGATCAAAGTTCAGATTGGCACCAGGTACACTCCGAGATCCTGAAACTCTATACGATCGTGACTTTATGGAAAAG
>JABDKD010000216.1 GCA_013003215.1 Pyrinomonadaceae bacterium
GAATAGTAGAAAGCTAACGGTATCAATAATGATTTGATCGATGACCACGAGGTTTGTTCCCCGTCTCGCCTTCCTATTTGAGACAGCCCACTAACGTAATACAACAAAACCAGGAAACCGAAATAAACAACAATCCCTTCGAGCCGGTGTGCCTGCGCCTCGGATATTAGTCCCGTTTCTGCCGGGACTTGTTGAATACGCAGTGCAGTCGAAATACGAACCGTGTTTGCGATAATCGTGGTCAGATACGCTGCGGCGGCGGTAACTGGAATCCAGCTCCATTTCGGAATACGCCCGGGCGCCCTTATCAATGAACCGTACGCGAGCATCAGGAATGACGTGACCAGGAAATTGATCCCGGAACAAGACGCGGCAATCAGAAACGTCTTGTCCCGGTTCATATAGCCCGCATATGATTCAAACTCGAAACCGGATCTGGTGACCAACTCGACCAGGCCTGCAGTTGGAGCGAGGATCCAAAGCAGATCATTCACCGAAGATGTCGAAGAGAAGGCTTTGACCGCAACCGCGGTACCGGCCACAGCGAGCACATACCAGATTCGTTTTCGGTTTAGGGCGTCCATCATGGGCGCACTCCCGAAACAGATCGTCGTTGTTTTCTTCCCGAAATCCATCCGGCGGCCATCACAATACCCGCCAGCAGAAGTGCACTCGAAATAAGCAGGAAAATTTCAGGCTCATGTCCGATTGCCAAGTTACCTACGCCAACAGGCAGGGGTAGTTGCTGATTGACATCTTCAGCGGAACCGTCAGGATTCACTACTTTTTCACGAACCGCGATGAATGATGTGTACTTGGTCAGCAGACTGTATTTCAAACCGAGTTCCGTTATTTCCTTCACACTTTCGTCCGAGATCCTGCCGATTCCATAGTCTGAGAGTTCTGAGATGCGCGAACGGGCCCAAAGATATTTGAGTGCTCTGTTAGCTTCATTCGGTTGAGCCGAGGAGATGTCGAACTTCCGGGCAAATCTCCCCTCGCCGTTGTTCCCTTCAAGGTCGATCGAACCGTGTACTGGTCCCCGCCATTTTCCGAACACAATGACGGGGCGCTCGGCAAGGAGATCCGGCTGCCGGATTGGAAAAACGTCGTAGGCGCGGAACCCGTCGGCGTTGACGCTAACATCGGTCAAAAGGGGCGATTGAATATATTCACGGAAGTTGGTGGCGGTTGCGGCTGCCCGGGACGGTTCGGTAACAACAAACGGTTCCCCCTGTCCCGACTTTGCGATCCCTTCGATCAGGTGGCGATTTACCGAGGTTCCGATTCCGAACGAAAAGACGTTGGCCTCGCCGAGGTTTTCCCTTATGTACTGAAATACACCTTCTTCGGCTTCGATGTATCCATCGGTCACCACAACGATACTCCTCGAAACTCCGGATCGTGTACGCAGGTTTGTCGCCTGTTTGATTGCCTCGAGGAGTTCTGTTCCGCCGTAACCCCTTTGTTCTTCAATAAGTTGGATCGCACGTGAGATGTTTGCTTTGTTTGCGGGAAGTGGTGAATCGGAGAGTTCCAAAGAATCGCCCGCAAAAAGTACGACATTAAAATAGTCTGTGGGGCGAAGCCTGCCGATCAGGTCTTCGAGGAGTCGTTTCGAAGTATCCAGCGGGAATCCTTCCATTGACCCGGAAACGTCTACCACAAACACATACTCGCGAGCCGGTATTTTGTCTTCCACTACCCTTTTTGGAGGCTGCGCCATGTACATGAAAAACTTCTCTTCCTTGTCTTCAAAGAGAAGCATCCCGGATTCGATTTGGTCGCCGGCGAGACTATAACGAAGGATAAAGTCTCTGTTACCTTCAAACGGCTTTTCATCAACTAGTTTGAATTCTGCGAGGTTCGCATTTCGATAGGTCGGCTCGATTTCATGTGAAGCAGACCTAAGGTTTTGAATTGGAAGACCGGTCGATATGACCGCGTTTATGTGAAGAGAACTGGTCGGCTGTTTGCCTTCACGAAAATGCTTGGTGTTGATCCCGGATTCATTTGCTTTCGAGAGAGATCTGTATCGCGGTCCGACCACAGTTGGATAGACCAGCTCATAGACACCTTTTGTCGGGACGAGGAGTTCCGTGTATCGAAGTTCAATTTCGATCTCCTCTTTAGGCATCAGGTTTGCCATTTTCATCGAAAAGACATTGGGACGCTCCTGCTCCAACAGAGATGTACTCTTTCCGGCAGCCTTTGCCGCCTCAAACTGTTTTCTCGCGCGTTCGCGTTCCTTGATTTTGGCGACGATCACCTCGTTACCAATCTTCATTCGCATCGAATAAACCGCTGCCCTTGTGGAGGCGGGAAAAACATAAGTCGCGTTGATTGGCCGCCGCCCTGCGTTCAGGTATTTCTGGGTGACCTTCACATCAGCAATCACCCCCGCGATCGCGATTTCGACCGAAGTGTCTTTCAAGGGAAGTTTGTCGATTTCCGGATCTCCGGTAACAAAAAAGTAAGGTGAAAGGGTTTTGTCTTCACCATCGTTTGCATACGAGGGCAAGGGCATTAACCAAATTACGAATCCCGATAGAAGGGCGACTAAAAGAGTTCTCATTCTGATCCTCCTGTTTACTCCTTGGTGAAGAGTTTGAACTGTATTTGCTGAACTTCAGGAATCATATTTCGGACGGGATCCGCGCGATACGTCTCGATCCACGCCACGCGACGAGGGTTCCCTCACAGAACTATGTGTGGGGCACCCGTGAATGGGGATGGAGTTCACGGTGCGGAAGAATGCGGGAAGGAATAGAGTCCTCTTCAAAGCAAATAAAGGAACATTTGCCGTAAAAACGGGTCTAAATCAACAGGCCTAAAGACGAAATTTGGGAGGGCGTTATGAAGAAGCATTTGTACTCGGCGATGACGGCAACGATATGTGTAGCGATTGGTGTGCTTGTAGTGTGGTTCGTTTGGCTGGTAACTGCACAGTTCAACGCTCGCGAGCAGGCTACCGGGAATTTTGAGTCCGGCAAGCAATTGCTCGAGAGTGACGGTAGATCGCTTTCAGGGCCCTATACGCACAAGAATCTCACCATTTTTCTGGTACACGGGAAGAATATGTTGAAGGGACGGACTGCCGTTCCGCTTGAACAGGCGCTCGAGAAGCGCTTTGCAAGAGTCTATGAGACTTCGAATGTTGAAGAACTCGAGATCGAAAACCTCTCCGAAAAGGACGAGATCTATGTTCAGGCGGGAGATATAGTAAAAGGAGGAAATCAGGATCGAATTCTTAACGCGGACCTCGTGATCCCCGCGAAATCGGGTCGCATTCCGATCGGATCATTCTGTGTGGAAGCAGGTCGATGGTCACGCCGCGGAAATGAGTCTTCTTCCAACTTTGGATCATCCAAAGACTATGCCTCGTCAAAAGATCTAAAGGTTGCCGCGAAGGTGGCAAGATCGCAGCAGGAAGTCTGGGATGAAGTATCGAAAACACAAGATAAACTCAGTGACGCGACGAATTCAGCGGCCAAGGATGAAAGATCCGCGACAAGTCTTCAATTGACTCTGGAGAAGAAGGAGGTGCGCGAGCATACGCTCGACTACATGCGGGCCGTAGGATCGGCAATCGACGGAAAGAGTGATGTGATCGGTTTTGTCTTTTCCGTTAATGGTGAGATCTCAGGCGGGGAAACCTATGGATCCAACGCGTTGTTTCTCAGGCTTTGGCCAAAGCTTCTGCGGGCGAGTGCGGTCGAGGCGGTTTCTCGAAGCGTTGAAGATCCCGATCAGAACGCCACGACGAATGAAGATGTTCGAGAATTCATCCGGGGCGCAGAGAATTCGAAGCTCCAGGAAAGCCGACGAATAACGGACAGGATTTCGATGCGTCTTCACGAATCCAATAAGGCTGTTTATACAGAGTCAACCGATCGCGGGAGTTTCCTGCACGGAAGTTACATTTTGAAATAGTGAAAAGAACTACAAATCGATCCTTCGCTCCTCGATATTGTAGTAAGAGACTATCTCGGTGATTCCGCCGTCACCGAGATAATGCCATTCAGTCACCTCCAAAAAGAAGTCATCTTTTCGTGCAGTGTACCTGATACAGCCTTTGTTCTCGGCGTAGATTTCGTCGTGGATCTCGAATGTATGCCCAAGAAATTTCTCACGGTTCGCCTCTACGACTTCGAGGTATTCTTTCTTCCCTTCGATTGTTCCGTACGGACTTGTGTGTTTGAAATCATCCGTGACGGGTATGTCCTGAAAATTTCCCTTTCTCCAGACATCAAACCACCGGTGTACAAGTTTTTTCATAGCTAGGCCTTTCTTAAGATCAACGAGCTTACCAGGTTTATGACCGTTGCAATTAACAACATCATCACAAAGAAGATGAGTCCCTGTCCCAAAGGAGTTAACAGGTACGCGGGTGTTTGTTCGAGCTGTAATTCAAGAGCCTGGAGTTCGGCTTCATTCAGGCCTCTTCGACGCCAATCGTCAAAATCATCACTGGCCAGCAGGAAAAACACCACGCTGTAAATGCCGGTTACAACTGAAAAGACAAGTGAGATTCCGAACCCGGTCTTGAACGCGCCGAAAAACGAAACGGAACCGTCGTTGATCTTGTCTCGGAAATGAATAATTCCAAGAGGAACACACATCAACGAGATCAAGACGGCGATCCAGCCAAATGTCTGGGAAACTGTCGGGCCATACCTTGCAACGGTAAACCAATTGAGTATTCCAAGCGCAACACTTATGCAGCCACCGATAATTCCGTATCTGAGTATGTGATTTTTCATAACGCTGAGAAGTCTAGCGGAACACTGCGTTCAAACACATCCATCGAAAGTATGAATTCCGCTTTTTTGATGGATTTGGTACTAAAGAATCATACGCGACCCTCCTACTTTCCTACTCTCCTACCCTCCTACCCTCCTGTCAGATTATCTCAAGGTCCTGGCCGATCTTCACTGCTTCAGTCCGGCGCCGGGCGTGGAGTTTCGACAAGATGTTGGAAACATGGGTTTTAACGGTACTTTCTGAAATGAACAGGGATTCGGCAATCTCGTTGTTGGAGAGCCCTTCAGCGATAAGGCCCAAAACTTTGTGCTCCTGTTTGGTGAGGTCAGAGGTGTTTGAAGGCTTCGGTTTCTTGTTTTCGTCGTCTTTCCAAAGAATCCTGCTCAACAGAAACCCGACGATGATAAAAGCCAGCCCCGAGAGCACGAGAAATACCTCTGAGGTTTCCGGTGACGCCCATCTTGTCAGCTTCGTTAACTCAAACAAGAGGAAAACGGCGCCCGCGAGTATTCCAAAGATCAGAATGGTCCGTTTCATGGTCTCAACATGATATTGCTTTAATGCAGGGTTGAGAAGGCTTTTCAAGAATCTTTCAAGGTTGATTCACTTACATTTCAAGACTTACCGACCACGTTCGGTTAATATCTTGACGAAAAAGTAGTTCCAAAAACCGATCCAAGGAAAAACGTAATGAAAAATCTGATTATTAGATTGTGTGTGCTTTTTGTAGTCGCCGGGCTGTCGGTCATCACCGTGATCGGACAGGACGGCGCACAAATAGTGAATGAACCGAAGGGGAAAATCGATCTGAATGATTATCCACAAATCAAAGAGTTTCTTTACCAGGACGAGAACCGGTTTGGTTCGATCGACAAGTTGGCGCCCCCCGAGACCGCCCAATTCGGTCAGCTGTCCGGCATCTGGGAAGCAGAGAACCGGGCATTGTTTCAGGGTAAATGGTATTGCTGTTGGCGCGCTTTATGGGGATTCAAATACACGATAGATGGATTTGGCGTGCAGGACTACTATCTTCAGCTTGAGCGGGATCTTCCGCCGACTGTTCCGAAAAAAGGCAAGAACTCAACTTTGACGCAGTTGAGGGTTTTTCTTCCGAAAGAGAAGAAGTGGAAAGTCGCGTGGATCTCAAATGCGACTGCTTATGGAACTTTCGATGCGGTCGAAAAAGAGGGCGAGTTGATAATGACCCCGCCGCCTGTGAAAGGCCGGCCTTTACGCAGGATTATCTTCTATGACATCAAAAAAGACAGCTTCCTGTGGCGTCGGGAGATTTCAGAAGATAAGGGTAAGACCTGGGAGACCCGTTTTTTCATCAAAGCGACACGGATATTGTAGTCCGTGACCGATAATGAAACCGCGGCCGACCGGTTTATCCGGGGCCGCGGTTTGATTGTGTGGTGTTTATTCTGCTTTTTGGTATTCAACCTTCCCGCCGACGATCGTATATTCAACTTCGGTTGAAGGTATCTGATCCTCTTCGACTGTTAGAATATCCTTCGAAAGGACCGTGATGTCAGCGAGTTTTCCAATTTCGAGCGAGCCTTTTAGCTCTTCTTCAAACCCGGACTTGGCCACGTTAATTGTGTACGAACGGAGCGCTTCTATACGGCTCATCTTCTGATCCGGGTAAAAGACTTTTCCATCTTTCAGTTTTCTGGAAACAGTTGAGTAGTACGACGCGATCGGTGAGACATCCTCAACCGGTGCATCGGTACCATTTGTTACCAGCGCGCCGCTCTTCATAAGCTTTTGCCAAACATAAGCACCTTCTTCGCTCCGCTTGTCTCCAAGTCGGTCCGGAACCCAGGTGCCGTCTGAGGTGCAATGAACTCCCTGCATTGACGCGATCACACCCAACTTACCGAATCTTGGAATGTCATCCGGGTTCAAGTGCTGGGCGTGTTCGACTCTCCAACGCAAATCCTTTTTATCGGAATTCGCCTTGAAGCTTTCTTCAAAAATATCCAGCACTTCGCGGTTCGCACGGTCCCCGATTGCGTGTATGCAAAGCTGGTAGTCATATTTAACTGCCAGCTCGGCGGTCTTCTTGACGTCTTCAATCGGAATCAAATTCAACCCTTTGAGGTGCTCCGCGTCTGAATAGGGTTCAAGCAACCACGCACCCCGTGATCCCAAAGCTCCGTCAATCGAAAGCTTGATCGCGCGTACTGTAAGACGATTATCGCCGTAACCAATCAAACGGGACTTCTCAAGATTTTTCTCGAGGTCGTCATTCGAGGTACGGATCATCACCCAGAGTCGTAGCGGCATCTTTTTTTCATCCACGAGCTGCTTAAAGAGCTCGGCCGTGGCGAAACTGGATCCGGCATCCTGAAAAGTTGTAATGCCTTTGCTAAGTACTTCTTTGGCGGCAAGTTCGGCCATCTTACGCGCTTGAGCTTCTTCTTCTTCGTCCGTTTCCGGTCCCTTATTTGCGCGGCCTACAAGACCCTGGGCGGTTTCTCTCATGAAGCCTGTCGCCTTGCCTTGTTCATCGCGCAGGATTTCACCGCCATCCGGATCTTTTGTGTTGGCGTCAATTCCCGCAAGTTCCATTGCCTTCGCATTTGCGATGGCGCCGTGGCCGCTGGCATGAGTCAGGAGTACCGGATTATCGGGGGAAACTTCGCTGAGTTTGTCGTGCAGAGGAAGTCCCTCGAAACTTGGCTCAGGTTTTTTATCCCACTTGTCCTGATGCCAACCGCGCCCAGTGATCCACTCGCCGGGTTTGGCTTTCTTTACAGCTTCAGCAACCATTGCTACGATCTCATCGAAATTCTTGGGTTTCGTAAGGTCAAGAATCATCTGCGCGTTCCCAATGCCCATGAAGTGGCCGTGGCCCTCCATAAATCCCGGAATCGCAAGTTTCCCTTCAAGATCGATGGATTTCGTCTCGGGTCCGATTCGCGCTTTGATTTCAGCATCGGTTCCCAAGGCGACAATCTTGTCGTCTTTTACGGCGATGGCCTGGACCTCGGTGTCGGACTTGTCCACGGTAACGATCTTTCCATTGAACAAGACCAGGTCAGCCGCATTGGCCGATCCGGTTCCCAAACCAAGTTCTGAATTCTGCGTGCAGCCGATAAAAGTAAATAGCAGACTGATAATACCGAAACACGAAATAAATCGAATCATTGAACCCTCCTGAATTTCTCGAATCTTTTTAAGAATATGAAGTTATTGAATAAAGATTTCAAGCCTAATTGTAGAGATTCCTGTTTTTACGGAGTTTGAACTCAGGTTTATTGCTGAAACGGGCACTGAAGAGAAAGTTCAAGTTGGACGTGTCGGTTTAACTACAGCCCGATATCTTTTATAATTTAAGACCAGTTGCAAAATTAGAATGAATTCAACGAAAACTTACTCAACAATGAATTACCGTCTCTCAACTTTGTTTGGTTTGGGTGCATCGGCAATTTTAACAGTCCTGATCCTCGTTGGATCTCGAAATCTCCAGAATTTTGACTCGGCGCTTTTTGGCTATACAGTCGCAAGCGTTATTGCGTTTGGAGCTCTGATTTTTCGTTATGCGCTGTGGCTTCAAAGGCCAGCGACCCGGACATATTGGAAACGGGGTTGGCAGATCTATCTGAAGCGCGAGAAGTTTGTCCAAAATACCGGAATCGCTGCAAAGACCTTTGCAGGAAATATTCTGGCCCAGTCTTTTATTCTTAAACGTGGGTTCAAGCGGTGGTTGATGCATTTTCTGATCATGTGGGGATGTATCATTTCTGCGATGATCACGTTTCCGCTCGTTTTCGGATGGGTTCATTTCGAACTTGAGGGTGATATCGGATACCGTGCGTATTTGTTTGGATTTCCACTCCAACTGATGCAGGGAAGAAGTATTACCGCCTGGCTAACTTTTCACGCTCTGGATATTACGGCGATCATGGTCCTTGTGGGCTGTGGGATCGCCATACACAGGCGCCTGCACGATCGCGGCGCGATTGCGCTCCAGCAGTTCCTCCTTGATTTTGTGCCGCACCTGATGCTGATCGCTATTTCGGTCTCCGGACTGATGCTTACGGCTTCAAGTCTTTGGTTCGATGGATACATGTATCACTTTATCGCACTCACGCATCAGGCAACGGTGATCATGACCCTGTTTTACCTGCCCTTCGGAAAGCTCTTTCACATCGTCCAAAGACCGGCCTCTCTCGGCGTTGAGCTGTATCGGAAACGATCGCCGGAAATGCAACAGGCTGAATGCCCAAGATGCAGGACGGAATTCAGTGCGCAGATCTGGGTGGATGATCTGAACAAAGTCATTGAAAAACTTGGGTTTGATTACACACTCCCCGACGGTACGAAGCTTCAAGACCATTGTCCGCAGTGTAAAAGGATTATGCGGGGAATTTCATACGCAAATCTTCCGGATGTTAACGAACCCGTCTTCTTAGGGGTACGTGCTGAGGAATCAAAGGAAGAGGTTCAAACAAAAGATAATGTCTAAAGTAGAGAATCTGGAAAAGATCATCGAGAAATTCGGTCCTCATCCTCACGATGAGCCTATAGATGGCTGGCAGGCTGATCGAAATATCGATAAGGTCGTGCCAACGCATTGCCCATATTGCGCGGTTCAGTGCGGGATGAATCTGCTTGTCGAAAAGGGAAACCTTGTAGGGTTTGAGCCCCGATATGATTTTCCTGTAAATGAGGGACGATTGTGTCCAAAAGGAGTAACGGCCTATCTGCAAACGCATCACCCTGACCGCCTCCTGCATCCTTTGATTAAACGGAACGGCTATTTTGAACGTGCAAGTTGGGACGAAGCGCTTGACTTGGTTGTATCCAATATCGAGCGGATTCAAGAGAAGCATGGAAAAGATTCTCTTGGGGTCTATTCCGGCTCGTCGCTGACAACCGAGAAAACATATCTGATGGGCAAATTCGCTCGTGTCGGCCTTCAGACGAAGTACTTGGATTACAACGGGCGACTTTGCATGGTTTCAGCGGCAGCGGGAAACAAGAAAGCATTTGGTATTGATCGCGCAGCGAACCCTTGGAGCGATATTCCTGACGCCGAAGTTCTGATGATCGCGGGCGCAAATTGTGCGGAAACTTTTCCGGTGCTTAACAAATTCCTATGGCAGCAGCGTGACAGAGGCGGAAAATGGATAATTATCGATCCGCGTGAGACAACAACTGCACGGCAGGGCGATCTTCATTTGCAGCTTAAGCCTGGTACCGATGTCGCGCTTGCGAACGGAATTCTAAACGTTCTCATCAACGAAGGGTTTACCAACGAGGAGTTCATCAAAGCTCGGACCAATGACTGGGAGCTTGCGAAGCAAACGGCTCTTAAATACAGCCCGCAAACCGCATCGGAAATTACCGGGGTTCCGGCTGAAAAGATTGTTCTTGCGGCCCAAATGTATGGCCGTGCGAAGACGGGTATGCTCCTTCACGCGCGCGGGGTCGAGCACCATTCAAATGGAGTGAACAATGTGCTCTCTTACATAAACATTGTCCTTGCGACCGGAAAGATCGGTGCTCGTGGAAACGGCTACGGCACCATCACCGGCCAGGGCAACGGTCAGGGCGGCCGAGAGCATGGTCAGAAATGTGACCAGCTTCCCGGCGCGAGAATGATCGATAATCCGGAAGACCGGAAATACGTTTCGGATGTCTGGGGCATTGATGAATCGGAAATGCCCGGCGCAGGCGTATCCGCGGTTGAGATGTTTCAAAAAATGCGGGAAGGCGAGATCAAAGGACTTCTGTCGGTATGCAACAACGTGATGGTGTCGCTGCCTGATATTAATAAGGTCAGACAAGCCCTGGAAGGACTCGAATTCTATGTTTGTATCGATTTCTTTATGTCCGAGGGTGCAAGGTATGCCGATGTTGTGTTGCCGAGTACAACTTGGTCGGAAGACGAAGGAGTTACAGGGACCGGTGAAGGCCGTGTAGTAAAGATCAACAGAGCTTCGGATCCACCCGGCGAGGCCAAGACCGATTGGTGGATTATCCAGGAGATCGCACGAAGAATGGGGCGCGGAAAGTTCTTCGCATTTAACAATCCCAGGGAGATCTTTGATGAACTGCGAGTGGCATCGAAAGGCGGCAAGGCCGACTATTTCGGTATAAGTTACGAGAAGATCGAAAAGCAGGATGGAGTTTTTTGGCCTTGTCCTACGGAAGATCACCCCGGCACTCCGCGACTGTTCGAAGAAGAGTTTTATCACGAAGACGGCAAGGCGAAATTTCATGGTATTGAGTTCAATTCGCCCGATGAAACTCCAGATGAGGAGTATCCGCTTATACTGACAAGTGGGCGGGTTGTTTATCAATACCTATCGGGAAATCAAACACGGCGAATCGGTTTTCTGGTCGATCAATGCCCAGAGCCGTATGTCGAGATTCATCCAAAAACAGCGATGAAGCTGAAGATAATTGACGGGGAACGCGTCAAGGTGATTTCACGCCGGGGCGAAGGTGTCTTTCCCGCTTTGGTCGTCAAAACGATTCGTCCGGACACCCTGTTTATTCCTTACCACTGGGGAGAAGAAATGGCTGTAAATCAACTTACAAACCCGAAGCTGGATCCTGTTTCAAAGATTCCGGAGTATAAGGCTTGTTCAGCGCGAGTTGAAAAGCTACCGACTCGGAATTTGCCTGTGTTGGGTCAAAAACAAAAGTATGTAAAGGGCAGCGAACTCGAGAAACCGAATGGAAACAGGAAGCGTCAAGGAAAAGGTAAGTAATTATGAAAGAGACTATGTTCATTGATCCGCAGCGCTGTATTGGATGCCGATCATGTGTGGCTGCCTGTCGCGAGTGCTCGACACACAAGGGGTATTCGATGATTTTTGTTGACAATATCGACAGAAGGGAATCAACCGCGACAATGCCGACAGTCTGTATGCATTGCGTAGAGCCCACTTGTGCCCTGGTTTGTCCTGCTGATGCGATCAAAGTTAGTGAAGACGGGGTGGTCATGTCGGCGCTAAAGCCGCGCTGTCTTGACTGCCGGAATTGTGTCAACGCGTGTCCGTTCGGCGTCCCTAAATATAACACCGAGATGCACCTTCAAATGAAATGCGATATGTGTTTCGATCGTACGAGCGAAGGCTTGAAGCCCATGTGTGCAAGCGTTTGCCCAACCGGTGCAATTTCTTTTGGAAGCTATGAACAGATTGTTCCGCTTCGTCGTACAAAGCCGGTCAATGCTCATACTTTCGGCGAACAAAGCGTCGAGACAAACGTCTATTTGATGCTTCCGACTGATGCCGAGAATGTCGAAGTGGACGGATGCGGAGTTTTCGAAGGAAGAATAGCCGTAGATGAAGAATCCGACGGTCAAGAATCGTGGATGGACGAATTGGCCGGAGAAACAAATAAGAGTAATGAATTCTAAGAAACTTGATTCAGCGATCGAGAAGGTTCTCAAAGAAGAGCGAAAATCTGATGAGAGGAATGTACGCAAAGCGGTCGCTCCGCAGCAAAGAGATTTTCCTTACGAACGCGACGGTGAGGCGCAGGTAACCAGGCGAGAGTTCTGCAACTTCCTGGCAATCACTTCGACGGGTCTGTTCCTAAGCGCGGGCGCATTTGCGACAAAAGCGATTTATGATGCGAGCAACGCAGAATCCCTGCCCGCAACCATGATTGAGAATTCGATTGACTTAAAAAAGGGCGAAGCACTCAATTTTCGTTACCCGACTGAAGCTGATCCCGCAATACTTGTTCATACTAAGGACGGCGGCTTCCACGCGTACGGCCAAAAATGTACCCACCTAGCGTGCCCTGTTTATTTTGAAAAAAAGAATGAACGTCTCGAATGCCCGTGTCATGAAGGGGGGTTTGATGTTCGAACCGGAAACGTCTTATATGGCCCGCCGCCCCGCCCGTTGGACAAAATCCAAATTGAAGTTCGTGAGAACGGCGAAGTTTGGGCGATAGGAATGACTGCCGGAGGACAGGACCATGGATAGTCAATATGAGAATCAGCGTCCCAGAGTAACGCCTCGGGGCCGCACAGCGGTTCTACAGGCGAAGCTTGTTCTCCTTGTTATGATTAATCTTGCCCAGCTATGGATTCTTTCTGCAACTATCGAGGCTTCGCTGGCAAGACACTTTAGCGAGCTGCCTCCTCTGATCGTCGCTTCCGGCATTTGCTGGTTTATAGGTATAACGATTCTTCTCTGGTGGAAGCCGACCAAATCAAAACGGGAGACGATCGGCAGGTAACGCTCAGCAGGCGCTTCGTCGGGCTGATAATTCGCGGCAACGCAAAAAGGGCACCGCGTCAACTTTAAGATACGGTTCACCATCTTCTGGATGCTTTCTAGCAAACCGTGATACTTACTTTTTAATTTACCAAGTGATTGGGACACCTTAGACGGGAAAGTAAGCCCCCGGCTTATCAACTCATTGGGGATTGACGGAAAGGCGGCCCGCATATCTTGAGCGAGGCTGGAATTAATCGTGAGAATGAATATTGCAGTGCGGTTTCATTGCACAGCTGAGTAGAGTCTTTTGTCGGTAATTCAACTGACGAATCCGTAATTCAGATTACCTTAATGGTGTAGTTCAGGGTATCGCCAGAGTTCAGTAGCCACGCTGATAATGGTTGGACTCTTCAGACTGCCTAATGATGTAAACTAACTCATCATGAGAAAAGGATTCCTAATTGTAGCCGCAATGCTGTTGACTCTCTCATTGCCCGCGATTGCCCAAGAGAAGCATTATTACCAAACCGATTTCCTGCCCGCGGAGTTTGCGGAAAGGCGGGCGAAGGTTTTTCAAGCGATCGGGAACAAGGCGATTGCAATCATTCAATCTGCAGCCGACGTCAACGGGTTTGTCGTATTCCGACAATCGAATACGTTTTATTACCTGTCGGGTCTCGAGACTCCGCACTCCTATCTGGTGCTCGACGGTCGACGAAAGACCGCGACCGTTTATCTCCCGCGTCGAAACGAGGGCCGTGAACGTAGTGAAGGAAAAACCTTGGCTCTTGAAGACGCAGATTTGATCACGAAACTCACCGGTCTCGACAGGGTTCGCGGTATCGAATTTCTTTCTCAAGACCTTGCGGGTTCGCAGCTTCGTCCACCTGCCCCTTTAATCTATACGCCGTTGAGTCCAGTTGAAAAAGGGCAGGACAGTCGGGACGAGTTGTTGCGCGGCCAGTCCCGCATTGCCGCAAACCCCTTCGATGAAAGGATTTCCAAGGAAGCCCATTTGAAGAACGCGCTGCAGAAGAGATTTCCGCAATTCGAAGTACGAGATCTTTCTCCTACCCTCGATGCGATGAGGCTAATCAAGAGCAAGCGTGAAATTGCGCTAGTCCGAGAGGCGACCCGTATTGCAGGCTTGGCGATTATCGAAGCGATGCGTTCGACAAAGCCGGGGGTATACGAGTACGAACTAGATGCGGCAGCAAAATATATTTTTCATGCGAACGGCGCACGAGGTGAAGGCTATTCTTCGATCATCGCGGGAGGAAAGAACGCCTGGATGGGTCACTATTTCCGCAAGACGGACAAACTCCAGAGCGGTGGTTTTGTTCTTATGGATTTCGCTCCCGATTATCGGTACTACACGAGTGACGTGACGCGGATCTGGCCCGTGAACGGGAAGTTCACTAATGATCAAAGACAGCTCGCGGAGTTCGTAGCTGCATACCGTGATGCACTTTTTCGGCCGATCAAGCCCGGAGTTACATCAGAACAGGTCCTTGATGCCGCTGCGTCGGAAATGGCCAAATGGTTGTCCTCAAGAAAGATAGACAATCCGATCTATTTGAAAGCAATGCGTGAAGGCCTGAAATTCCGGGGTCATTTTCAGCATTCGGTAGGGATGGCGGTCCATGATGTCGGAACCGCCAGGGGAGTGAAACTAAAGCCTGGAATGATCTTTACAATTGACCCGATGATCTGGATTCCGGAAGAGAAGATGTATGTACGAATTGAAGACATGGCGGTTGTAACCGAAACTGGCGTTGAGAACATGAGTGCATTCGTCCCTTCTTTACCGAATGAAATCGAGCGGGTAATGAAGGAACAGGGAATCGTCCAATTTCGTCCTTCCGAGAAGACACCGTAACGCGGGAATGCGGGGATGCAGGAATGCGGGGATGCGGGGATGCGGGTATGCAGGAATGCGGGAA
>JABDKD010000219.1 GCA_013003215.1 Pyrinomonadaceae bacterium
ATGGTCAATGGTCAATGGTCAATGGTCAATGATTCTTGCACTCGGATTCCTATCGCAAATACTCTGGCCGAAGATGGACCGCCTACAACCATGTGCGCTTGAGCGCGCTGCGCGAAATCGAGATGAGCGCAGAATTCGGTTTTTAGCAGCCCACACCCCTCGACCC
Source organism: Pyrinomonadaceae bacterium (assembly GCA_013003215.1). GTDB lineage: Bacteria > Acidobacteriota > Blastocatellia > Pyrinomonadales > Pyrinomonadaceae > Aridibacter. The sequence continues at coordinate 167 of JABDKD010000219.1, forward strand.
ACATTCCCCGACATTCTCCCCTCCAAACGATTTGACCAATTCGTCCCAATTACGCAATATTCTTCTCACATGCTCAATCGCGAAATAAACTGTGTCGGAATCGTCGTAAAACCCAATCACGATGAAGCCTGGAAGACTGCCTGCGAACTCTCGGAGTGGTTTTCGAAGAAGGGAGTAAAAACTGTTGGAGATCCGCGCCTTGAGGCTGAAATCTGTTTAGCGGATGAGGTCGACACCCACGAGTTCATAGAAGAGGCCGATTTGATCGTCGTCCTTGGCGGCGACGGCACGATGATATCCGCTGCGCGAATTACTGGGAACAGAGACGTTTTGGTATTAGGAATCAATTACGGGAGCCTTGGATATCTTACTGAGTTTCGGATCGAAGAGATGTTTGATGCAATCAAGTTGATCCTTGAAGGCAATTACGGCGTGGACCGACGGGTAATGCTTGATGCTGAACACTGGCGTGACGGCGAGATGCTTTCGAAGGGCCGTGTTTTGAATGACGTCGTAATAAACAAGGCCGCGCTTGCCCGCATCATTGAAATTGACGTGATGCTGAACGAGCATCAGGTCAACAGCTTTCGTGCCGATGGCCTGATTGTCTCAACCCCAACCGGCTCAACCGCTTACAACCTCTCCGCGGGCGGTCCGATCGTGTATCCGTCAATGAACGCCGTGGTGATCACACCCATTTGCCCCTTCACTCTTACAAACCGCCCGATTGTCGTACCGGACGATGCCGAGATCACTATGAAGCTTGCCAAAAACAGTGGTGAAGTAGTACTTACACTTGATGGGCAAATAGGACACGATATGTTTACAGATGACATCGTGAAGATCAGAAAGAGCGAGTCGACCTTCAACCTCATACGCCCAACGAACCGCAACTACTTCGATGTACTTCGAAACAAACTCAAGTGGGGACGATAGTGAAGTGGCGCTTCGCGCTACTTTTTAATCAGAGTTGGAGTGCGAAAACACGAGGACCTCTGAACGAATCAGTTGGCATGCCGTAGGCATTGCTTGAATTTAGCCGTGGGTAAACCCGAAGGGTGCAACCCACGGGGCGGAGAACAAACAGAACCAAGCATCGCGTAGCGATTGCATGAGAGACCGTATTTGACAGCATTGATACAATCTTAAAAATTCTCACAAAAGGAGGCCATCCCACATGGCAAACACCTATTCCTCACTGTTCTATCATCTTGTCTTTAGCACGAAATACAGAAAGCGGCATATTTTTCCCAATATCGAAGAAAGAGTATGGCGTTTTATTGCCGGTGTTGCCCGAAAGAACAAAATCACTCCGATCAAGCTCGGTGGAATTGAAGACCATCTGCATTCACTCGTCCTCTCGCCCCCCAAATATTCTCCGAGTCAGATCGTGCAGATGCTCAAGATAGAGTCTTCACGGTGGTTCCACGAAGAACTCGGGAAGAAGTCATTCGGCTGGCAAAATGGATACGCAGCTTTTTCGGTCAATAAACGTTCGGTCCCAAGAGTAGTTGCGTATATTGAGAATCAACGCGAGCATCATCAAAAATTCTCATTTGAAGACGAGTACAAAGAGCTGCTGCGATTACACGAAGTCGATATTGTCGACGAAAGGTACCTATTCGGCTAGTTCATGCAATCGCTACGCGATGCCTGGATTCTTTCTTTGGTTTTCCGCGGGTTACGGCCTTCGGCCTTACCCGCGGCTAAACCCACTCAATGCCTACGGCATGCGCTACCTAGGCGATTCGTCGAACTATCGCAAAACCAACAACCTTGATTCCGACTCTGACCTTTTCCCTTTGCCCCGTGCAAAGCTACACCCCTAAGCCACAGGCGCCGGCCCTGAGCGAAGCGTCACCCCTTAGCAAAGCGCCTCCCCAACCCCTTTGCTAACTAGTAAGCCTTCGATAGATATTCGGCAACTTTTCCGGCAAGCTCAGAACGTCATCGATGATCGTGTAACCGACCTCACCGTAGAGGTCCCGAAGCTCCTGTTCAGAATCACGGTCGATTGTGATGCAAAACGGAGTGATTCCCATCATCTTCGCATCGGTAAGCGCTTCCCGCACGTCTTCTTTTGCATACTTGGCGTCTCCATAATCGTGGTCGTAGGGGCGCCCGTCGGTGAGAATTATCAGGAGTTTCGTCCGCGACTCCTGCTTCAGAAGCTTCGCGGCTGCATGCCGGATTGCGGCCCCAAGCCTTGTATTGTTTTGAAATGTAATTCCGCCAATTCGCCTTTCGATATTCTCGGAATAGGTTTCTCCAAAATCTTTGACTACATAAAACTTAACGTTTCGTCGACCTTCCGACGTGAACCCGTTTATCGAGTAAATATCGCCGACGGCCTCAAGCGCTTCGCTCATCAACACCAGGCCCTCCTTCTCGATCTCGATGATGCGCCTGCCCGGGTGTGTGTATGGCTGCAGGGGGTTTTTGGTAATCGATCGTGCCGTCGATGAAGACTGGTCGAGCAGCAGCGAAACGGCAACATCCCGTTCGCGACGCAGACGTTTCGTATACAGACGTTCTTCCTGCATTCCGTCAGCGCGGCGGTCGATCACGTAATCGATGACCGCGTTGAGATCGTATTCCTCGCCGTCCAACTCTCGATTGATCCGTGTCAGGTTTTCAGGCTTCATCAACTGAAACTGGTGACGGACTGAAGAGATCACACCGCGGTACCGGCTTCTCGCCAATTCAACGAAACTACGGTCTCCCTGTTTGACCTTTTTCTCCACCACCCGGCACCATTCGGTCCTGAAGTCTGCGAGTTCCCTGTCCCATTCATCGTAAAAGAAGGCCTCATCGCCCGGCTCAAGCGGTTGTTCAGGAACCTCGTTTAACCCCCAGTTCTCAGAGCCGCTGACATCCTGAGGCGAGCCTTCCTCTTCATCTCGTCCGCTCCACGCGTTGAACATATCGCGAACATTCTCGGCCTCGCGGCGTTCTTCGGTCTTTTTCTGTTGAGACTCTGTCGCCGCTTCACCCTGGGCTTCCTCCTGGGTATATTCGCCCTCATCCTGTTGCTCCTCAGATTCCTCGGATATGGTTTCTTCAGGAGTCACGTTCTGGAAAAGGTTATAGATACGTCCCGTAGCAATAAGTGAGTCTGCAACGCCGGCCCCTTCGAACGACAGATACTGCTCGATTGTGGATTCGATCTCAGATACCACTTGTCCGTAGAATTGCCGCGCATCCTCCGTCGCACCGCCGCAAAGAGTGATTTGAAAAAGTAATTCCGCCGGGACCTGTTCTACCGGCAGGTCAAAAATGTATGGCCGCCGCTCCCGTAAAAACCGCTTCATCAAATCCAGGTCTTTTACGAGGCCGCGATATGTCCGGCGCAGCGTCATGTCGATTCTCGCGTTCTCCATCGTCCCGAAAATACGCCGGGCCAAACGCGGTTCAGGGAAGACCTTCAAGACCTTGTGAAAATCGGCATCCGCAGGGACTTTCAGGAGCCGCTTACGCATTTCCTCCCTGTACTCCGCCTCTGTCAGAGCGCGTTCGCCTTTTTGAACCTCTTCTATGTACCCGGCAAGCGAGAACGCATCAAGCTGTTCGGGGGTCATCGCAAAGCGCTCGTTTAGTTCAGTAAACGCGGCTTTCAGCGATTCGGAGCCTGATTCAAACGTTCCGAATTCGATTTGCCCTGCGCCATGGGCCGCCAATACCTTGTACAACCTGAAATCCAGGTCATCGTTTCCAAATTCATTAACGTTTGACGGAAGATAGATGATTCTGCCGTCCCCGATCCGCGATTCATTCGGCAGTGCAGCCAAGGGGGCGATTTCTACTTCCTTGCCTGTCAGACCCTCGACATAAATACGCAATACAGTCGATATACTGTCGAGTGGAAGACCGTCTGAAGACTCCTCGAGCAGTTCATTCGAACGACGCGTCTCAAGCGCAAAGAATGATCTGCGCGCCTTTGCGCTGCCGTTCTTTTGTGTTTCGAGTCCCGCTTCGATCCATTCCTCAAACTGCCCAAGGGAAACTTTTCGGAGCGCTTTTGCACTCGAGTTGAACGCCGCTAGTGCAGATTCAGGATCCTCAGCGGCGATCTCCCGGATCATTTCCAGAACCCTGTTGGCCACCCGAATTGCTTCATCCTTCCTTCGAATATTTCCGATCCGCTCGAAAAAAGAAGGACTGGATCTCAGGAATGAAATCAGAACCGCGTTGCCATGAGCACCAAAAGCTGAGATCACCTCGAACCAGCTTTTATACACTTCCTCGAATTCTGCCAGTGCTCTAGCGCCGGAACTGACGAAATGGAGCGTTACGCTTCCGCCGTATTCCAGCAATTCGGCGGCACTATCCATCAATCTCACAGCGGCGCCTCCCTCAAGGTTTCCAATTGCTGACGGCAGCGCCGCCCAAAGATCGGACGTCATCCCACCGGTCCTGCTCGCAAATTTCCCTGCGAGACCAATGACCGCATTTTTAACCTCAGCGCCATTCTCATCGAATCCTTCAAGTGATTCCAAAACTTCGGGTGTGTTGTTTAAAAAATCAGAGGAATGCTTGGCCGAACGATTTGCAATCTCTACCGCCAGGCCGAGGACGGAAGTAAGTAATGCCTTGTCTTTCGCATCCTTGGCGGTTTCAGGAAAGGATTCAAACGTTGCAATCGCGATTGAACTGGATAAGATGAGCTGCCGCTTACAGATACGAAAAAGGTGAGACCGGCCTTCCGCCGGGATGACACGCAGCTTCGAAACACCTTTCTTGAAGAATTCTACCCCAAGTTCAGCATTCGCCATTGCCAGCTTTCGTCCCAGTTCTCCCCAGTCACGAAGGTTTTCTTCTGTCAGGATCTTTGATGCTTTCGGAACCGCTTCGACGAATTCCTTACTCACCTTTAGCGAAACGGCGGCAAGAGAAGCACTAATTTCAAGTGCCGCTTTCTTTTTCTCCGCGGGGAGTCGGCTGAGCCGCCTTGCCAACCCGGTCAATGACTGTTTTCGTTCCTGTTCTGACACTAGTCAAGTTTATCAAGTTGACGAAGTTTGCATAGTTGACAAAGTTACCTCTTGTTCACCAAACAGTTGACGCCGCCCAACTTACGCAACTTCGTCAACTCTGACAACTTAGTCAACTCTTAGTAACCGGCAGGCGGAACCCCATCCTCGTAGACAAAAACGTGGAAGCACGCATTCACGTTTCCTTCAATCAATGCGTCAAGGACACCGCGCTTTTCCATCTCTTCCAGTTTCGCCATCAGGTAGTTCTGCTCTTCCGCCCCCATGTGCTTTCTGCCGAGATCGAATGCACAGCCGGAGGTGTGAGGAGGCAATGAACCCCGGCCCCGAACCTTAAAGGAGTTGGCATTAAACTTGTTCAAAGAGATCTGGTACTCCATCGAGCGGGAAAGAGAGGTCACCCGGAGCGGTTTGTTAAATTTCGCGTGATAGTGTTTTGCGAGCTCCTCGAGGGCAAGCTTGGCGCGTGGATTGAACATACGCAGGAGCCGGATCTTCATCTGTCTGCGATGAGCGGGATTATTCAAGTCGTACCGCTCACCCGAAAAGTTCTGTGCGAGGCGTCCGATGATGTTCATATCGGGTGAACCGACCTGGGCCATCGGGCTCTTGACGTGGTTATCGAAATTGAACGAAGTAAAGGGACCCGTCGTCGAACTACCACCCACTTCGAGAACCCAGTAATCGGTCGCCATCGGCATTTCAACCAACAGTTTCTGGTTTCGTTTTTCCGCGAGGTCAGCAAAGTCCATCGGGATTACATAGCCGCCCTTTTGCATCTCCCGAAGCTTCGCTTTCTGCTTCACAACACCGTCGCCCCTAAGTATCGCCGGGACTTTCAGGCCTTTCGGCCAAATTCCCGTAGGGCCGACCGGATTCGCAAAAGCCTTCGCCCTCTGCGCTTTCCAGAAATTTATATCAACTTTGTAGATCTCCGCCTCAGACTCAGTGACGGTCGCCTCGGATTGGATGTCAAGATCTTCCGCAGTAACTTCTTTCTCCTGAACCTCCCAATACTGAACAAGCTCGTCGAGATCCTCCTGTTTTTGTCTTCCGAGTGGATCAATAACCCTGATCGGTATGACCTTGTTCTGAGACACTAGCGGCTTGTCCGTTCCGGTGTCACCCGAAATATCGTAAAGATTGAATACAAGAATCCCGATCATTGCCGCAAGGAAGATCAAGCCGATCGATCCCACAGCGACATAAAGTATCATCGGCGAGTTGTCCGTCGGCTGAACAGATGCCTCGGGCTTGTAGGTTTGAACAGTAGGCGCCACGGGAGAGGCCGGAGGAGGAGTCCTCTTTCGGGGCTTCTCGGGATCAACCTGCTCGGCTTCGGCCGAAAAAGATACAACGATGGTCGTCTCGCTGCCGAGCGTTATTGTATCTCCGTCGTAGAGAAGCTTCGGTGCTCCTGTCAGTCTTTCGTCGTTTAGGAATGTGCCGTTCGTGGAGTTTTCATCGACTATGAGAATCTCATCGCCATCCCGGAATATCGTTGTATTTACACGGGACAGGCCGGGGTCTTCCAGAACGATATCGGCTTGGGGGGTCCGACCTATCGAGACCTCATCCTCAAGCAAAACGGTTTTTGTCTCATACGCGGATTCGATTTTAAGGGAAACAGGCTGCACTAGTCCTCGTCCTTCTGGGCCTCACGGAGTTTGGAAACATCTAGCACCTTGGAAAACTGGTCAAAATGAAACATTGAGTCATCTTTACAATACTCGCAGTAATACGAAGCATCTTCGCCAAGATACATGTCCTTGAAGTGATACGCGATGAAACAGCCGAAACAACGCTGTGCACGTTTTCCGAACTCCTCAAGCACCGCTGTCTTTTCGTTCTCGTCCATATTCGAATCAAAATATTAGCACATCGGATTATCAGCATTTTGTTATCGGCCCGTTTCTGATATTTTGATGGGGTGCGAGAACCTAACTTCACAAAAGCCCCGGACGGACTGCTCCCGGCGGTTATCCAGGACAGGCGTACGGGCCGTATACTCAAGGTCGGCCTGATGAATAGAAAAGCGTTCAAGCGCACCGTAAAACACGGCACTGTCACCTTGTATTCCAGAAAAAGAGGAAAGCTGGTCAGTGAGGACGGTCTTGAAAGCGGCGGGTTTTCTGTTAGTGATCTGCTAATTGACTGTACCGGGACATCGATTCTAATCACAACCGAAGTGAAAGGTACAATTTGCAGAAAAGGAAAGGATACGTGTTTCTCGGAAAAGAACGAGAGATACGGTTATCTGCTGGAATTCGAGAGATACCTTTACAAGAGAATAAAGAGACCCGCAAAGACCTCCTACACGACAAGACTTCTCAATCGCGGAATACCCCAGGTCTCAAAGAAGCTTGGCGAGGAGGCCGTCGAACTCGTAATCGAGGCACTGAATGGCAACGACAGGCTTTTTAAGCACGAGGCCGCTGACCTTCTTTACTACTTCATGGTTACGCTTGCGGTGAGAGATGTCCGCCTCGACGAGGTTCTGGAAGTTCTCAAGAAGAGACGCAAGTAAATTGATCCGAAGACAAGGTCCAGGATTTTGACAATGTACGAGTGGAGAGTTCCACTGGTCCTCCCGCATCAGTCAGTAGATCCTGAACCCTGAACCTTTTAACTACTCAACTACATAACTCGCCGGTACCGGCTGATCTCCCGCTGCACCGAAGGCAGTGATCACAGTTCCCGCAGTCGACTGCAAAGAGAACCAGGTTGCGCCCGCAGGTCGATAGACAGTCGGGTCGGCAATGCCGTCCCCATCGTAGTCTGCCGGTGCCGGAATATCTCCGCTCGCGCCGAATGGGAACGAATAGAACGAATTGTCGTTGGATCTCAATACAAACCAGAACCCGTTGGACGGTCTCCAGAACGCAATGTCGGCCTTTCCGTCACCTGTGAAGTCTGCCGGAACGGTCTGGTCTCCCGACGCTCCAAATTGAAGCGCGACAACACCTTCTGAACTCCGGAGCTGCCACCATTCAGAACTCGATGGCCTGTAGATCGCGATGTCATCTGTTCCGTCGCCGTCAAAATCAGCAATCGTCGGCTTGTCACCCGCCGCGCCGAATGTCTGGATCGATACCTGACCGTCGCTGGAACGGAGAATGAACCATGTCGCTGTAGAGGAACGAAAGACCGCCGGGTCCGCAGTACCGTCACCATCGAAGTCCCCTGGTGCCGGAATATCTCCGTTCGCGCCAAATGGGAATGAATAGAAAGTATCGTCCTCAGATCTCAACACAAACCATTCTCCCAGCGTCGGGTTAAAGAACGCGATGTCGGTTCTTCCGTCACCGGTATAATCCGCCGGGACAAGAATGTCCGATGAGGAACCGAATTGAGTCGCGTAGTTCCCGCCGTCGGAAGACCTCAGATACCACCATTCTCCGGGCCCCGGACGGAAGATGGATACATCAGCCTTTGAATCCCCATCGAAATCGAAGCGTGTTGTTTCGGGAGCCGCGGATTCTTCACCGCCGGTCCAGAATCCGCTTGAAAGGGCAAAGTTACCCCCTGTGCTTTTCGAAGCCACCGGCTGGCCAATCGTGCCATTGAGCGAAAAAGTGTTCCCATTCGATTCGCCGCCGCCGTTGGCAACAACCGATTTCTTGATCTCAAAGTTGCCGCCACTCTGAGAAAAAAATGTGGGAGCAAGGAGCGAAACGATAAGAAAGGTTCCAAGGGTCCATATTGTATTGCTCAAATGTTTCATCTTATTTCCTCGACGAATGCCTATTTTTTACAAACTTCGGCATCTTTATTGCTTAAGCAGATGAGAGCCTTCAGTGCTTCAAATTCAGCCCGATGTTTTTTGATAGTTTCTTTTTGGCTTTCGATCTCTTTTTGTTGGGATTCGATTTGGGTTTGTTGTTCATTGATCGCGTTTATTAGAACAACTCCGATTCTGTCGTACCGAACGCCTGTAATCTCTTTATCTTTGTCGAAAAGAGCAAGGTATGGCTCTACCTCAGCGACTTCTTCGGCGATCAACCCAAAATCGGCAATACCATTTTGTTTCCAATTAAAAGTAATCGGTCTTAACCGGCGAATAATATCAATGCCAAAATTGTAGTTTTCGATATTCTTTTTATATTTTCGGGAGGATGGTGCACAAGGTGCTACGAAACCACTCCCTGTAATATTATCAATACACAAGCCAGGTGCGGGTAAGGAAAGAATACGACCTATACCACCTGGATACTCGAGTACCGCATCAATCTGTACTCTATTGTCGGGGTCCCCTTGTTGGTCTACTTCTACCTTAAAAGTTAAGAAATTTTCCGAAGACGAACCAGTCTGCTTACGAATCTGCAATTCTTCGAGGCTTGAGTCGTTTCTCATTTGCCATTGCGAGGCTCCTGATTCTGCAAAGTAGATGATTGAATCCTCACCACTCGCGGTGTCGAGCGAAATTGCGGTTTCGTTAGCAGACTGTGAATTCCGAAAACGCGCGACAACATTGTTGATGCCGTTCACGCCGCCAACATCGGTCCCGTTTCCAAACACGAATAGCGGATTTGCGGTGTTCGTCGTGCCAACCGAAATATTCGAAACGGCAACCAGCTTGTCCGCCCGACCAGTTCCGGAAATCCGGAAGTTAGAAGATGATTGTTCGGAGGTTCTGTTTTGAATATAAGAAGGGCTTCCCGAAGTTGGAGAACGTGCGTCAGTCAACCGAGGGTCGTCAGTCCTGACAAAATTAGGATCGTTGGTTCTGACATATAAATTCGGCGAAATGCCACCAAGTTGTTCAGCATTGCCGGATATGAGGCTGCGGAGCGAAGTTGGCGAACTCGAAACTCTTTGTCGTGGAGATAACGTTGTATATTCACCGAGAACTCCTTGCCGGACATCTATTTCCAACCAGATGGTCGTACCGATAAAATTAGCTCCAAAGTCTAAATTAGTAATTGTGAAAATTCCGTCGGTTACGGTTATGTTCGTTCTGGTCAATTCATTTCCCAGTTGATTTCCCAATGTTCCGCTGTCATATAAACGAAACTTAAAATTATAATTACCGTTAGCGGGCGATCCTTCATCTTCCAAGCTGCCTTGATAGCTGATTGATGTTGTTTGTGAATAGATTGAAGGGCTAAACGCCAAACCAATCATTAAAATCAGCGATATTGTAACTAGTGTCTTTGTCATTTTCTTATACTCCCTGTACATCGTTTAAGGCGTGTTGTTAACCAACCTACTTAGTCTTAGGTCATGGTCGCCAGGCTTCTCATCAGCGTCATTTGCTAGAGTACCGATTCCGTTGCCCGCGACAATCGTCAAACGAATCGGACGCTCATATCGCATAAAGTCACGAATCTCTGCAAGCCTGCTTTCGGGGTAATACATCGCTCCGGAAAGGCCATCGGCTGCGACCGTGTTGGCCGGCAAATTTGCTTCGTCCTTCCAGAAGTAGAGCGTGCATTGTTTTGTAAAATCCCCGGATCGTACGATGATCTGCGTCGTCCACTGGAATTGAGGTGCGGATTGCATGTAAGCGCGGTAGTCTTTAATTACAAACTCCAGATTCACTGCCCCTTGAGCTTTCACTTCCTTAGCCGTTCCCAGTACCGCACTTGTGACCGCTGCGGCAGCGACACCTTTCCCTATCAACCCCACCGCATCTCTTCGTGTGTATTCCTTCTTTTTTGAGTTCATCGTTAGTTCCGATTCTACTTAATTTCGTCATTCAGCCCGGTATGAATTCGTCTGGTTCGAGCGACGTGGCACAAAGCTATTAGAACGCGTCTAAAAAAGCCTTTGAGAAACCTAAAGAAAACCTAAAAACCAATTGTGTTGCTGTAAATGTTGGGATACATAGCTTTAAGAAATCGAAAAAATCGATGAGAAAATCGCGGAAACCTGCTCTCATTTGGCAACTCCAATTCTCGAACTTTCAATAAAACGACGCGAACGGGTTTTCGCGACTCTGATTTCTTTGAATATTCTTTTTGGCAGGTGGACGATGCGATAAACTAAACGAACAGGTAAACTCTTTAATCCTGATGAATTAGGAAAACGCTTAAGTATGAGCAAAGGGGTATGTGACTTTTATCGGTTCGGATCGTTTCGCTTCTCGCCAAAACAGAAGACCCTGTGGCGGGAGGACGAGCTTGTGTCGTTGTCCCCGACCGCGCTAGAAGTCCTCGATATCCTTCTTGAAAAGCGTCCCGAACCGGCTACCCGGGATGAATTGCTAGAGCGTGTCTGGAAAGACACAGCAGTTGAAGAAGCAAACGTGACGGTGGCGATTTCGAACATAAGAAAATCGCTTTCATCGAATGGCTCTGCGGAAAAAGAATTTATCAGGACGATTCCAAAAAAGGGCTACCTATTTGTCGGTGAAGTCGAGGAAGTATTTGAAAGTGGGAATGAGGGTGAAGCGGCGATACCCATCCCCGAGGTCCCAAAACATACGCCCCGCTGGTACCTGATCGCGATCCTTGTAGTTACCACTCTTTTTGTCTCAAGTTTTTCAGTTTGGCTCACCTGGGGCGACGGTTCGGAGATTTCCTCAATACCAATAGGCGAACGGGAATTCAAAAGCGTAGCCGTACTCCCACTCAGACAAATCGGAATGGAAAATTCCCCGCTGGCAATTGGGATAACAGACAACCTGATCTCACGTCTTGGTAAAATCAACAAATTTGCTGTTCGGCCGTTAAGCGCCGTTGAGTCTTACGAGGAAGAGGGTGGTAACGCGCTTGAGTTTGCCAAGAAATTGAAAGCTGATGCGGTTGTTGTCGGTACAATTCAGCAGGAAGGGAATCAGATCCGGGTGTCGTTACGTATGCTCGACGCACGTGACGGGGCGCAACTTTGGAATGGAACCTATGACGAAGAAGAGAAAAACGTCTTTGAGCTTCAGGATCGACTGTCGATAAAAGTTGCGGAAAACCTGATCTCAAAACTCACGGAAGAAGAAAGCCGGGCTCTAACAAAGAAAGAAACTGCGAATCTGGATGCGTACCGCGCTTACAACACCGGCAATTTCTATTTCTCCAAACGCACCCGATCTGATATCGAAAAATCTATTACTTTCTTTGAAAAGGCTGTGGAACTGGATCCCGGTTACGCTGCAGCGTATTCAAATCTCGCGAGTAGTTTGTTGTTGCTAACGGATTCCGCACAAGGCGGAAACCCGCAGGATGTCAAAAGAGAACGAATCCAAAAGACGATCGACAAGGCAATCGAGTTGGATCCGAATTCTGCGTCCGCCTTTGCTTCCCAGGGATTCTTGAACGTTACTTATGACTGGGACATTGATACCTCGTTAAAGAACTATGACCGCTCCATAGAGCTCGATCCGAATGTAGGAATAACACGTAACTGGAAAGCGTGGTCTTTGATGGCAAAGAAGCGGTTCAAAGAGGCCGATCAGGAAATGAGGCTCGCCAAGACTCTTGACCCGACATCCCGTATTATTGCGGCGGAAGCCGGTTTGCCGTTACTTTTTTCGGGGGATCTCGATAACGCGGAACCGCTATTTCGTGAAGCAGTAGAATTGGATGCGAACTTTTTTCAAAGCAGATACCGTATGTGGACTTGGTTTCATTACAGCGGTCGACATGCTCAAGCGTTAAAAGAGCTCGAAGAAATCAAACGCCTTTCATCTGCAACTGAGCCATTCTATCTCGGTTTCCGTGCGATAACTCTTTCGCAAACCGGCCAGAAACAAGAAGCGGAGTCGATATTTGCAGATCTGGAAAAACGGGCGGTAAATGAAAACGTATCGCCGGTTATGCTTGCTTCGGTCGCAACGTATTTGGACCAAAAGGAGGTTGCCCGACAATGGCTTGAAAAGGCCTATCAGGAGCGCAACGACTATCTTCTCTACCTGGACATCGTTCCGGAATACAAACCTCTCGCAAAGGAGCCCTGGTTTAAGGAACTCCTCGCCAAGGTGAAGAATCAGAACTGATTCCCCGATTATTCCACTACATAACTCGCCGGTACGGGCTGATCTCCTGCTGCACCGAAGGCAGTGATCACAGTTCCCGCCGTCGACTGCAAAGAGAACCAGGTTGCGCCCGCAGGTCGATATACAGTCGGGTCAGCAGTTCCGTCCCCATCGTAATCCGCCGGAGCGGGGATATCCCCGGTTGCCCCGAACGGGAACGAATAGAACGAGTTATCTTCGGACCTCAACACGAACCAGTTGCCGTTCGATGGCCTGAAGAATGCGATGTCGGCTTTTCCGTCGCCTGTAAAGTCCGCCGGAACTGCTTTGTCTCCCGTTGCTCCAAACTGGAGTGCGACTACACCCTCTGAGCTCCTGAGCTGCCACCATTCAGAACTCGAAGGGCGGTAGATCGCGATGTCGTCAGTTCCGTCGCCGTCGAAATCAGCAATCGTAGGTTTGTCACCGGCGGCCCCAAACCCCTGAATAGATACCTGGCCGTCGCTTGAACGAAGGATGAACCATGTAGCTGTTGCGGAACGGAAGACCGCCGGGTCGGCAGTACCGTCACCATCGAAGTCCCCTGGCGCGGGAATATCGCCGCTTGCACCGAACGGGAAGGAATAGAACGTATCGTCCTCAGAACGCAACACAAACCATTCGCCCAGTGTCGGGTTGAAGAACGCGATATCTGTCCTTCCATCGCCGGTGTAATCCGCCGGGACAAGAACATCCGATGACGAACCGAACTGAGTGGCGTAGTTGCCGCCATCGGAAGACCGCAGATACCACCATTCCCCGGGCCCCGGACGGAAGATGGATACATCGGCCCTGGAGTCACCGTCAAAGTCAAAACGGCTGCCAATTGGCGGCAACAGGAACTGATAAGCTCTTCCCTGCTCGCCGCCAACAAAAGACGAAGCATTTTCTGAAAGGCCCGAGATCGAAGTAAAGGGTGCGCCTACAAAGACCTCATTATTACCAAGTACGACTGTTTCGCCGAAGGTGTCAAATTCAGACAGTCCATTTGGAACAAGTTTGTAATCACGGGTCCAAATATCGCCCCTCCTGCGGAACACGAATGCGGCGCCTGCGGCGCTCCCGAGCGACGACTCTTCCCTGGCGCCCACGACAATATAGCCGCCCCTTATTGACACGCTTTCACCGAACTTCTGCCCGATGTCAGCTTGTGATGGAAAGAGATCGGCATGACGAAACCATTGGTTTGTACCCTTGACGTATACGTGGGCTCCACCCTCTAGGCCGGCAACGATGTTTTCACCGGGAGCGCCGGCGACAAAATATGATCCGCTGATCGCCAAACTTGTTCCAAACTCCCCGGATGGTTCCTGATTGGCCGAAAAGCTCTTCGACCTAAAGGTCCAGCTCCCATTATCGAGTTCATAAAAATAGACAGCCCCCGCATTGTTTCCCGCCTGATCATCTCTCGGAGAGCCAATCAATAGCGTGTCTCCCTGGAGTGCCAGTGAGGTTCCGAATCTGTCGTCGGCTTCGGTGTCTGAACCAATGATTTTTTGCTGTTCGATCCAGGCAAAACCGTCAAAAGTAAAGACATAGACTGCGCCGGCCCCTGTGCCCGCTTCACCATCGGTAAAGGCACCCACCGCGATCGTGTTTCCGTCAATCGCGACGGCGTTTCCGAATCGTGCTCCTTCGGAACCATCTGAAGGAAGCAGGTGCGCTGGAAACTGCCATGTCTGGCCGCTTCGTCTGAATACATGGGCGGAACCGCTTAGGTTGCCGTTCGGATCATTTGAGGGAGCTCCGACAACGAGCGTGTCTCCTTCCAGATCCAAAGCGCTCCCGAATTGCTCACCACCCGTTGAGCCAAAGAGATAGATCTTTTCACGTGGATACCAACCATTTGACGTCCGCGTAAACTCATAGATCGAGCCGCTGTCGGTTCCCAGATCATCGTCAACGGCGCTAATCAGCAAAGTGTCTCCGTCAATATCCATGGCCCGGCCAAGTAGATCATCTTCTTGCCCATCATATGGCAGAAATCTACCGACCTGACTCCAACCGGGAAATCGCGCCTCGAAGACATAGGCTGAACCACTAAGAGGGCCACGAAGATCATTTGAGGGTGAAGACGCGGCAATCGTATCGCCAAAAAGCGCCACAGCCGACCCAAACCCATCACCACTACCTGTATCTACCGCATGGAATTTGTCCTGTTGGGTCCATGTCGAACCGGTACGTGTGAACTCATAAACGGAACCACTGAAGTTGCCCAGATCATCATCTGAACGGCTGCCGACAACCGCCCGGTTCCCATCGACCGCAACAGCACTGCCGAAGCGATCGTTTGCGTTGGGTGTCGTAGATCTCAGGATGTCCTGTTGTCTCCACGTTCCACGGCTAAGGGTAAAGACATAAGCCGCGCCCTCGTTGTTGGCGGTATCGTCAACATCAGTAGCACCGATCACAATCGTGTCACTATGGACAGCCACAGATCCGCCAAAATTATCGTCTTCTCCACCATCGGAAGCGAGCAGGATTTGGTCTTCAGCCCAACCTGTCCCATCATCAGAGAATACGTATGCTGCACCTGCCTCAGAACCGTTAGCATTCGAAGCCCGGGAAGCTCCGACGACGACGTAACCATTGTCGATCGCGACCGTCTCTCCAAACCTGCTCGAGGACGCGGCATCTGAAGCCGTCAATTTGTCCTCCTCCGCCCAATTGGAACCACTTCGACGAAAAATATAGACGGACCCGGTAAACCCGGCGTCCCCGATCGCACCAATTGCAGCGACATCGCCGTCAATACTTACTGCAAAGCCAAACCTGTCCGAAACAGTTGCATCATTAGCAACCAAACGCGCCGTGTCGATCCACTCGCTTCCGGTTCGTGTGAAAATGTACGCGGCTCCAACAGGATTGCCGGATACTGTGCTTTCAGGTGTGCCAACGATCAGCGTATCGCCCGACAGCGATACACTGTTGCCGAACATGTCGTTTACCTCGGTATCATCTTCGGCAATTAGCTTTGCCTCTTCGACCCAGGAGTTCCCCACTTTTCTGTAAACGTAAACCGAACCCCGGTTCGCATCGTCTCCCGGTGCACCAATCGCAATTGTATCGTTGTCAATCGCAATTGAATCCCCCAAAGTGTCTCTTATTCCCGTTCGGTCTTGATCAAAGGCGAACACATCATTGAGAATCGGTGTCCCGTCGCCGAACAGCGAGATCGTACTCAAGAATGAGGAAGATCTAGTGTTTAGGTTATTGGTAGCGTCTCGGAGTTTTCGGTGCTGGGCCGGTGAGATTGATACACCGAAAAGTATGATAATTACGAAACAGGTTTTGAATAATCCAAGCAATTTCATCGGAAGTACTCCTGAATAGATTTCGATATGATTGCGATACGGCTGGAGACTATCGGACTCCGTCTAATAAATCCTTTGGAAATCCTTAAGAATTTGTTATCTCTTTCTAAAACACGGTAAGTCCCCTTTTTGCATACACTTCCGGACCAAGGGAAATCAGACTGAAATTAAATATCGATCTGTCAGTTACTCGAATGTCACGACGGTTTTGAGGTCGGTTGCTGAAGAGTTTTCGGGTCGCAAGGCTTGTAAGTTAGAATTGAGCGATTATCAATTCCGATTATTAGCATGGAAAAACGCACAAAACCGGAATCAGGGTCACCGGCAAACTACAGGTTTGGCGGCTACCGGCTCGATCCAAAAGACAACAACCTTTGGTTTGAATCGGAGCTCGTTTCGATCCCGCCGAAGTCGTTGGAGGTTCTAGTCGTACTGCTGGAACGAAGTCCCTCGCCGGTTAGCCGTGAAGAACTTCTGAATCTCGTTTGGAAAGACACGGCGGTCGAGGAAGGAAGTCTGAACGTGTCGGTGTCCAATCTGCGGAAAGTCCTTGGTGAGAATTGTTCTGACGACATAGAGTTCGTTCGAACAATACCGAGAAAAGGCTACCAGTTCGCCGTTGAGGTTGAAAAAGAAGTACCAGCGCCTGCGCAGAACACTGCATCGCCTACCGCTGAACCTGGTTCCGACTCTCTTTCACGTTGGGCATTCGCCGCATTGATCGGAATCGGGCTGCTTTTTGTGACCAGTTTCTCGTACTGGCTGACATACGGAGATGGAACAAAGTTGTCTCCGATTCCGACGTCTGAAAGAACCTTTCGCAGCCTCGCGGTTCTGCCGCCAACAAACGTCAGCAAGGAATACGAAACTCTTGCGTTAGGGCTTTCGGACAACCTTATTGGACGACTGGGAAGGCTGAATCGATTTGCTGTCAGACCTCTGAGTACTGTGGCGAAGTTTGATGGTGAAGACGCGATCGGCTTCGCAAAGAAGCTAAAGGTAGATGTGGTTCTCGTTGGTTCGTATCAGGCATCTGACAATAGGATTCGAGTGAACATGAGGCTCCTCGATACCCGGGACGGAGCTATGATCTGGTCCGGAACATTTGACGAAAAGAACACGGAGATATTTAAGCTCCAGGACTCCATTGCTTCAAAAGTAGCTCACGCCGTAATTCAGAAGATCACAAGAAAGGAGTCGGAAATTCTGGCCGCGAGATCGACCGATAATGAAGAGGCTTACCGGCTTTATCTTCTCGGTCTCGAACAATTGCATAAGCGTGATATGAGTAACAATGCTCTTGGTTTTTTCGTACGAGCGACAGAGCTTGATCCTGCGTTTTCTCTAGCGCATCTCGGGGTTGCAGATCACTATGCATTGGTCGGAAAAGGCAAAAAGGCTGAAATCTCGCTTTTGAGAGCAATTGAGCTCGACCCGCTCCAGCATGACGCATTCGCGACGAGAGGATTTGTTCGAATGTTCTACTACTGGGATTGGGATGGAGCGGAAGGCCAATTCCGGAAGAGCTTGGATTTGATGCCAAATTCTTCGAAGGCCCATCATTGGTACGGTGTCCTTTTAAGTCTCAAAGGAAGACATGAAGAGGCACGGGCGGAAATGAACAAAGCGGTTGCGCTAAACCCTTCATCTCTTATAATCGCGACCGATATTGCAGAGACCTTCTATTTCGAGAAGAATTTTGAAGAGGCAGAGTCGCGGGTCAACGAAGTGCTTAGAATTGACCCTAAATTTGGGCCTGCCTTGATAAAACGAGATTTCATTAGGGAGAAAATGAAAGGCAGCTACGCCAAGGCGAAACTTCGAAAGGGAATTGAACGGGCACTACGGGATGAATCCGGGCGGTTATCAAAGGCGGAGCTTGATCGTATTTCTGCGTATAAGGAATTGCTGGAAACCGAAAATGACAAGAAGATAATCGATGCGGCGCGATCGTTTGAAAAAAATGACGGAGCAAAATCGAATCAGCATTGGTACGATTCAATCTGGGAAATTCTTAAAGGTGAAAACGAAAAGGCCCTGGACTCCCTTGAAAAGAGCTTCGCCAAACGCGAGTTTCTGCTTCCCTTTGTTGCGGTGGATCCGTTGTGGGACCCGGTTCGGAAGGATCCGCGTTTCGTAGAGATATTTACCCGGATGAAATTGATAAAGGAGAACAACTGAGCACAAAAAAAGGAGACCGATTAAGGTCTCCTTTCGAGTCTTTGTTACTGCTCACGGCTCACAGCTCACGGCTCACATCTCACCGTATCTACTTCGCGCCGCCGGCAAGTTTTCCGATAAGGGTAAACAGCGGCAGGTACATCGATATAACGATCGAACCGATCGTCACACCGAGAAACGCGATCAAAGCGGGCTCAATCATGGCCAGCAAGTCGGCAATAGCCGAATCAACCTCATCTTCATAGAAGTCAGCGATCTTTCCAAGCATGGCGTCCATGGCACCGGTTTGCTCACCGACCTGGATCATCTGGCTAACCATCTCAGGGAACACCTTCGTTGCCCTAAGGGGTTCCACGAAGTTTTCACCGCGTTCAACGCCGGCTCGAACTTTCAGAATCGCTTCCTCGATAATCACGTTACCCGCTGTCTTAGCGGTAATCTCAAGTGATTGAAGAATCGGTACACCTGAGGACAAAAGAGTTGACAGAATTCTCGAAAAACGCGCGACTGCGATCTTTCTCAGGATTCCTCCGAAGATCGGGAGTTTGAGAAGAATTCTGTCGATTTGATAACGTCCTTTCTCGGTCTTGTAATAGAAACTTGTTCCAACACCGGCAGCGATCAAAACGATCGCGGTTGCCAGTCCGCCCCAGCCTGCAAGGAAGTTACTTATCGCCATCACGATTCGTGTCGGCAATGGAAGCGCCTCACCCGGCCCAAGCAATCCAAGGAAGATCGCCTGGAACTGAGGAATTACCACAATCATGATTATTGCAACGGCAGCGACAGCTACGAGAATTACCGCAGCGGGATAAATCGATGCTGAGACGATGCTTCTCTTCAGTTTCACAACCTTCTCGATGAGAGTGGCGAGTCTCTGGAGAATAAGATCGAGCACACCACCCGTCTCACCGGCTTCGACCATGTGCGAATAAAGGTTGTCGAATACTTTCGGATGCTTTGAAAGTGCGGCCGCTAGCGTCGAACCTTCTTCGACATCCTGTCGAACCTGGTTTAACACATCCTTGAAGAAAACGTTCTTCTGTTGTGTCGCAAGAATATCGATACACTGAACGAGCGGAAGACCCGCGTCGATCATTACAGAAAACTGTCGGGTGAATACAGCCAGTTCCTTCGCCTTAACCTTTTTGTTTCGGCCAAGCTTTGGAATCTTGATGTCACGGCCCTTCTCCGAGGCCTGAGTCATTATGATCTGCTCACGCTTAAGCAACGAGCGCAAGTCGTCCTGGCTTGTTGCTTCCATCTCACCGGAAACCACTTCATTCAGGCGATTTCGACCTTTGTATGTATATGTTGGCATTTTCTTGCTCCTAAAAGATTCTTACTATCGAACCGGTGGTCTTTTTCCGATTGGACGCCCTTTTGCGTAAGGACTCGGGTGGTCACCCGAAGGCGGCGGCGGTTTTTTGCCCGGCTGGTTTTCGGTATAGGCCTGGTTCAATCCCGACCCCCTGTCGATAAGCTCCTTCAACTCATCGGCGTTGCCCGAACGTTGCATGGCAACATCAAGGTTGATCAGACGCTTTTGATAGAGAGTCGCAAGCGACTGGTTGAAGGTCTGCATTCCGAATTTGTCTTGTCCGGTCTGCATCATCGAATAGATCTGGTGAATCTTGTCTTCTCGAACCAGATTTCGGATAGCGGCATTCGGAATCAACACTTCCAAGGCCATCGCACGGCCGTCCCCTGATGCTTTGGGGAGCAGTGCCTGACACATGATTCCCTCGAGAACGAGAGAAAGCTGAGTTCTGATCTGCGACTGCTGACCCGCCGGAAATACGTCGATGATACGGTTGATCGTCGACGCGGCAGAGTTCGTGTGAAGCGTGGCAAATGTAAGGTGCCCCGTCTCTGCGATTCGAAGAGCCATCTCAATAGTTTCGAGGTCACGCATCTCACCAACAAGTACGACGTCGGGGTCTTGTCGAAGAGCCGTTCTCAATGCATCCGCAAATCCATGAGTATCGGACTTAACCTCGCGCTGATTGACGACGCACTTCTTGTGATTGTGCAGGAACTCGATCGGGTCTTCTATCGTTAGGATGTGCTCGCTGCGCTCTTCATTAATCTTGTCGACCATAGCCGCAAGCGTCGTCGATTTACCGGAACCGGTAGGGCCGGTCACGAGAATGAGTCCGCGTGGCTTTTTGCAGAGGTCTTTTACGATCGGCGGTAAGCCTAGCTTCTCAAAAGAGAGAATCTCGTAAGGGATCGCACGAAACACAGCACCAACCGCACCCTTCTGATTAAACAGATTTGCACGAAAACGAGACATCCCTTTCAAACCGAAAGAGAAATCAAGCTCAAGATCCTCCTCAAACCTGTGCTTTTGCGCGTCGGTAAGTACCGAGTAAGCTAACCTTTTCGTTTCCGCAGGCGTGAACGGCTGATACCCGTCAATCGGTCTTAGGTTACCGTGAACACGAACCTGCGGCGGGCTTTTTGTTGTTATGTGAAGGTCGGAGCCCCCCAAATCCGTCATCTTCTTAAGAAGCTCCGGCAGGGTTATCTGGGTATCCGCATTTAACTGTTCTTCTAAACTCATTAACGAACCTCTCCTGGTCTCTCGGCTTTCACCGGATCGTTACTGATTTTTGGCCTGCTGGGGTTTGGCAGATTTTCCAATCGACATTATTGCCGCTTCTGAACGCTGCTTCGCAGTTTCTTTCGCGCCTTCGGGAGCCCGGCTTGAAACCCGGTAAATCCTTCCTTGCGAGGCTGTGAAGTAATATGTCCTGGAATGAAGGACGTTGTTCTTGTCGGGTGCTTTCGCAACCACAACGTAAACTTTCTTTCCTCCGATTTCCTTGTGATAGTCGTTCTCGACCCAACCTTCATCGCGGATCATTTGGTCGATGACCGAGCGTCTTAGGGTTGTTATCGAAACGCCGCCTACGAAAGTGCTGCGTCCGCGAGTTACGGTATCGCCGGTTGCAGCACCGAATACATCAACCGCAACGCCGTCTGCCGACATTTGTTGAACGGGAACGTCGGTCGAACGAACTCTCGTCCGCACCTTGTTCGGATTTGAAGTAGCAGCCTTGATTCTTGCAACACGTGCAGAGGAGCGAACCCTCTTGCTGCGCTTCTTTCTGGCGAGGCGAATTGCTTTCAAGCGCATGGCACGCTTTCTATTTGCGATAGCCTGCTTTTTTCGCTGCTGAGCGCGTCTGTTCGCCCACCATTTCTTCGAATACTTTCTTGTACTGCGTCTTACTCTTCGCTTCTTTCTGACAGCACGCTTGCGTCTTACAGGACGGCGTCTTTTCGCAACTGCACGTCTTCTAACTCTCTTTCTGGATCTTCGAACTCGTTTCCTGGTTTTCTTCTTCGCGACCGCTCTTCTTCTAACGCGTCTCGTGCGTTTGCGGCGCTTTTTCGCCCGGGACTTTCTTGCTGTTCGATATCTCCTTGTACTCTTCCTTTTTCTTCTTACTTTTCGCTTGGCTCTTACTCGGGCTCTTGCTCGGGCTCTTGCTCGGGCTCTTGCTCGAGCTCTCGCACGGGCTCTTTTTCGAGCACTATAGCGCCTACGTGCTTTCGCCCGCCTTCTTGCCGCTGCCTTTCTGGCAGCTGCTCGCCGCGCGGAAGCCCTTCGTCGAGCTTTGCGGCGTGCCCGTCTTTTTTTCGTGAAACGCCTCCACGCCGCGTCAGACATATACCGCTTCTTCTTTGAGCGGCGTCGTGCCTGACGTCGGTACTTTTTGGCCCGTTTCTTCTTTTTGTATTTTCTCTGCTGAGTTTTGACACTCGCTTCCGAATACTCCGTTGCGACCGGAACAAGTGTCCCGAAAGCAACAAAAAGAATTAGTGCTAGAATTGTTGCGCGCAGCATAAAACCTCCAATCTAAGCAACCGTTTCCTTAACGACCTCTTCGATCGTCGTGATCCCATCGCGCAGTTTTTGCAAACCTGAGTCGCGAAGTGAAAGCATCCCGGTTTCGATGGCTTTCTTTCTGATCTCAATCGAACTCGCACCGATAATTACCAGTTCCCGGAGTTCATCCGTCATTTCCATTACCTCGAAAAGACCAACCCGGCCTTTGTAACCCGTGTTGTTACAACGGTCGCAGCCTTTTCCTTTGTACATCGTGAGCTCATCGGCCTCTTCTTCAGAGAATCCGATTTCAATGAGGCCTTCGACCGGTATCTCATGTTCCTCTTTACATTCGCTGCAGATACGCCTGATCAGTCTTTGTGCCTGAATCAGGTTCACACTTGTAGCAACAAGGAAGGGTTCGATACCCATATTGACCATTCGGGAAACCGTCGACGGAGCGTCGTTTGTGTGGAGGGTGGAGAGAACAAGGTGTCCCGTGAGCGCAGCTTTGATGGCGATTTCCGCGGTTTCGAAGTCGCGAATCTCACCGACCAGGACGATGTTAGGGTCTTGACGAAGGAACGAGCGTAGCGCAGCGGCAAAGTTTAGGCCGATCTGCTCCTTCATTTGTACCTGGTTGATGCCCTTTAGATTGAACTCGACCGGGTCTTCAGCGGTCATGATGTTCGTTTCGGACGTATTCAGCGATTGGAGCGCCGAATAAAGGGTGTTCGTCTTACCAGATCCTGTCGGACCGGTTACCAGAACCATTCCGTACGGCTTTTCGATATTCCGTTTGAACATCTCGAGGCTCCGCTCTTCAAAACCAAGTTTGGTCATATCGAGCATGAGCTTCTCTTTGTCGAGAAGTCTGAGTACCACTTTCTCACCAAAAAGGGTCGGAAGTGTTGAAACACGGAAATCGAGTTCCCTTGAACGGTTGTCAATCTTAACTTTGATCTTGATTCGACCGTCCTGCGGAAGCCGCTTTTCGGAAATATCGAGCTTAGCCATGATCTTTAGTCTTGAGATCAGGGCATCCCGCATCTTCATCGGCGGATGCATTACGTCGTAAAGCAGGCCGTCAATACGAAATCTGATGCGAAAATCTTTTTCGTAGGGCTCGACGTGAATATCGGATGCCCCGCGGCGAAGTGAATCGACGAGAAGAACGTTAACAAGCCTGACTACAGGCGCGTCTTCACTTGCTTTTGCAAGTTCGGCCAGATCGATCTCGTCGTTTTCTTCAACGACCTCAAGTTCTTCTGTATCGCCGGATTCAAATGCGAATTGGTCCAAAGAAACATCGAGATCTGAGTGTGTAATCGCCTCGTCGCCCGCTACCTTAACACCGCCTTTTCCATTAAGGCCGTTCTTGCGAGCGAGCTTCTCGGTGATTTTTTCAAAGTCGTTTTCAACTTCTACTCCAGCCAGATCGAGTTCTTTCGAAGATGCATAGTATTCAGAGATAGCCTTTTGAATACCCGCTTCCGATGCAATTACGGGCTCGACGTTAAGTCCGGTCATGAACTTAATGTCATCCATCGCAAAGACGTTGGTCGGGTCGGCCATCGCCATCGTCAGAGTTGCTCCGACTTTTGATATTGGCAGCACAGAATACTTAATAGCTACGTCGTGTGAAATCAACTTCACGACCTCTTCTTCGATTTGGAACAAATCAAGATTTATCGAAGGTACACCGTATTGACGCGAAAGCACCGCGGTGATTACTTCGTCAGATATTATTCCCAGTTTTATGAGGTTTGAACCCAAGCGTCCGCCATTTGTGCGCTGATAATCCAGCGCCTCCCGCAATTGTTGCGAGGAGATCAAATTTTCCCGGACGAGGATTTCTCCTAATTTAGCTGACATGCGTTTTTTATTTTGCTCCGTTCGAGTTGCGAGCGAGTAGGGATCATTATGGAAAGAGCACTACTGGGAGTGAATGTACAGTGATAAACACTGTTGTTAAAGATAATACCTGTTTAACCACAGTGTGTCAACAAGTTTTACAATGTTAAACATCCAGCCAATAAAAGGCGCCAACCAAATTAATGGTTAGCGCCCTTTAAGTGAATGTTTGTCGTTTAACTAGTTGATCGGCTGCGCTTTGAGTCCATTCTCAGTCTGCAGCAATTCAACCATCTGCTTTACGGCTGCACGCCGGTTATGATCCGAAGGTGCCTTCTTTAGATAATATGCACCGTAATTGAGACTCTTTTGGTAAGAAGGATCGTCTCCCCAGATCGCCTTGTTATACAAACTCAGCATCAGACTACTCAATACACCCGGATCTTCAGGTATGAATTTCATGATGCTCATATGCAAGTCGACAGCTCCTTTTGCTTCTTCTTCCGTATTAGCGGGAAACGTTACATTGAGCTGGCCGAGGATCTTGAAAGAATCAATGATGCTTTTTCTCGCTTCAGTGGCGTTCTTCTTATTGTTCTCCGCGTGAATCGAATCCAGGGAAATTTCCCCACCCGTCAATTCCAGCGTCTTTAGCGAAACCTTAACAGCTTCCATTAAGTCTGCAATCAAACCTGTCCGCTGCTTCGATATTTCCGCTTTGTTCTTGGTTTTGACGGCGGCGTTGTAATTATCCACTCCTTTATTCTTCAGAGCCTTTGAACGGTTGACAAGAAAAGTCGGGGCACTACCTAGATACTCCGGATCTGTTTCGTAGCCTTGCTTGTACTTGACCTCAGCTGTAGCGAAGTCCCCGCTGTTAAAAGCGGCGTTGCCTTCGGCCATCAGCTTCTCCATGCGTTCAGTCCTGGCCTTGATATCGATAATGCCTTCGAACTTCGACTGTCTATCGAGCTCGTCTTTATCTCTTTGTGCCTTTTCATCGGCCGAAAGCCCTTCACCCGCGATTCCCTTTCGAAGAGTGTCTTCAGCGGCTTCTTTGCCGTCCCCTTTACTAATCTCAATAAAAAGGTTTTGCGCGCGCGGGTTCGAAACGGCCATCTCAGGGAAATACGTTGCGGCATAGCCCTCACCACTGAGGCCAAGTCCGAACGTCGCAGCCGCATCTATTCCGGAAAACGAAAACTTGCCTGCCGAATCGGTCACGGCTGTACCGCAGCTTTCTTTTACATCTATGCGAAAACATTTGACCTGAATACCCGAAACGGGTTTGAAAGTAGCTGAGTCAACTCTAAAAAATATTCTACCCGCTACACTTGATTGTGCGAATGCAATGCCCGTAAAGGCGAACACGAACACACCAATAAGTAACGTTTTACTAAAACTCTTAAACGACATTTAGATCCTCCAAATTGTATTAACGACTATCAAGCCGTACTTCAGATGTCATCATTCACTATTTCGTTGTTTTGAATAGTCTAATAATAGCAAAAAACGCGGGCGGATTGTACCCTTTCCCGAGTTCCAAACCATCGGATCATTGCTCATGCATACTTGCACTTATTACGCCGTTGGCTTTGTGCTATTCTTGCTCTTTATTTTTTCGAAATAGTGCCCGGAGTAAATATGACAGAGAGAATATATAACTTTAGTGCCGGTCCGGCCTGCCTTCCTTTGCCGGTTCTTGAAAAAGCGCAGTCGGAGCTGCTTTCTTTTAATGGAATCGGCATGAGCGTAATGGAGATTAGTCATCGTTCAAGCCATTTCGATGCAGTTATCGAAAGCGCCAAAGACGGGATTCGCGAGTTGATGTCGATCCCTGATAATTACCAGATCCTTTTCCTGCAGGGGGGAGCAACGCTACAGTTTTCAATGCTTCCGCTGAACTTTCTCGGAGAAGACGATTCTGCAGATTATGTGGTCACCGGCGCTTGGGGCAAAAAGGCCGTTAAAGAGGCGCGGCGCGAAGGAAATGTAAATCTCGTTTTCAATTCAGAAGATGGCGGATTCAGATCGATCCCTGGCAACGATGAGCTGGATTTCGACCCTGATGCACGGTATATCCATTACACCTCAAACGAGACCATTGAAGGGGTTGAGTTTGACCGCGATCTTGACGGAAAAGGAGTCCCTGTCGCCTGCGACATGTCTTCGAATATCCTTTCAAGGCCATTCGACGTTTCAAAGTATGCGTTTATTTACGCGGGGGCTCAAAAGAATATCGGTCCGAGCGGCGTTACTCTCGTTATCATTCGCGACGATCTCATGGATATGGTTCCGGATGATCAGCACACTCTTCTCGATTACCGTGCAATCGCGAAGAAGTCTTCAATGCTAAACACCCCAAATACGTGGGGAATCTATTTGATCGAACTCGTGTGTGATTGGCTGCGAGGCCGGGGCGGGGTCGCGAAAGTCGCTGAATTGAACCGGGAAAAGGCGGAAGTGCTTTACGATGCTATCGATTCAAGCGATGGCTTTTATTCGGGTCATGCGGAAAGAAACGCTAGATCGATGATGAACGTGACGTTCAACCTCCCGACCGCGGAGCTCGAAGCCAGATTCGCGGAAGAAGCTTCTACCGAAGGCCTTGATGGTCTTAAAGGACACAGGTCGGTTGGCGGGATCCGGGCTTCAATCTACAACGCGTTTCCGAAAGAAGGCACTATCGCGCTCCGCGAGTTCATGTCGCACTTCATGGATAAGAACGGTTAACAGAGATCAGGTTTGGAACCTCCAAAGGGGTGTTTTCACTGACCGAGGTTATCTTGTCGGTAACTCGCGTTATGCCATCGAAACCGGGAAGATTTCTAACCTTTTTCGTGATCAGCCGTTCGATCCATTCCCGGCCTTGGCTTCCTTGAAAGAGCTTCGCAACTGCATAGTCTGACAGCTCCTGGGGACGCGCTCCGGTTCCAACCGGATTCCAGAAATTCTCGATCACAAACCTCGCGATCTTTCGTGCGAAAGGACTCTTGTTTAGTTCAAGCCGCGCAACACTTAAATAGAATTGCGTGTGAACGCTCTCTTCCTTGATTATTCCCTTTACAATGTGCGTTAAAACCGGATGGTCTGCCTGATCGATCAGTCGCCGGTAGCTCTGCGCCGCGGAAAGCTCATTTATCGCTCCATAGGTCATATGGGTAGCGGTAAAGCTCTTACCGACACAGTTCGTCAGTGAAGTCAGAATCCTCGCGTAGGTGTGATACTTTTGCGTGACGCTTGAGATAACATCTTCCTTCCACGTTTTTGGAGTCGGGAAACCCGCCTCGTTTAGGAACCGGTTAATCAGCTCCCCGTGGGTTATCTCCTCCACCCCCCAACGCTCCATGAATTTACTGATGACACTGTCTTTGCCGGTAGGTGTCCGCCGCAGCTCCTCGTGATACATATCTGTAAGTATCTCGATGTCGCGCATGTAGATCAGAACCGGGACAAGATCCTCCGAAAGCGGCACGTCCTTCACTTCATTCCAAGGAATAGTCGAAATGAACTCCGGGGTAAGAGCCCTTTCATTACCTTCGTACCAGTCAAGTACATCTTGTTTCGTCTCAAAGTTCATATCAGAAGCCTTTGCTCCCTTTTAGACCACAGATTCAAACTTTTGATTTATATAGCAAATCTTTAAGCGGATCGGGCATCCCAAACTAGTTATTAGAATTTGGGACGAATTAGTTAGTCAAAAACTAATCCCGATGGGCTATTTCCAAGCCTCTAAAGATGATAGGATATTTTCCTTCGTCAGAAAAATTGATTATGAAATACGCATTTATTTTGTCGACTTTGCTTTTGTTTTCGGTCGGGGTTTTCGGTCAGGGAAACTCGCTTGAATACGAAGGCGAAAAGTACATAAAGAACATTAAACAGTTGACCTTTGGCGGTGAGAACGCTGAGGCCTATTTCTCTTCCGATGGAAAGAAACTGATCTTTCAGTCGAAAAGGGACGGACGCGGTTGTGACCAGATCTATACGATGAACATCGATGGGTCTGACACGAAAATGGTTTCAACCGGGACCGGGCGAACGACTTGCGCTTTCTTCTACAAGAGCATGAAGAAGATTGTCTATAGCTCGACTCATTTGGGCTCGCTCGAATGTCCGCCAACACCCGATTTTTCAAAGGGATACGTATGGCCAATCTATTCATCATTTGATATTTTCAGGGCAAAACCCGACGGCAGCGGTGTCAAAAGACTCACAAAATCACCCGGATACGACGCCGAGGCAACGGTTTCTCCGGATGGAAAGACGATTGTATTCACATCGATGCGTGATGGTGATCTCGACATATATTCGATGGATCGCAACGGAAAGAACGTAAAAAGACTTACTGACGCACTGGGATACGACGGCGGTCCATTCTTCTCACCCGACGGCAAACAGATTGTTTACCGGAGTTACCACCCGAAAACCGAAGCAGAAATTGCCAGGTACAAAGACAGGCTCGCAAATGACTTGATCGAACCAAACAATTTTGAGGTTTGGGTGATGAACGCTGACGGTTCGAATAAGCGACAGGTGACAAAACTTGGTGATGCCTCGTTTGCTCCCTACTTCCATCCTAGCGGAAAGAAGATCATCTTTTCGTCAAACCACCTAGCTAAGGACGAACGAAAAAGAAATTTCGATATTTTGATGATTAATCTCGATGGCACGGCTCTGGAACGAATCACGACGTATGAGTCCTTTGACGGCTTTCCGATGTTCTCGCCGGACGGTAAAAAGCTGGTTTTCGCGTCAAACCGAAACGCAAAAAAGCGCGGCGATACCAATGTGTTCATCGCCGATTGGGTGGAATAGAGAAAGGCCTGAGTGTTGAGGTCTGAGTGTTGCAGCCTGAGTTCTGTGTGCTGGGAATCTGATATTGTTTAGAGCCGTGTTCGAGCGGCATGCCGGGCGAAGGCGGGTTCTAAACTTTCAATGTAGTAAGTACTATTA
>JABDKD010000223.1 GCA_013003215.1 Pyrinomonadaceae bacterium
AAATAGGTTGTCATGCTTCCGTAACTTCGGCGAGCTTATTGCGCCGAGCGTACAAAACGCTCATGATCACACCTCCCACGACAAGTGCCATACCGGCGAAAGTGAAAATCGTCTGTTCTTCCCCGTACACAAACCAGCCGATACCGATCGCGTATATAAGTCCTGTATAAACAATTATTGCGACACTTGCCGCCCTTTCGCGGCTAAACGCATTGGTCAGAAAGATCTGCCCAAGGTATGAAAAGATGCCTACGAGAAAAAGATAAAACCAATCCCAACCGACCGGCGTTTTCCATTCAAACGCGAAAAACGGTATGGAAACGACAAGACCGACAATCTGGAAATAGAAGATAATCACCAGAGGATGTTCGGAATCCCGAAGGCTGCGAACGAAGTTGTAGGCGACCCCGGACCCGAGGGCCGCTATGATCCCGATAAACAAGTAAAATGTCGATACTCTCGGGTCAAAGTTCTTGATAAGAAGCACACCGGAGAAAGCCATCGCGTAAAACAGCCATTGAAGAATCCTCACGCTCTCTTTGAGGAAAAATATAGCGATCGTCGCTGTAAAAATTGGGGAGAGATACTGAATTGTCGTGGCTGACGCGAGGGGAATGTTCTGGAGTGTCAAAAAGAACAGTACTAATGCAACTGTGCCGGAAACACCCCGCAGAATCAGGAATCTTTTGTTGTTCCCTTTCCACGAAATGGAGGCTTTCCTGATGCCGTACACACACAATACACCCGCAACGATGCTGCGAAAGAATACAATCTGCATTACAGGAATTCCCGCAAGCTGCTTTACAAAGACATTGGCCATTGCAAAGGAAAATGTGGACAGGAACATCTGTGTGATTCCCGAGCTCAAGAATGTTGTGCCGCTTTTCGCCATAGAAAGAGAATCGAATTCAAATTGTGCTGTTCCGTTTGGTGTTTGTCTAACCAAGGTTCATAGTTATTTCAATGCGTAACAAGGTACTCATATTGTCAGCGTCCGTGGGAGCGGGACATCTTCGTGCGGCCGATGCTGTCGAAAAGGCAATGGCTGCTGCGCACCCGGAAATCGAGACAACAAACATCGATGTCCTGGAATACACAAACCCCTTGTTTCGAAGGCTTTACGGAAAACTGTACCTGGATCTTGTAAAAAGGATGCCGGACGCCCTCGGATGGATTTATGACTCGCTGGACAAGCCCTGGCAAAAAGAGAGAAGAAGGCTCGCGCTGGACAGACTGAATACGCAGCCGCTCATACGACTCCTGATTGACGAAGACCCCGATATCGCGATTTGTACTCATTTCCTTCCTGCCGAGATAATTTCATGGCTTCGGGCAAAGAAGAAGATAACTACCAGGCAGGCAGTTGTTGTAACCGATTTTGACGCACACGCGCTCTGGCTCTGCAGGAATTACGAACACTACTTTGTGCCAATCGAAGAGACTGCGGTGTATTTGGAGAAAGTTGGAATAAGGAAGGAAGACATTACTGTTTCAGGGATTCCGATCGATCCTGTTTTCGCAATCGTCAAGAATAAGTTCGAAACCCGTGAGAAACTCGGTCTAAAAACGGACCTGTTAACGATAATGGTCTCAGCGGGCGGTTTCGGGGTAGGAAATGTCGAAATACTGCTAAAAGCTCTCGCGGAGATGAAAACCGAATGCCAGATAGTCGCAATCTGCGGGCGAAACGAAGAACTCAGGAATGAGGTTTCAGCACTTGCGAAGTCCCTGAAAACGGGCGCAAAAGCGCGAATAGTGCCGGTCGGATTTACGGATGCGATGGACGAATACATGTCCGCGTCTGATCTCATCGTCGGAAAGCCGGGGGGATTGACCACTTCCGAGGCCTTGGCCAAAGACCTTGTCTTCGTCATCGTAAACCCGATCCCCGGCCAGGAAGAACGCAATTCTGACCACCTGCTGGAAAAAGGCTGTGCTGTTAAATGCAACACTCTCCCGACCCTGGCCTACAAGATTGACGAGCTTGCGGCTTCTCCGGCGAGGCTCACCTCCATGCAGGCGAATATCAAGTCACTCGCACGGCCGAATAGTGCTTCAACAGTTGCGAACAAGATCATAGGTCTTATTGATCGTTAGTTATCCGATTCGATTCCACATAAATCTCACTATGTTGTAGAATTAAGCCTTTTCGGATAAACGATTTAACAATGGATCCATGGCTGATAGAACACTTGGTTTGTCCCCGCGACAAATCGGATTTGGACCTGCATGAAGGTAGCCTCGTATGTAACGCGGGACACTCTTATCCGGTTATTCAGGGAATCCCGGTGATGCTCTTGGATGATGCTGAATCAACGCATGGATACATCGAGCAGACCTTGGAGAGTATTGCCGACTCGAATACCAGTGAAGCATTTGAAGCAGAAGCTGAACCGGACTTCAAAAATGGCGAGACCGTTGACGAGTTTGTCCAGAAAGAGATCGTGTACACGTCGGGAAACCTTTATTATCCGGTTGAAGGAAAACTGCCGAGGTATCCGATTCCCCGTTTCGTACCGCCGAATAGCGACGGCGAGCGACTCCTGGATATCGGCTGCAACTGGGGACGCTGGTCAATCGCCGCCGCTCGGAAAGGTTATAGACCTGTTGGAATCGACCCGAGCTTAAAAGCTGTGCTCGCGGCAAAAAGGGTTGCGAGCCAGCTTGGAGTGGAGGCTATTTTTGCAGTTGGAGACGCAAGATTTTTACCTTTTGCGGAAGACAGTTTTGACGTGGTTTTCTCCTATGGGGTCTTTCAGCATTTCGCGAAAGAAAATACCCGGGTTTCGCTGGACGAGATCTCGCGTGTTCTGAAGCCGGGGCATAAGACATATCTGCAGATGCCGAACCGTTACGGTGTGCGTCAGTATTATCAGCACTGGCGAAGAGGGTTTACCGAGGGCGAAGGCTTCGAAATCCGTTACTGGACACCAAAAGAACTCAGGGAAACTTTTGAAGACAAATTTGGTAAGACCGAAATGTCGGCGGACTGCTATTTCGGACTCGGCATTCAGAAAAGCGATGTGGACCTGATGCCGTTGAAATATAAGGCAGTTGTGCATGCCTCCGAATTATTAAGGAAGACGACGGGAATAATTCCGCCGCTGATGAAATTTGCCGACAGTGTTTATTTGGAATCGGTTAATGAGAAAAATTAGATGAGTGTAATTCTGGGTATCAATGCGTTTCACGCGGGGGCTTCCGCCGCCATAATAGTCGACGGGATTCCGAAGGTCGCGATTGCCGAAGAACGGCTTAACAGGGTCAAGTATTTCGCAGGCTTCCCGAAGTTGTCGATTCTGAGATGCCTGGAATACGCGAATGTTGATTTCAGCGATATTGACGCCGTTGCAGTTGGAAGAGACTCTTCCGCCAACCTCAGGAAGAAGCTTGAATTCGCATTACGTCACCCGACAAAACTACTCAACTTCGCAAAGATGCGAGGAAAGAGCAAGACATTTGACGACCTAAAACTACTCATCGCGGAAAAATGCGGAGTCGAAGCATCGAAGCTCACATTTGATACCCATAATGTCGAACACCATCTCGCCCATACCGCAAGCGCGTATTTCGCTTCGGGATGGGACGAATGCGCCGCAATAACGATTGACGGTTCAGGTGACTTCGCCTCTTGCATGATGAGCAGGTGTGAAGGAGATTCGATCAATCCGCTTGGAAGAGTGTTTGTGCCCCATTCGCTGGGCACTGTCTATACGGCCGTCTGCCAATTCATCGGTTACCCGAAATACGGTGATGAAGGCAAAGTAATGGGGCTTGCGCCGCTCGGGACTAATACCTATAAGTCGTTCTTTGACAACATGATAGTCAAGAAGAGCAACGGGTTTGAGCTCAATCCTAAGTACTTTCTTCCTTTCGGCGATAACCAGGGAATGGAGATCAATGACGAAGGCGAAATGGTTGTGCACCGCCTCTATTCAGACAAATTCGTAGAGGAATTGGGAGATCCCCGGGAACCCTATAGCGAGATAACTCAAAGAGACGAAGACATAGCCTTTGGACTGCAAAAGCTATTTGAAGAGTTTTATATCGGTATGCTCAATGACCTCGCTGATCAGGTTCCTTCGAAGAGGCTTGCCCTCGCCGGAGGCTGCGCGCTTAACAGCGTGGCGAATGGCAAGGCATTTCTCGAAACACCGTTCGAGGAACACTGCATTCAACCGGCTGCAGGCGATGACGGACTTGCCTTGGGAGCCGCGTTGTATTTGAGTAATTCCGTATTTAAGGAAGGCAAACGCTGGCACATGACAGACGCGTTTCTCGGAGATAGTTTTGGCGACGAAGAGATCGAGGCCGAACTCAAGAAACGAGACGTTCCTTTCAGCAAATTGAATCGTGATGAGCTGATTGACAAAACTACAGACGAAATCAAAGACGGGAATGTCATTGGGTGGTTTCAGGGCCGTATGGAATGGGGCCCAAGAGCGCTCGGAAATCGCTCGATACTCGCCCATCCGGGCTATCCCGATATGAAGGATATCCTGAACTCCCGGATCAAACACAGGGAATGGTTCCGACCCTTTGCTCCTTCTGTTCTGGAAGACAGGCAGGGAGAGATCTTTGAGCAGGACCAGCCGTCTCCCTACATGCTGCATGTTTACAAGATCCGGCCTGAGTGGCGGGAAAAACTCTCGGCGGTCAATCACGTTGACAACACAGGCAGGCTGCAGACGGTTTCCAGAATCGAGAATGAGCTCTACTACGATTTGATCACGGCTTTTGATAAGAAGACCGGAATTCCGGTCGTTCTCAACACTAGTTTTAATGAGAACGAGCCAGTTGTCTGTAAGCCTGCCGAAGCCATCGATTGCTATCTTCGAACAAAAATGGATGTGCTCGTGATCGGCCCGTATTATTGTAAGAAATCGGATGGATAAGAATGCGTTGGATTGTTGAAGATATCCCTGAGTTGAAAGGTTATACCGTCGAATGGTCGGAGCCTGGAAACTATATTCTCTCAAAGAAAAATACGGTTTACCGATCGAAGGATCTCGTACTGCCATTTGAGGTGATCGGCAAGATCGACGCGCCGTTTTGGAAGGAACTTGCCGTAGCCTCGAGGCTGGCGCAGAGACTCCTCCGGTTCATGGTCACTAACATCATCCCTCTCGAGAACGATGAACTTTTCGTAACCTTCGATAAAACTGCAGGGATACTCAAAAACGGCGAATATCGCACCCTGAACGGACTCGCCCGTCCGTGCCGCGTACTGAGGTCCGGATGCGCGAAAGACGATGAAGGAAGGATTTTCTTTGGTGAGTACCTCGCAAATGACGACCGCGGCGAAATGCGGGTCTATCGTTACGAACCCGGTTCCGAGTCAGTCGAAGTTGTGTATACCTTTCCGCCCGATACGATCAAGCACATCCATGGTCTCTATTTCGAAGAACACACGGGCGCGGTCTTTTGTCTTACCGGTGACGATGAAAAGGAATGCCGAATCCTGCGTTCCACTGATGGCTGCAGGTCATTCGAGACACTTGGCGGAGGCGACGAAACCTGGCGCGCGGTCAGTGTTCTGTTTGATAAAGACTCTTTTTACTACGGAACCGACGCCGAGTTTCGCACTAACCACATTTACAAAGTAAACCGTGAAACGCTTGAAAGGAAACGACTTGGGGAAGTATCAGGGACGGTCTTCTACTCAAAGAAGGTCGGTGAGGACCTGTTTTTTGCGAGCACTGCTGAAAACGCACCGAGCCAAAAGGAAAACGTAGCTGCCCTTTGGCATGTGGACAGTAACGAAGAGCTCAAACAAGTAGTTTCGTTCAAGAAAGACGGATGGCATCCAACTTTTTTTCAGTTTGGAATGATCCATTTCCCCTCCTACAACAAATCCGGAAATGAGATCTACATACACCTGGTGGGTGTGGAAGAAGACGCACAGGTCTTTAAGATTTCAAAGACACTGATCTGAACACAAAAATGCCCCGACCTCCTGTTGAAGACCGGGGCTGTTTAATCTACTTACCGGATAGCCCGAGAGCTATGATCCCTTCGAGGTCCATATAATGGATTCTTGACATGGAATCTTTCTCCCTGTTTCCGGCCCTTCTCAAATCACTCTGGAGCGTGACCAGTGTGGCCCTGGAGAGCGCTTTGAAATCAGCCGAGCCCGGTTTCTTTCTATCGATCGAACTGATCAGGTGCTCGACCATCGCTCGCTGAAGATTCCGTCGAAACACGTTTGGTTTTGCGTTCTTTTCGTAGATTTCGGAAAAGACACCTCGCCGCATATCCTCAAAAATATCGATCGGCTCATAGACCTGAAACCCACTGGCGGCCTGATCATTGATAAGCGTGATCAGACGATCGCTCAGAATTCTGCGCATAAAGCTCGACTGAGACGCGGAAAATCTCGTCACGACATTTCTCATGCCGATCCGCTGGATGATCTCCTTATTCAGCATGAACTGCTTCGTATGGAAAGCATGTTCCTGGACAAATGCCATCGCCTCTTTCTGCTTTGCGACCGGGGTCGGCCTGTACGCATCCGAGCGAGGCAAACCGGCAACGAGATTGTCGGTCTCGACGCCGCCGATATAACTGACAACATGGCCAAGTTCCCTGCGCATCTGGTTGTGAACGGTACCGTAGATCGAATTCAGGCGGCTAAAGTCCTTGCCGTTTTGAGTTGCCGCATTTACGAGTCTACCGGTAATGACCTCCAGGTTCTTGAGCCCATAGGTCGTAGCCTTTATGGCGTCATCGCCGATGTCCTCGGTTTGGGCCCGCGGTTCCCCACCGCCACCGAAGCGGAGCATTGGATTGGTCATCTGCCTTTCGGCGATCGCGTTCAGTTTCGGAACATCCGCCTCCCGCTGGAGTGAGTTATCAAATTCGCTGTAACCCCACTCGAGAGCGAAATGATCGTAGGGTCCAACCTTGTTCGGAATGTATGCGACACCGTCTCCCGGCTGAGCGATGTAGTTGAAACGAGCGTAGTCCATGATCGATGAGGACATGCCGTATTTATTTACGAACTCGGCATCTCTATAGCTCTCAACGGGATAAGCATTATTTCCCAGCATGTTGTGCCGCAAACCGATCGTATGGCCAACCTCATGCGCGACGACGTATCTGAGCAGTTCGCCCATCAGGTCTTCACTTAAAGGTAGTTTTGACGCCCTTGGATCTGAAGCTCCCGCCTGAACAAAATACCAATCCTCAAGCAGTGCGATGACGTTGTGAAACATGCGGACATCGGCTTCAAGGATTTCACCGCTTCTCGGGTCCTGAACGTGAGGTCCGAAAGCGTTTCTGATTTCGGAGGCGAGCCACCGGACCGTGGAATAACGTGCATCTTCAGGGTCCCAATTCGGATCTTCTTCTTTGGTCGGCGCCATCTTTCCGATAATCGCATTCTTGAATCCTGCGGACTCAAAAGCCGGCTGCCACATTTCAATCCCTTCGATGACGTACTTACGCCATTTCTCAGGCGTTCCTCTTCCGACGTAGTAGATAATCGGCTCAACGGGCTCGCTTACCGCCGCAGACGGATCCTTCTTCTCAAGTCGCCACCGTCGGACATAACGTACCCGCTCCGCAATGTTTTCCTCGGAACTGAAATCCAGATGAGAACCGCTAAAGAATCCGACACGCGCATCGTAAACACGCGGTCTCATCGGCCGGTCAGGAAGAGCAACCATCGAATGGTGGAGTTCCACCGTCGCGAAGTCCCCTCTCGGGGGCGCAGGACGCTGTCCGGGGCGCGGAGGCCTGGGAGGCTTGAGCCTGTAGGTCGCCAGCACCCGGGTTTCAATGTTCTTTACGAACGTCTTGACGGACGTGATAAAAACGCGGTTCCTATCAATCGCCGCTGCATTCAAATTCTGCTTCGGGCTCAATTCAGAGACATCTCCCTTAAACACCTGTGTCATTTCAATCACCGGTGTCTTGTCTTTCCCAAATGTCACGATCTTCATCGAAGCGATAATTCCTTCGAGATTCGAGGCCTTCACCGCAATATCTTCTGTAGAACCTTCATCAGCCCGGATTCCATAGTTCATCCGCCTGAGAAGGACATAGTCACCCAAACGGTCAAACTGCACAACGTTTCGCTTCGCTTCAAGGCCGCCAAGCCCGAATCCCGCTTCCGTTTTCGCGATCTGTACCAGCCAAACGAATTCTTTTCCGAACAAAGACGGGTCGATTTCATAATAGAGTTTGTCATCAACCTCGTGGGTCGTGAAGATGCCTTTCGTAGTCTTCGCCTTCTTCGTTACTACTTCTTCGTATTTCTTAAATTTTGGCTTTTCTTTTTTTGGCGGCGGTGTCTTTTTTGGAGACGCAGCAGGCTTGGCCTCGGCCTTTGTCGGAGTCTTGGGCTCGTCCTGGAAGGCAAATCCTCCGACTGATGCGAACAACACAATCAATACGGTAAATGATGAAACTCTTAGAATTCTATTCACGCTTATCCCCTTTTTTTTCTTCTGTTTATCTGAACTTCTAAAAACTCGACACCTCGACGTCTGAGATGCGGAGTCCTCCTCAGCTGATACTAATTTTGTCCTTTAATGCGAGTCGGATGTTGGTTTTAAAGAAATAGTCTACGGCACCGCTTCGCGTCGAACAAGCAGTCTTTTAGTCAAAAGTGCTGAACAAGCTTTTGTCAGAGCGCCTATTCGGAATTATTCGCCCTCGTCTTTTTCTTCTTATCGTGAATCTCCTGAAGGCTTCTTACCGATACAGATTCCTGATCCATTTTCGAAGCTATGGCCTCTACAAGCGCTTCCGCACCGGTCATGGTGGTTACGGAAGGAACCCCAAACTGCAGCGCGGACTTCCTGATAGGCTTCTCGTCGTAGTGGGAAGTCATACCCAACGGTGTATTGATCACAAGAGCGATATCGCCGCGTTTGATGTAATCCGCAATGTTAGGCCGACCCTCATTCACTTTAAAGACAGTTTCACAATCTAGTCCAACTTCCTTCAGCCTGGCCGCCGTGCCGTAAGTTGCGATTAGGTCAAAGCCCATCTTCCTTAACCTGCGGGCTATTACAACCGCCTGCCCCTTGTCGCCGTCGTTTACGGATATAAACGCCGTACCGCTCAAGGGAAGCGTGATCCCGGCTCCTTCCATTGCCTTACCGTAAGCCTCTCCGAACGAGGTTCCCACGCCCATAACCTCTCCAGTCGAGTGCATCTCCGGTCCTAGGATCGGATCAACGCCCTCAAACTTCTTGAACGGAAACACAGGAGATTTCACAAAGACATGCGGCACGGTCAAAAAGTCAGGAAGCTCGAAATCTGCAAGTGTTTTTTCACCGGCCATTACAAGCGACGCGATCTTCGCCAACGGAACACCAGTCGCCTTCGCGACAAACGGAACCGTCCGCGAAGCCCTTGGGTTTACTTCGATGACATAAACCCGGTCGTCTTTGATCGCCAGTTGAAGGTTCATCAATCCCTTTACCTTCAGCGCTTTAGCAAGAGCTTTTGTATAGTGGCTGATGGTTTCAAGATGCTCAGAAGCAACTTTTTGCGTCGGCAGCACCGAACTGGAATCACCCGAATGTATGCCGGCCTCTTCAATGTGTTCCTGGATACCCGCGATCACACAGGCTGTCTCGTCGGCAAGCGCGTCGACGTCAAGTTCGACCGCCCTCTCGAGGAATTTGTCGATAAGCACCGGTTTTTCAGGAGACGCGTCTACCGCGTTCTTCATGTAGTCGGTAAGGGTATCGTCATCATAAACGATCGCCATTGCCCTTCCACCAAGTACGAAACTGGGCCGAACTACAACCGGATATCCGATCTCTCCGGCGATTTTTCTCGCTTCTTCAATCGAAACAGCAGTGCCGTTCGCCGGCTGCGGGATCTTTAGTTCCTGCAGAAGAGCGCTGAATCGCTTCCGGTCTTCCGCGAGATCGATCGAGTCCGGGGATGTACCGATGATCGGAACGCCCGCTTCGTCGAGCCGGTCGGAAAGGTTTAGAGGCGTCTGTCCTCCGAACTGAACGATAACACCTTCGGGCTTCTCTTTTTCGACGATGTTCATCACATCTTCAAAAGTGAGGGGCTCGAAATACAAGCGGTCGGAAGTGTCATAGTCTGTTGAAACGGTTTCAGGGTTGCAATTGACCATTATCGTTTCGAAGCCGGCGTCACCGAGTGCAAAGCTTGCGTGGCAGCAGCAGTAATCAAACTCGATTCCCTGTCCAATTCGATTGGGGCCGGAACCAAGGATCATGATCTTCCTTTTGTCATCGGTATCGGCCTCACATTCTTCCTCGTAGGTCGAATAGAGGTAGGGGGTATGAGATTCAAATTCAGCGGCGCAGGTATCGACGCGTTTATAAACCGGGATTACTCCGAGGTCCTTGCGTCTTTGTCTCACCTCGTCTTCAGTTGAACCGGTCAAAAACGCGATGCGTCTGTCTGAAAGCGAGTATTCCTTCGCGTATCGAAGTACATCCGTCGGCACATCGTTGAGATCGCGCCCGACGATCCGGTCCTGAAGCCGCATCACCTCGAACAACTGTTCCAGGAACCAAACGTCAATCTTTGTCAGACGGTGTACTTCTTCGATCGAATACCCGTGCTGGAGAGCATATGTGATGTACGAAAACCTTTGGGAATTAGGACGGGTGAGCTTCTGTTGCAACAAATGATCCGGTATTCCCTGCAAACGCAGTGGTTTAACCGATTCCAACGAACGCAGCGCCTTAAACAGACTCTCCTTAAACGTACGCCCGATCGCCATCACCTCTCCGACTGACTTCATCTGCGTCCCAAGCACATCTTCCGTTCCGGGAAACTTCTCAAATGCCCATTTCGGGATCTTTGTTACGACATAGTCGATAGTCGGTTCGAACGAGGCCGGGGTCTTCTTCGTGATGTCGTTTGGTATCTCATCAAGTGTGTAACCAACCGCCAGTTTCGCTGCGATCTTCGCGATCGGGAAGCCTGTCGCTTTTGACGCAAGGGCCGAAGAACGCGAAACCCTTGGGTTCATCTCGATTATCCGGATATCGCCGTTCTCCGGGTTCACCGCGAACTGTATGTTGGAGCCGCCTGTCTCCACTCCTACACGCCTGATGCACGCCAGGGACATATCGCGGAGACGTTGGTACTCGACATCGGTAAGCGTTTGCGCCGGTGCGACTGTGATGGAGTCCCCTGTGTGAACACCCATCGGATCAAAATTCTCGATCGAGCAGATGATCACGACGTTGTCGTTGAGGTCGCGCATCACTTCCAACTCAAACTCTTTCCAGCCGAGAATCGATTCCTCGATCAGGACCTGCGAAACCGGCGATTCTGAAAGTCCGCGCTGTACTATCTTTTCGAATTCTTCAGGGTTATATGCCGTTCCGCCGCCGGTGCCTCCAAGCGTATACGCCGGGCGTATGATCGCCGGATAACCCGTTTCCTTCACGATCTCTTTAGCTTCTTCCCAGGTATGCGCGAAATCGCCCTTCGGACTTTCGATACCAATCTCATTCATCGCGGCCTGGAAAAGCTCGCGGTCCTCACCGACCTTTATCGAGTCGACATTAGCGCCAATCAGTGCAACGCCATGTTTTTCAAGAATCCCTTTCTCATAAAGCTCGACAGACAGGTTTAACCCCGTTTGGCCTCCGACAGTCGGTAAAAGAGCGTCGGGCTTCTCTTTTTCGATTATCGCCGTAATTGTTTCAACAGTAAGGGGTTCGATGTATGTATGATCGGCCATCTCTGAGTCCGTCATAATTGTCGCCGGATTTGAGTTCACGAGAACTACCTCAAATCCCTCTTGTCGAAGGGCTCTGCAGGCCTGGGTGCCTGAATAGTCAAATTCGCAGGCCTGTCCGATGACAATTGGTCCCGAACCGATGATCAGGATCTTGTGGATATCTGTACGCTTTGGCATTTAAAAACTATCTATTTGGGTTTCGGGAGATTATACCCGAAATGAGGTGCAAGGCTAAGTGGGAGAAGAACTGTTTTGCAATTGCGTTTGAAAACCGGTCACAGCTATGCAATCATGTTGGCGTATTCGTTATCAAAGTTTTTTGACTTGCTGTCTGGGACGAACCTCAGTCTCGTGACATCGAATTGACCTTGCTAAGTTTTTGGGGAACAACTTGCGGTGACTGTCCGACACCAGGCGGGTATTTAGTTTTTCATCCACACCAGAAAAGAGAACCACAATTAAACGAAGGAGCCACCATGAATCAACCGATCAAAATACTCACAATTGCCGTCCAGCTCATGTCAATCGCAATTGCCCAGCAGGTTTTCTCAAGAACCTACATTTTGGAAAACAAGCGCAACGACATCGTGGTAAATATCATGCGCCACGAAACCGCTGAGGATATCGTCACGAAGTCTATAAGGTACTCTTCCGGATACAATGGGGACACGATCAATGCGGAAGACACTCTGCTTCTAGTTGGGTTTGCCGAACCTGCAAAACTCGCA
Source organism: Pyrinomonadaceae bacterium (assembly GCA_013003215.1). GTDB lineage: Bacteria > Acidobacteriota > Blastocatellia > Pyrinomonadales > Pyrinomonadaceae > Aridibacter. Next base: position 12,424 of record JABDKD010000223.1, read on the forward strand.
GCGCTGAAGCGATACCTTGTTCGAAACAAAAACTTCGGTGTGCCGAGTAAGTACTTCGATTTGGATAATTTACCTCAAAAGATCCCAGCAGCACTTAAAGTCCGTTTCAAAGAGCTCAAACAACAAAAGAAGAGTCTCGAACATAGATTCGTGATTGCCCATGCAGCGCTAGATGGCATTACTTCCACCTCAACAGTAGGCGACCTTATTGAATCAATTCGAACCAAATCTGGAATTCATGTCCTTCCTATTAACCGAGCCTATGAACTCATCTCAGAATGCCGCATCATGACTGGTTTCGAATCTGAGGTCAAGGCAAAAGAACCAGCGGTGAATGAGTTAAGCACAGATGCCTCTAGACTTAGATTCGTCAATTGCCTTACCTCTTTTACCGAAAGCGGAAAAGCAAGGGCGGGAGACGTAATTGGGTACCTAAACGCTAGAGCAATTGGTCCCGATGGAAACACATTGCCATATAAACTTCCAAACACTGCTCCTGCAAGGATTCAGATCAAAAAGGGCATTAAGGGAGGATGGACTTATTCCCAAGTCGGGGAGTTCTTGGCTATCAACTCAGAATTGGAGGGAAAGGAAGCTGACGTAATTCGAATGAGCACGCAAAACTCTAAGTCAATTCCTTCGGCGAATAATCCCGACCAAGACCCTGCTACGGATACCAACGTAACCGCGGCACAAATTGAATGTTGGAATTCCGAAACCCAACTTCTGGTTACATTCGCCTCATCGCTTACTCGAATCGACCCCTATTCCGATCCAGACGACTATCACCTAGTCAGGTTAAGATATGAAAGAGAAAACGGAAGCAAAGAAACTGCGAAAGTCGTGAAGCTAAGCATTCCAGCAGGTAACGAAGTAACGGGCAACATTGTTAGATTCAAAATCACTGAAGACTTGTTTGAAAAAGGAAAACTGCTGCCAGATTTGATGCTAACATCAGCGTTTGATGATTCTGAAAATATCGAAAATGGGGCGAAG